>NZ_JACVYG010000068.1:0-52065 GCF_014712245.1 Streptomyces sp. 5-10
CCTTGCGGGACCGCGAAAAACATAACGGGGCACCAACTATCTGATCGTGGGATCCGACAGCCGCGAGGGCATGTCCGACCAGCAGAAGAAGGACCTGCACACGGGCTCCGCCGACGGCAAGCGCACGGACTCGATGATGATCCTGCACGACGGCGCGTCCGGCCCGACACTCATATCGCTGCCGCGCGACTCGAACGTGACCATCCCGAAGTTCCGCGGCTCCGAGTCCGGACGCCTCAAGGGCCCGCTGGGCGACAACAAGCTGAACGCCACGTACTCCATCGACGGCCCACAGCTGCTGGTCCGCACCGTCGAGTACAACACCGGCCTGCACATCGACCACTACGCGGAGGTCGGGTTCTCCGGCTTCGCCAACATCGTGGACTCCATCGGCGGCGTCGACATGAACCTCGACAAGGGCTTCAAGGACAAGTGGTCCGGCGCCGACTTCGAGGCGGGCGAGCAGACGCTGAACGGCCGGCAGGCACTCGCGTTCGTCCGCACCCGGCACGCGTTCGCCACCAGCGACCTGGAGCGCACCAAGAACCAGCAGAAGTTCCTCTCCGCGCTGGCCGACCAGACCGCGACGCCCGGCACGCTCCTGAACCCCTTCAAGCTCTACCCCACCATGGGCGCCGGACTCGACACCCTCATCGTCGACAAGGACATGAACCCCTACTACCTGGCCAAGATGTTCTTCGCCATGCGGGACGTCACCGGCAGCGACGGCAAGTCGATCAACATGCCGATCTCCGGCAGCGTCGGCGGCAACCTCCAGTGGGACAAGGCCAAGGTCAAACAGCTTGTGCAAGAGCTCAGGAACGACGACCCGGTCACGGTGACCGACGCACAGTGACGGGCGATGGGGCAGCGTCCGCTCGATGAGCGGAGTGGGCCGGATCCGCCGCCGGGCCCTCGACCGGCGGCGGCCCCGGCTCCGGTGCACCGCGGGCCGTCAGCCGCGGAACGGCCCCGTCACCTCGTAGGTGATGCCGCCCGACGAGCTGCCGCTGGTGCCGCGCTGGCTGGAGAAGTACAGCCGCCTGCCGTCCGGTGAGAACGCCGGGCCGGTGATCTCCGAGCCCGACTGGCCATCGACGCGCAGGAACGGGGCCACCACGTCGTCCGGGGTGATGACGCAGATCTCCATGTTCCCGCCGTCCTCGGCCACGTACAGATCGCCGGAGGACGCCCCGGTCACGTTGTCCACGCCGGTCAGCGGGGCCGTGCCGCCGGTCACCAGCGAATCGTCATAGGCCAGTTCGATCGTCTGGGCGGCCGCGTCGTACTGCCACACCCGGTTGTCGCCCTTGGTGGTGAACCAGCAGGTCTCGTTCGCGTAGTAGCACCCTTCGCCACCGTTGAACCGCTTGGCCCCGGACACCTGGTTGCGGGTGGCGGTGGCGCCGGTCGGGTCCGGCACGGTCGCCCAGGTGACGGGGCCGCTGGTGCCGGAACCGGCGACCATGACCTCCAGCTTGCCGGAGGACAGGTCACCCCACGTCGTCGGCGTGAAACGGTAGAAGCACCCGTCCGTGACGTCCTCGGTCATATAGACGGTCCGGCGGACGGGATCGGCCGCCGCCGCCTCGTGCTTGAAGCGGCCCATCGCGTCGCGCCGCACTGCGGTCTTCACGCCCCACGGATCGGTCTCGTACACATAGCCCCGGTCGACCTCCTCACAGGACAGCCAGGTGTTCCACGGGGTCTTGCCTCCGGCGCAGTTCTGCCGGGTACCGGAGAGGACGCGGTACGCGCCCGTGACCGCCCCGGCCGAGGAGAACGCCACCGCGCTCGCCCCGCCCGACGGGTTGATCTCCGAGTTGGAGACGTAGATCCAGCCGCTGCCGTCGGCGTAACAGGCCCCGCCGTCCGGGGCGTCGTGCCAGGTGTACGAGGTGCCGGCGACCGTCTGCCGCGAACGGGCGATCACCCGGCTGGTGAACCCGGCCGGAAGCCGTACGCCGTTGGCGTCCGGCGAACCGAGCGCCCCGTACGGGCCGGCGCCCGGCTGTGCCGGTGCGGCGTACGCGGCGCCGCGCCACAGGGTTCCGCCGAAAGCTGCCGAGGAGCCGCCGATGACGGCGGCGCGCAGGAGGGTGCGACGTTTCACTCTGGCTCCAAGGAGTGCCGTGACCGTACCCCGCCGCCGGCCGACGGCGGGGTCACACGGCCCTGAACCTAGAGAGCCATCCCGTAGGCCGAATTGACAGGGCCTGGACAACACATGACGCGGGCGTGGAGTGTCCGGCGGGCCGTCCGGCTGAACGAGGCTCTGTCCTCGGTTCCGTGAATCCCCGGGGCATGGCACGGGCATGATGGCCCGGTGCGGGAAGAATTGATAGTACGGTTGCGCGGGACGTGGCAGCAGACCGAACCGCCCGACAGGGAGCTGGTCGGTACCGCTCTCGCGCGGTTCGGCGCGGACCTCGTCGCGGTGATGCCGGTCGGGCCGGGCGACCTCCGCATGCTGATCGTGGTGCCGGAGACGGCAGACCTGATCGCCCTCGGCTCGGCGGTGGCGGGCGTGCTGGCCCTGCCGTCGCCCCGGATCACCTTCGAGCGCGCGGTCTCCGAGGTCCGGGGCATCGCCGGGCGCGGCTACTCCTGCTCCTGCGGCGGGGTCGACGGCGATCACACCGCGGAGTGCCCGAGAGCGACCGGCACATGAGCTGGCGGCCACCCGTCCCGATGGGCTACCTGGACAGCATCCAGGCGGTCGGCGGGTTCGCCGCCCCGCTGCTCGCCGGGGGGAGCTTCACGCTCGCGGTGGTGGCGCTTCAGTCGGCCCCGGGCCCCGCGGGTGTCAGCCGATGGCCGAACGCCGCCCTGGCTCTGTTCGTCCTGTCCGGTCTGCTGCAGATCGCAACCATTCAGGCGACGGCATGGGCACGACGCTATATGTGCACCCCGGGCGACCTTCGGGAGTGGTTCCCGGGCGAGGAGACCGACGGGACTCCCAGCCCGTTCCTGATCGGTATGCAGGAGAGCCATCTGCGGCAGGCCCAGCGCTGGGCGAACATGGCACGCGGCTTCTACCACGCGGGGATCATCGCGCTGCTCGCCGGGCTGCTCGTCATCTGCGTGCCACGAGGGCAGCTGACCGGCGGCCGCTGGACGGTCCTCGCCGTCTGTGCGGCCGGCATTGTGGGGGAACTCGCCTGGCTGGTCAGGGCCACCTTTCTCGACCGCGCGATCCGCCGCGACGCCTGGCTCGGCATGGCCGTCCTGCTCGCCATCCCGGTATCGGTGTCGGCGCCCGGCATCTGGCATGGATGGCCGGTACGTATCGGGGGCGCCGCCTGCCTCCTGCTGTGCCTCCTGCCGCTCGTCCTGCGGCGCTCGGTCACCTCGGCGCTGAGCCTGAGTCTGGGGGCGATCGCCCTGTTGATCCGTATACCTCACCCGCTCCTCGTGGTAACGCTGGTACCGGCGTTCCTTCTCGGAGCCCACACGTTCGTGGACCTCACCCGCCGTCAGCGCGCCGTGAGCGGGTGACCGGACGTCACCGGAGACGAACTGATGGACCCTCGCGTACTACAGGAACTCACCGCCTGTGTCAATCGGGTGACCGAGACCGGCGACGTCGGGCTCACCCTCGCGGACGAGATGGCAAAGCCCTTCTCGGACGCCCGGCGGGATTGGGACGACGAGGACACCGAATCGTCCCGGGTACTGGGCGTCTTCTCCTTCTACCGCTATCTCGCGGCGCATGAGCGAACCGACATGCTCATGGCCATCCAGGCGCTCATGCCCTGTCTGCTGTACGAGGACATGGCCCTGCCGCCCGACATGCTCCCCTTCCTCGCCGACTACGGCGTCTGCGAGGCGGAACGGCTGCGTGAGAACGCCCGCAGCTCACCCGATCCCGCACGTGCCGAGCGTGCGGCGTTCGCCTGGCAACGCATCGTCATGGCCACCGAGGACGGCCATCCGCAGCGCGAGGAGCGGGAGCGGGCCCTGCGGAGGTCGCTGCGGCTGCTGGCCGCCCGGCGCGGCGACACCGCCCACCTCGACCAGGCCGTCGCCGCGGCACGCGCGGGCCTTGTCCCGCAGGGCCACCGGGACCGCCTCGCCACCTGTCATGAGCTCCTCCTGGCGCTGGAAGAACGCTATGAGGCGACGGGGAACGCGGAGGATCACGAGGCGGCGCTCCGGTGCGCGGAGGAACTGGCCGCATACGCCCATACCTCGGCGCGCGACGCCATCGGATGCTCCCTCCTCTTCTCCTTCGGCGAGAAGCTCTATCAGCGGTTCCTGCGCGACCCGGACACCGCGGACCTGCGCCGCGCCATTGGCTTCCTTCAGGATTCGGTCGAGTTCCCCGGCCCGCAGCTGCCGACCCGGCTGCTGGTCCTGTCGCGCGCCCTCAGCCTCTGGTCCGCCACCGCCCGGGACCCCGGCATCGTGACCGAGGCGATCGCCCGGGCCGAGCAGGCTGAGGAGCTGGTCCAGCGGAACCACCAGGACTACCCGCTCATCAAGTGGCAGATCGCCTCGCTGTACTTCGCGCGCTACCACACGACACACTCCGGCGACGACCTCGACCGGGCCGCGGCAGCGATCCTCGAGGCCACCCTGTGCCTGACCCGTGAGCTCCAGATCACCGCTCTCCAGTCCGACATCGCATTCGCCCAGTACGAGCGCACGGAGGACAGCGAGCACCTCTTCACAGTCCTCGCCCTGAGGAAACGCGTACTGCGCAAACTCCCCGAAGATGACGACTTCTCCCGGGCGGACGCCCTGTACTCACTCAGCCAGGCCCAGATGCACTGGTACCGACGGATGGGCTCGCTCGGGGACCTGGACAGCGCGGTCGACAACGGCCGCGCCGCGCTTGACCTCGTGGCCGCGACCGACGCGCGTCGCCGCCCGAATTTCCTGTGCGGGCTCGGCAGAGTCCACATGACGCGCTTCGCCCTGCGCGGTGAGCGAGATGCCCTGCCCGAGGCGATCGACCGGTTCCGGGAAGCCGTCAACGACGCACCCGACCGCTACCTGCCGGTTGCGCTGCTCGCCGCCGCCCTCGGGTACCGGTACGAACTGACACGGGACACCACCGACCTCGACGAGTCCATCGCCGCGGGCGAACGCGCCTTGGAGCTCGCCCCCGCCCAACAGCGGGCGGGCATCCTGCTCGATCTCAGCGGCGCCCGCCGGCTGCGCTTCGGCGGCACCGGCGACACCACCGATCTCGACCGCGCCAGGGCGGCGCTCGCCGAGGCGCGCGCCCTCCCCGCTCTCTCGGCCAGATACCGGATGCGGATCAGTCTGGAGCAGACTGAGCTGGCGTCGCTTTCCACGGTGAATCCCGAGGAGAGGCTGTCGGCCTTCGAGGCAGCCGTCGAGCTGCTGCCCGAGGTCGGCCTGAGCAGCCCCCACCACGAGGACCGTGAGTTCATGCTGTCCGTCCACGCCGGCCTGGGCGCGAAGGCAGCCGACGCCGCCGTCGCGGCCAACCGCCCTGATCGGGCCCTGGAACTCCTGGAGAAGGCGCGCGGCATCCTCGCCGACACCGCGCCGACGCCGGGATGGCGCGGCACTCGGGCCACCACCGCCCGCCACCTGTGCCGTAACGCCACCCGTGGCCCGATCGTCACGGTCAGCGCGATCGAGACCGGCGGTCTGGCGTTGCTCGTCACTCCGTCGGGTGTCCACCCCGTCGCCCTGCCCGGCCTCAGGCTCCACAAGGCCAGGGCCCGGCACAAAGCTCTCAAGATGGCTCTTGCCTCCGGCGCCTGGGAGGACGTCCTCGACGTCCTCGCCTGGCTCTGGTACACGGTCGCCCGCCCCGTACTGGAGGCGCTGAAGGCCGCGGGGTGGCAGGGGTCCCGCCTCTGGTGGTGCCCGGTGGGGGTGATGTCGCTCTTCCCCCTGCACGCTGCGGGCGACGGCCACGACGGTGTCATGGACAGAGCGGTGTCCTCGTATCTGCCCACCGTCCGGTCCCTGCCCGCCGAGCGCCGGCGCCCCGCCTCCCCGGGCAAGGCCCTCGTGGTGGCCATGAGCAGAACTCCCGGCCAGGCTTCACTGCCGGGTGCCGCGTCCGAGGCGAACAGCCTCTCCCGGCTGCTCTCGGCCACGGTCCTGCACAACGAGCAAGCCACCCGCGACGCCGTCCTGACGGCCCTGCCCAGCACCCGGATCATCCATTTCGCCTGCCATGCGCAAGCCGACACCCGTGAACCCACCCGCAGCCGCCTGTTCCTCCATGACCAGCCACTCACCCCGAGAGATCTGCCGTTCGGCCTGGACGCCGACCTCGCCTACCTGTCAGCCTGCGCCACCAGCGATGTCCTCTTCCTCGGCGCCGACGAAGCCCTGCACATCACCGCCGCCTTCCACCTGGCGGGCTTCCGCCATGTCATCGGCACCCACTGGCGCATCGACGACCTGGCGGCGGCCGACATCGCCGACCACTTCTACACCATCATCGCGGCCCATGGCCCCGACCACGCCGCCCAAGCCCTGCACACGGCCACCGCGGAACTCCGTCGTGCCCACCCCGACAGGCCGGACCTCTGGGCCTCCCACCTTCATGTAGGCCCCTGACACCGAACCGGGTGCGGTCTGCCCCACCCGTTCGCCGGCTCACGGGGGTGAGTCGCGGCCATACATCGGTTGGTTGGCGTCCTCCATCGCCTCGATGTCGCTGAGCGGCCTCAACTCACCTGCGGATATGGCCTCTTCTGAATTCTGATACGTCGGAGGTCTTCCCCTGAACCTCATCGGCCTGCACCATGCCGGGTAGTTCACCACCGGATATGGGAGGCACATACGTGACCCCGACAACAGGGAACGGGATCTCTCGAAGAGGAGTGATCGGCTCGGCGGCCGTAGCCGGCTCGGCGGTCGCGCTCGGTGCCGGAGGGTCGCTGACCGGGTCCGGTACCGCCTGGGCCGCGCCCCGGGGGCCCGGCGGGTCGGGGAGCCTGGCCGAACGGCTGGCCAGGGCCGCGGCGCCGCGCTGGCGGCGGATGCCCGGCGACTGGAAGGACGGCCCCTTCCTGGCCAACGGTCTGCTCGGGGTGAACGTCTACCGGGGCGCCACGGCCAACTCCGTGAAGGTGATGGTCAGCCACAATCAGGTACAGGACCAGCGGCCCCAGTGGGCCGCCACGTACGGCTACTCACGGCTGCCCATAGGCCACTTCGACCTCACGCTGGCAGGCGAGGTGACGGGGATCGACTGGACCCTCGACCTGTGGGACGCCGAGCTGCGCGGCACCGTCACCACCACCCGGGGCAGCGTCCGCTTCACCATGCTGGTGCACAACGCCCGCACCGCGCTGCTGATCTCCACCCACCCCAGCGCGGGGGAGGAGAGCGCGGCCTGGTCGTTCACATGGATGTCCGCCACCTCGCCCCGGACGAAGGGTAAGCCCGCCGACTACACCGGCAACCCCGACCCCCGCACCGGCTCCACGGGCGACACCCACTACGTCGAACAGCCGTTGATCGCCGGTGGCGGCTGGACCACCGCCTGGCGGGAACGTCGAGTCGGCACCGGCAGACTGCTCGCCGCGCATATCGTCTACCGCCACCCCGGCGATCTCTCGAAGACCACCGAACGCGCCGTGGCCGAGGTGGCGCGTACCCTGGCCGAGGACCCGGACGACCTGGTGCGCGAGCACCGCGCCTGGTGGCACCGCTACTACCAGCGCAGCCTGCTCTCCGTACCCGACAAGCGCCTTCAGCACTTCTACTGGATCCAGCTCTACAAGGCCGCCTGCGCCACCCGCGCCGACGGGCCCTCGATGTCCGAATGGGGGCCGTGGTACCCGGAGACCGGCGGCAGCTGGACCGCGGTCTGGTGGAACCTCAACGTCCAGATCGCCACCTGGCTGATCCAGGGCTCCAACCACCTCGAACTCGACTCCGTCACCTCCACCTTCAAGAACTTCGAGAAGAACCTGCCGCTGTCCCTCCCGCCCGAGATCCCGAACGAAGAGATCTACGCCCTGTCCCACCCTTCCGACTGGACGCTGCGCCCCGGCGCCCACACCGTCGGCGTCCCCGGCACCTCCACCAAGACCGACAACAACGGCAATCTCATCTGGGCCATGCACAATGTCTGGCTCAGCTACCGCCACACCATGGACATCCGCATCGTGCGCGACGTCCTCTACCCGATCCTGGTCAAGGCGGTGAACTTCTACGACCACTTCCTCTACGAGGGCGGTGACGGCAAGCTGCATCTGCCGCTCACCCGGTCCCCGGAGTACGCGGACGCGGTGGACTGCACCTATGACCTCTCCCTGCTCCGCTGGGGCTGCGCCACGCTCCTCGACTGCCTGCGCATCCTCCGCACCGACAACCCGCGCGCCGGGCGCTGGCGGGAGATCCTGCGGCGTCTGGTCGACTACCCGCGCGGCGCGGACGGCGTCCTGATCGGCGCCAGCGTTCCACTCGCCGACTCCCACCGCCACTTCTCCCACATGCTGTGGCTGTACCCGCTGCACGAGCTCACCTGGGACCGGCCGGCCGACCGGGACATCATGCGCACCACGTTCGACCACTGGACCGAGGACCGCAGCCTCTGGGCGGGATACAGCTACGCGGCGGCCTCCTCCATGGCCTCGCGGATGGAACGGCCCGAGGACGCCCTCGACTTCCTCACCGCCTTCACCGGGAACCTCTTCGACGAGTCCTACATGGACTGCTACATGACCGCGAACACCATGTACGCGGAGGACACCAACCTGGGCATCGAAAGCCCGCTGACCACGGCCCAGTCGATCCTCGACATGGGGATGCAGAGCCATGGCGGCGTCGTGCGGGTCTTCCCCTCCGTCTCACGGCGCTGGCCCGATGTCTCGTTCCAGGCCCTGCGCGCCCAGGGCGCGTTCCTCGTCGACGCGGACCGCGCCGGCGGCAGGACCCGGTGGGTGCGGGTGCACAGCGAGGCGGGTGCGCCGCTGGTGCTCCAGCACGGCATCGCCGGCGCCATCGACGTACGGGACGAGCACGGCCGTCGGCTGCGGTACCGGGAGACGGGACCCGGCCGTATCGAGATCCCGCTCGGCCGGGACGAGACGGCCGTGGTCACCCCGCGCGGCAGCCACCCGGATCTGCGTCCGCGCGACGTACCGGCCGTCGGCGACGCGAAGCCGTGGGGACTGCCGGACTGAGCCGGGGGTCCGGGTCCGGGGGAGGCCGTCCGGGTCCTGGGGAGGCCGGGCGCGGGACGGCCTCCCGGTCAGTAGAACTCGACGGTGTTGACACGGTTGATCAGCTCGTGTCCGTCGAGCAGCCGGGTGGCGTTGGCGGCGAAGAGTTCGGCGATGAGACGGTCCTCCGCCGCGTCGAGCGCGGCGGTGTGCGGGCTCACCAGCACCCGCTCGTGGTCCCACAGGGGACTGTCGGCCGGCAGAGGCTCCGTCTCGAACACGTCCAGCGCGGCGAAGCCGACCCGGCCGGAGTCGAGGGCCCGGGCCAGGGCGGCCTCGTCGACGACGCTGCCGCGGCCGACGTTGACGAGGCAGGCCCCGGGCCGCAGGGCGGCGAAGAACCGCTCGCCGAGGAGGTGCTCGGTCGCCTCGGTGCCGGGGAGCGTGTTCACGACGGCGTCCACGGCCGGTGCCACCTCGGCGATGCGGTCGGGGTGGACCACGGCGGAGACACCGGGGACGGCGACGTCTCTCCGGCTCGTGCCGATGACCGTCGCGCCCAGTGCCCGGAGTGCTTCGGCGACGGCCCGGCCGATCCCGCCGAGGCCGAGGACGAGCACGGTCTGGCGGCTGACCTGCCCCATCGTCCAGCGGCCGCTCCACTCCCGGTCACGCTGCTGGCGGCCGAGGCGGGGCAGGTCCTTGGCTCCCGCGAGCACGCCGAAGACGGCGAACTCCGCGAGCGGGCGTCCGTGGACCCCGGCCGAGGTGGTGAAGAGGACACGGTCGAGTTCGTCGGGACGCAGCCCGGCGGCCTTGACCTGGCTGCCCCCGCCCGCGGCCATGGTGTGCACCCAGCGCAGGCCCGGATTGGCCCGGACGGCTCGCGCCAGGGCGGCCGGGTCCACGTCGGGGATGCCGTACAGGGCGTCGGCGGAGTCGATGGCCTCCTCGTAGGCGCGCTGCCGCGCGGGCCCGCGCCGCCAGGCCGGATCCCCCGCGAAGTCGGCGGGCCAGCGCATCGGGGGCAGCAGATCGTGGTCGACGACGAGGTCGATCCGCGGCTCCAGCTCCCTGACGCGGGCGCGGTTCTCCTCGGACAGCGGGGCGGCGACCGCGACCCGGAGGCGGCCTCCCGCCTGGTTGAGGCGGTCTCCCGCCTGGTTCCCGCCGGTCATCGGACGCCCGCGTTCCGCAGCGCGTCGACCTCGGCGTCCAGTGCGGCCTCGCGGGCGACGATCTCCCGCACCGACGTCAGCGCTTCCTGGGCCCGGTGCGGCGGGATGACGATGACGCCGTCGCCGTCGGCCGCGACGATGTCTCCGGGGTTCACCACGACGCCGCCGATGGCGACTGGTTCGCCGATGGCACCGGGCCCGTTCTTGAACGGGCCGGCGGGGGTGAGCCCCCGGGCGAAGACGGGGACGCCGAGTTCCTCGATGATCGCGGCGTCGCGTACGTAGCCGTCGACGACCGCGCCGACGGCCCCGTACGCGGCGAAGCGCTGGGCGAGGTTGTCCCCGATGACGGCGCGGCCGTCGTGGCCGAAGGCGTTGATGACGAGGATGTCGCCGTGGCGTATGTGCTCGAGCGCCGCGATCACCGCTTTGTTGTCCCCGGCGACGGTCAGGACCGGAAGGGCGGTTCCGACGGCCTTGGCGCCCTGCCAGACAGGTGCGATGCCGCCGTCCACGATGTTCAGCCGGTCGAGCGCGTCGCCGAGGTTGGCCACGGAGTGGGCGCGGAACCGGTCCAGCAGCTGACCGTCGACGCGTTCCCACGGGGGCGCTACGCGCACGTTGTCCTGAGTCATCGCGGGCTCCTTCGGATGGTGTCCGGCGCGAGGGATGAGGCGCGCCGGCGACGGTGCCATACGGCACAGAAAATGCGAAAGCTTTCGCGTTTCAGTGGGTGTCAGTCTGCATCGGTCCGCGCCGCGGGGCAAGGGTCGGCGTGGGGGAGTGCGCTACCGGAGGCGGCCTCGATCGGCCGGGCAACTCCGACAATTCGGGACGGAAGTGTGATGGAAGCGAAAGGTTAACGTGGGGGCAATGCGGACCCTTGACCGCCCCAAGAATGCGAATCTATTCTCATTCGCGATTCGAGTCGCACCTTGGAACCGTCGCGACGAGCGGTCCGGCACGGACCACCGCGAGCCCTGGACGGACGGGTTCCTGAACATCCAGAAGCCACCCAACTCTCCCGAGGCGCCGTCACCGCCGTCACCGCCGGACCACAGCGCAGGGGCGCGCCTCGGCAACACCGCGGCTGCTGGCGGCTACCAGGCTCAGCTCACGATCCTTCTTCAGGACACCCTTCCCGGAGTCCGCGACACCGAAAGTGAACGCGTATGACAGCGTCAGATCGGCTTGACACCACATCAGCCCGCCGCGAGGCGGTGCCGGGCCAGTTCGATACCGCAGCTGCCGACGTCGTCTCCGCCGATGACAAGGTGGTGCGCAGGGCCACCTTCGCGGGCGCGATCGGGTCCTTCGTCGAGTGGTACGACTACGGCATCTACGGCCTGCTCGTCACCTATCTCGCGATCGACATCATGGGGGAGGCCGAGGCCGGCGGCCTCCTCCTCACCAACGTCGGCTTTCTGATCAGCTTTGCCGCCCGTCCGTTCGGCAGTGTCATCTGCGGATACCTCGGTGACAGAATCGGCCGGAAGTCCCTCCTGGCCGCCCTGCTGGTCCTCATCAGTACGGCGACCGCGGCGATCGGACTGATCCCCTCCCACTCGGTCATCGGCGTCGCGGCGCCCGTCCTCCTGGTCCTGCTGCGGGTGCTCCAGGGCTTCTCGGCAGGTGGCGAGGTGGCCGGCGCGATGTCCTTCGTCGGGGAGTACGCCCCCGACGCGCGCCGCAACTACATGATGAGTTTCATCGCCGTGGGCTCGTTCATTGCCCTGATGTTCGGCAGTGCCTTCTCCGCCATCCTCATCACCGCGCTCGGCGACGACTCGATGACCTCATGGGGCTGGCGTCTGCCGTTCCTCCTGGCCGTCCCGCTCGGGTACATCGGCTTCTACATCCGCCGCCGGCTGGAGGAGACCCCTCATTTCGAGGCGCTGCGCGAACAGCGGACGGTCGCGCGCAACCCGCTGCGGGAAGCCTTGAGTTCACCGCGCCACCTGAAGGCGATCGGGCTGACCATCTTCCTCCCCGCGCTCAACGGCCCCGGCTACTACCTGCTCTTCGTCTACATGCCGACGTACCTGAAGACATCGCTCGGCCAGCACAACTTCTCCATGCTGCGCGCTCTCACGGTCACGGCCTTCAGCCTGATCGCCATCGCCGTATGCATCCCGCTGATGGCCCGTCTGTCGGACCGGATCGGCCGCAAACCCGTCCTCGCAGGCTCGGCCGTGGCCATGGCCGCCGTCTCGTACCCCATGTTCCGGCTGCTCACCACGGGCGAGTTCGGGCTTGCCTGCATCGGCACCATCGTGCTGGCGATCGCCTTCTCCGGGCACGCCGCCGTCGTGCACACCGTGCTTGCCGAGATGTTCCCGACCAGCGTGCGCTACTCCGCCTACAGCATCGGGTTCTCCGTCTCGACCATCATCTTCGGCGGCAGCGCCCCCCTGGTGATGACCGAGCTGATCGAATCGACCGGCTCCAACATGATCCCCGCCTTCGCCTCCATCCTCACCGCTCTGATCACCTTGGCCACCGTCGCCTTCGTACGCGAGACCAAGGGCCGGCCCCTCGCCGGCCACTGAGCCACCCGGCGGCATCCCACTCGGCGCCCGCCCCTACCTCAGGAGACACCTCATGGGAAACAACTCCGTGGCCGTCGTCGCCGACCTCGGCGAGAGCTTCGGCAACTACACGATCGGCGACGACGCCGCCCTGCTCACCCTCGTCACCTCCTCGAACATCGCGTGCGGCTTCCACGCCGGTGACCCGCGCATCATGGACCGCACCGTCGCCGACTGTGTCGAGCGGGGCATCGAGCTGGGCGCCCACCCCGGCTACCCGGACCTCGTCGGCTTCGGCCGCCGGCTCATCGAGGCCACCGAGGCGGAGATCCGCACGGACGTCCTCTACCAGCTCGGCGCGCTCGACGCGTTCGCCCGGGTGCACGGCGGCACCATCAGCCATGTGGCCCCGCACGGCCGGATGGGCTCCATCGCCCAGACCGACGCCAAGCACGCCCGGGCCATCACCGACGCGATCGCGGCGTACAACACCGACTACATCGTCATCTGCCAGCGCGGCCTGCTCGCCGAGGAGTCCCGCAAGCGCGGCCTCGAGGTCGGCTATGTCTTCCTGGCTGACCGCGGTTACGGCGACGACGGCATGCCGGTGCCCCGCTCGCACGAGGGCGGCCTGATCTACGATCCCGAACTCATCGGTCGGCGCTCCGCCCAGGTCGTCCAGGAGGGCACCGTCCGCTCGGTCAACGGCAATGTGGTCCCCCTCGGTCATGACGCGGATGTCCTGCTCCTGCACGGTGACCACCCGACCGTGCTGGAGAACGGCACCGCCGTGCGGGCGGCGCTCGACGCCGCCGACATACGGGTCACCGGACTGCGGGACGTCCTGGCGGAGAAGGCACAGAAGGCGGAGGCCGCGCTCGCGGGCTGACGCCGGGCGCACCAGGAGATGACCACAGCACAGTACGGCGCCGTCACCGTCGAACCCTTCGGGGACTCGGCGGTGATGGTGACCATCCCCCACGCCGACCAGTCCATCCGCAGAGCCGCGATCGTCGCCTTCCGCGACCGGTTCCTGGCACACCGCCCGCACGGTGTGCTCGACGTCGTATCCGGTCTCGAATCCCTGCTCATCGAGTTCGATCCGCTGCGGACCGCACCCCAGCACGTGGAGTACGCGGCTCGTCTGGTGGCGCGGTGGGCGCCGTCCCCGTCGGGCCCCGTGGACGGCGGGCGAGCCGTGCGGACCTTCGCGATCCCCGTCGTCTTCGACCACGACAACGGTCCCGACCTGGTCTCCGTCGCAGAAGAACTGGGACTCTCGCCTTCCGAGGTCGTCGAGGCGATCGCGGAGTCCACCTTCACCGTCGCCCTCCTCGGCGCGGCGATGGCCCCGATGATGGACGGTCTGAAGGTACCCGGGCCGGTGCGCCGCCGTGCCGAGCCACGGACCGACGTCGCCCCCGGAGCCGTCATGGTCGCCGGTACCAACGCGATCATCCAGCCGTTCCCGGGACCGACCGGCTGGCGGGTCGTCGGCCGCACCCCGCACACCATCGTCGACATCTCCCGCCCGGAACCCGCCGCGTTCGGGACGGGTGACATCGTGCGCTTCGTGCCCGTCACACGGGACGAAGCCGAGGCGCTGAACGCCGGTTTCCCGCGGCCGACGGGGGAGGGCGTATGAAGACCGTGGCACTCGAGATCACCGGCACCGGCTGGAGCACCACGTTCCAGGACCTCGGCCGACGCGACACCGAACGCCGTGGGGTGCCCACCGGTGGCGCCGCCGACCAGCACTCGGCAACGGTCGCGAACCTCCTGGTGGGCAACGCTCCGGGCGCGACCCTGATCGAGAGTCTCGGAGGCGAGCTGGCGCTCGTGCCCGACGAGGACGTCCTGGCCGCCGTGACCGGCGCTCCCGCCCGGATCACCGTCGCGGGCGGGCCCGTCGAGGGCTGGTCGCCGCTGGTCGTTCCCGCCGGGCACGAGATACGGGTCCGCGGCGACATGAACCGGGGAGCCCGCGTCTATCTGGCCGTGAACGGCGCAATGACCGCGCGGACGCTGCTGGGCAGCGCGGCCCCGGACGCCCGGATGGGATTCGGGCAGACCCTTGCCCCGGGCTCGCGGGTACTGCTGGAGACGGGGTTCGGCGGATTCGGCCGCCGTCACTTCGATCCGCCGCTGTTCCGGCTCCCTGTCCCCGTGCCCCGCTTCGACGACGGCCCCTGGGTCATCGACGTCGTCGCCGGTCACGGCGGCCACGCGATCCCCGGCATCCGCGAAGTGGTCGAGGAGTCGGCGTATGTCGTCACCCCTCGCTCCAACCACGTCGGGCTCCGGCTCGACGGCCCCGTACTGCACCCGGACACCGACGCCGAGATCGTCTCGCACGGGGTGCCCATCGGGGCGCTACAGATCCCGCACGCGGACGAGCTGATCGTGCTCGGCCGCTATCGGAGCCTGACGGCGGGCTATCCGATCGTCGGCGTCGCCGCCCGCGCCTCCCTGCCGATGCTCGGGCAGGCCGGCCCCGGCCGGGAACTGCGGTTCCGCTGGATCGACCGGGAGTGCTCGCTGCGGCAGTTCGCGCGGCGCGCGGCGGAGGTCAGGGCCCTCGGGCGGGCCGCCGCCGAGGCGTTCGGCGCCCTCGGTTTCATGGAACCCTTGTCGCGGACTAAATGAGAAGATATTCTCACTTGAAATGGGAGTCGCAAATGAATCATGGAGGAGGAGCGGTGACAGCGTCGGCCGGCAGGATCGCGCTCATCACGGGAGCGGGCAGCGGGATGGGCCTCGAGACCGCCCGGCTGCTGGCCCGCGACGGCGCCACGGTCGTGCTGCTCGGCCGCAGGCAGCGGGTCCTCGACACCGTCGCGGACACGATCCGCGCCGAGGGCGGCACCGCCCTTCCCCTCGCGGCGGACGTCACCCGCGCCGAGGACGTCACCCGCGTCGTCGAGCGGGTCCATGCCGAGCTCGGCCCGATCGACATCCTCGTCAACAACGCGGGGAGCGCCTCGTCGGTGCTCAACCCGCAGTGGCTCCCGCACGACGAGTGGCGCCAGGTCCTCGAGGTGAACCTCACCGCGGTCTTCCAGCTCACCCAGGCCGTCCTGCCCGACATGCTCGGCCGTGGCACCGGGACGATCGTCACCGTCTCCTCGCTCGCCGCCGTCAACCCCAACCTGCTGGGCGGCGCCGCCTACGGCGCGGCCAAGGCCGGGGCCCGCAACTTCATGACCTTCCTGCACAACACCTTCCGCAACCAGGGGCTGCGAGCGATCACCGTGCTGCCCGGGGAGGCGGACACCCCCATCCTCGACAACCGCGCCCGGCCTCCGGAGCCGGAGGAGCGCGCCACCATGGTGCGGCCGGAAGACGTGGCCGAGGCCATCCGCCTCGCCGTCACCCTTCCCCAGCGCGTCGTCCTCCAGGAGATCGTCGTGGCCCCCACCCGGCAGCGCGACACCTCCGACGACCTCGAGATCAGCCGCTGGGCCGGAGCGCCCGCCGACGCCGCACCGCCGGCCTGACCACCCGCCACCAGGAGGAGCGCATGCCGCCCACCGTCACCACGCAGCCGCCCCGGTTCGCCACCGCCGACGCCGTAGCCCGGATCGCGGCCGCGTCCCGCCGGACACAGCAGCCGCAGTCCCGGGCCGACCTCGTCTCCCTCGCCATGGGCGAACCCGACTTCGACACGCCCCCGTTGGTGACCGAGGCGGCCCACGCCTCGCTGCGCGCCGGGCGGACCCACTACTCGCCCCTGCTCGGCGAACCGGCCCTGCGGGAAGCGCTGGCCGGGAAGCTCGCCGCCACCGCCGGAGCGCCCGTCTCCGCCGCCGACATCCTGATCACCCAGGGCGGGACCGCCGGCCTCGCCGCCTCGATCCTCTCCCTCGTCAACCCCGGCGACAAGGTGGTCGTCCCCGACCCCACCTACTCCCTCTACGCCGACCTCGTCGCCATGGCCGGGGGTGTCCTCGACCCCGTCCCGCTCGGCCCGGACCTGCACTGGGATCTCGACCGGCTCGCCGACGCCCTTGACGACGCCAGGCTCTTCGTCTTCTGCAACCCCGTGAACCCGACCGGGATCGTCCACGGCCGCGAGGAACTCTCCGCGCTCGCCGAGCTGCTCGACGGCACCTCCACGATCGTCGTCTCCGACGAGGCGTACTCCGACCTGGATTACACCGGGCGGCCCTTCACGTCCGCGGTCTCCGTCGACGGGCTGCGCGAGCGGACCGTCTACTGCCAGACCTTCTCCAAGAGTTACGCGATGACCGGCTGGCGGGTGGGCTACCTCTGGGGTCCTTCGCCCCTCATCCAGGCGGCCGCACGCGTCCACAACACCTTCAACGGGTCCGTGAACACCTTTGTCCAGGACGCCGCGCTCGTCGCGGTGGAAAACTGTGCGGATGACGTCGTCCGGATGCGCGCCGCCTACGAGGAACGCCGCGAGATCATGCGCGGGGAACTGGCCTCGATCCCCGGTCTCACCCTCAGCGTGCCCGAGGGTGCCTTCTACCAGTTCCCGCGGTACGACCTCGACCTGCCCTCCGCCGATGTCGTGGCGGCCCTGCGCGCGCACGGTGTCGCCGTCCGTCCCGGAAGCGAGTTCGGGGCCCGGGGCGAGGGGCATCTGCGCCTGTCGTACGCGGCCGGCCCGCGGTCCATCATCGAGGGTGTCCGCAGGCTGGCCGACGGCCTCGCCGCCCTGCGATGAACGCCGTTCCGGACACGAGGAGGAGTCGTCCCATGCGCAGTGACACCGAGCGCAACCGCAGGCACCTCATCAGGGCGGCGGCACGGCTCTTCGAGAACTCGCCCACCCCGGTCAGCCTCGCGGAGATCGCCAAGCACGCCGAGGTGTCCACCGCGACCGCCTACCGCCACTTCTCCTCCGTGGAGGAGGTCCTGCACGCCTTCCGCGCCCAAGTGGGCTCCGAACTTCGGGACTTCAGCGCCGCCCAGACGACCCGGGGCATGTGCAAGCTCGACGCGGTGTCGCGGTACTGGGTGTCCCTGGTCCTCGAACACGGCGGCGCGATGGCGCAGATGCGCTCGCACCGCGGCTACCTCGAACGGCTTCGCGAGGGCACCGGCTACCTCACCCCGCAGGCCGAGGCGCTCACCGAACCACTGCGGCAGACCGCGGAGGAGCTCGGCCTCGGAGACCTGGGCGACGAGGCCCTGTATCTGTGGAACGCGCTGTTCGACCCGCGGGACATCCTCGACCTCATCAAGAGCGGACGAACCGAGGACGAGGCCGCCACCCGCCTCATGGGCGCACTGCGCGGAGCCCTGATCGGGTGGTCGGCGGCCCGGCACGGCGCGCCGGAGGAGTCAGGTCTGGTCTCTTCCCCACTGAACGGCGACACCGGCTGAAGTACGCTGTCGGCGCACTTCCCGCGCCTGAAGCACGGCTCGTGCCGGCGCCCGGCCGGCACGCATGCGAACGGAGAGAACAGCGCACATGGACGTCAGTGCCTACCTCGAGGCCGTCTACGGCAATCTCCACCGCCGGGATCCCGCGGAAACGGAGTTCCACCAGGCGGCACACGAGGTCCTCCAGGCCATAGGACCCGTGCTCCAGGCCCACCCGGAGTATCTGCACGCCAGGATCGTGGAACGGCTCTGCGAGCCCGAACGGCAGCTGATGTTCCGGGTCCCGTGGGTGGACGATCAGGGGACGGTACAGGTCAACCGAGGCTTCCGGGTGGAGTTCAACAGTGCACTCGGCCCGTACAAGGGCGGCCTGCGGTTCCACCCCAGTGTCAACCTCGGCATCGTCAAGTTCCTGGGTTTCGAGCAGATCTTCAAGAACGCGCTGACCGGCATGGCGATCGGCGGTGGCAAGGGCGGCTCGGACTTCGATCCCAAGGGCCGCTCGGACGGCGAGGTCATGCGCTTCTGCCAGGCGTTCATGACGGAGCTGTACCGTCATCTGGGCGAGCACACGGATGTGCCCGCCGGGGACATCGGAGTCGGCGGCCGTGAGATCGGCTACCTCTTCGGCCAGTACAAGCGGATCACCAACCGCCATGAGTCCGGCGTGCTGACCGGGAAGCCGGTCGGCTGGGGCGGATCGCACGCCCGTACCGAGGCCACCGGCTACGGCGCGGTGTTCTTCGCCCAGGAGATGCTCGCCACGCGCGGCCAGGACTTCGACGGACGGCGGGCCGTGGTCTCCGGATCGGGCAATGTGGCCATCTACGCCATCGAGAAGGTCCACGCCCTCGGTGGACGGGTGGTGGCCTGCTCCGACTCCTCCGGTTATCTGGTCGACGAGGACGGCATCGACCTGGAGCTGCTCAAGGAGATCAAGGAGGTGCGCCGCGAGCGGATCTCCGCCTACGCCGAGGTGAAGACGACCGCCCGGTTCTCCGCCCGGGGGTCGGTGTTCGACGTGCCATGCGAGGTCGCACTGCCCTGCGCGACCCAGAACGAGCTGCACCAGCAGGACGCCACCGCGCTGACGAAGAACGGTGTGCTGGCCGTGGCCGAGGGCGCGAACATGCCGTGCACACCCGAGGCGGTCGAGATCTTCCGCGACGCGCGGATCTTGTTCGGTCCGGGCAAGGCCGCCAACGCGGGCGGGGTGGCGACCTCCGCACTCGAGATGCGGCAGAACGCGTCCCGCGAGAGCTGGAGCTTCGAACGCACCGAGGACCAGCTCGCCACCATCATGCGGCAGGTGCACGCGCAGTGCCGCGCCACCGCGGAGACCTACGGCGGTGACGCCGACGACTACGTGCTCGGCGCCAACGCCGCGGGCTTCCTCCGTGTCGCCGAGGCCATGACCGCCCAGGGCGTCGTCTGAGTCCGGAGTACTCCCGTGCACGGGGGCCGTGCGGATGCCGTACACAGCGTCAGGGTGTCGGCGTCCGCATCAGGGCCGCGGCTCGAGCGGCGATGTCGGCCACGATGCGGCCCGCCGGGACGACGTCGTGGACGAGCCCGGCGGTCTGGCCCGCGTAGAGGGCGAGAGCCTCCAGGTCGCCCGACATGCCGGGCACGGGCACCATGTCCGCGTAGCGCGGCCAAGCCCGTCCGTCGGCGCCGCGGGCCACCACGGTGCCTTCTCCGGGGCGATGCGGCGCGGCGGGACGGTCCGCGGCCTCCCAGGCGCTGAGCGTGGAGTTGCGCAGCGCACGATGCGGTGCGCCTGGCCAGCCTCCGTCGAAGCACCGGGTGTGCACGGCTTCCTGCGGCGCCGCCCGGATGACGGCTTGGCGGTAGACCTCGTGCGTGGCGGCCTCGCATGCCGTCAGGAATCGGGTGCCCAGCCATCCCGCCTGGGCCCCGAGAGCCAGTACGGCCGCGAGCCCGCGCCCGTCGGCGATGCCGCCCGCCGCGATGACGTGCACCGGGTACACAGCGTCCACGACCGCGGGCACGAGCGCCATCGTGGTGGTCTCGCCGCGCACATGGCCGCCTGCCTCACACCCCTGGGCCACGATCACATCGACACCCGCGGCAACGGCGGCTTCGGCCTCGGCGACGGAACCGACGGTGTGGAGGTGAACGGCGCCGGCCGAGTGCACACGTCCGGCGACGGCCGAGGGATCGCCCCAGAACGTCGAGATGACCGGCACGCTCTCCGCCAGGCAGGCGTCCAGAAGTTCGTCGACGGGGAAGTCCAGCACCAAGTTCACGGCGAAGGGCCTCGGCGTCGACCGCCGAACCTCCCGGATCCGGCGCACCGCCTCTTCCGCGGTCACCCACGTCAGAGCAAGGGTGCCGAGGCCGCCGGCGTCCGCCACCGCGGCCACCAGGTCCGTCGTGACCGCAGACCCGATGGGCGCCTGCACCACCGGCACCTCGATCCCCAACTGCCGACACAGAGGTGTGGTGAATGCTGTCATGCTGCCCTCCACACATTGGAGCGGTTCGGTTTCCGAATCACCGGGCGATGTTAATGTTTCGGAAACCGAAACACCAGGGGCTGTGGATCTACGGGAGGGCAGGAGGACCGCGATGGTTGCACCGACACCAGGACGGCCGGTGCGTGGCTCGACCACCGGACGCCCTCTCATGGCCGCGCTCGATCTGTTCGGCCGGCGATGGAGCCTGCGAGTGGTGTGGGAGCTGCACGAAGGCAGCCTGGGTTTCCGCGCTCTCCGGGGACGCTGCGGCAACATGTCCTCCAGCGTGCTGCGTCAACGCCTCGTCGAGCTGATCGAGGCACGTCTGGTGCACCAAACCCCAGATGGCCACTACGCCCTCACCGCGCTGGGACGGGAGGCTCGCACCGCGCTCAGCCCCCTCGTCGACTGGTCGGCCACCTGGGCCGCCACACTGGCCGAGCAGTCCGCCGATCCCGGCACCTCTGCCGTCGGCGTTCCGGACACCTCCGATGCGGGGCAGGAGCAGACCTGAGGGTCGCGTCCGTGGTTCGCGTCGAGGACCGCTCCCGCTAGCCTTCCGCGTCGCCGTCGATCGCCGAGTCCGCGTCGGCTACGAGCCCGACGGTCCCGTCCAGTCGGCGGCCACATGGCCGATGCGCACCCGCTGCGGGTGGTCGCCCACCGACACGGACGCGGTCTTCTCGCCCGTCGCGAAGTCGATCGCGGTGACCCGGTCGGCACCGCTCTCGGAGACGACGCACGCGGTGCCGTCGCCGCTCACCGTCGCCCAGTACGGCTTCGAGGTCGGCACCAGGGGGCCCTCCTGGAGCGATTCCCGGTCCACGACGGTCGCGTAGTCGTCCATCGTTCCGGCCACGCACAGCTTCTTGCCGTCGGGGCTCATCGACAGGCCGTGGTGGCGGGAGTCGTTGACCCAGGTGGTGCGGTCCTCGCTGGTCTCAGGGTTCTTCGGGAGGGTCTTCGCGCGGGTGATCTTGTCCTTGGCCACGTCGTACTCCAGGAACCCGTTGAAGAAGGAGACCTGGAAGTAGAGCTTGGACTCGTCGGGGGTGAAGGCGACGGGCCGGACGGCGTCGGACAGGTCCTTGCGGCCGAAGGCGTCGAGCCGTTCGCGCATGTCGATGACCTTGACCTGCCGATATGTGGTCGCGTCGACCACGGTGATGTGCCGGTCGCCCTTCGTCCAGTCCATCGACGGATCATCCAGGTCGGTGTTGACCTCGCCGATCGACATGTTCCAGAGATACTTGCCGCCGTCGGTGAAGACGTTCTCATGGGGCTTGTCACCGGCGGAGAACGAACCGAGCTGCTTCCCCGTCACGATGTCGAGGACATGCACCGTGTTCGACGTCGAAGCCGACACCGCGACGCGTTTGCCGTCGGGGGACACGGCCATGTGGTCCGCGCGGAACCCCGACACGGGGAAGCGCCAGTTGACCTTGCCCGTCGCCACGTCGATCGAGACCACATCGGCGAAGCTGGGCCGGGAGACGACGATGGCCGAGCCGTCAGGGGTCGAGTACATGTCGTCCACGAACTGGTCGTGTCCTTCACCCGGCCCCAGCCGGATCCCCAGGAAGAAGGCGAGCTTGATGGGGTTGAGGTAGATCTCGGTGAGCCGCTGGTCCTTGTCCGGTATGACGTTGATCCGGCCGATCCTGGCCAAGTCGCCGGTGGATTTGATGACGTCGGCGGTGCCGTCCCAGTTGTTGCCCACGAACATCACCTCCCGCAGGCCGGCCGACTTCGGCTGTGCGGAGGCGCTGGCCGCCGTGGAACCGGTCACGGCCAGCGCCACGGCGGCGGCAAGGGAGAGCAGCATTCGGGTGGAGCCACGGTGCTCGGGAGCCATGGTCACTCCATCGGGGGTGGGGGTCTGTCGTCGTCGGGCGCCACTTACTGGAAAGTAATGAAGGTGGGTACCTCTCACAAGGGCTCCGACGGCAAAATATGACAGACACTCAACTTCGCGATGGCCAAGGTCCGCTGTGACGCGCTGAACGCGGACGACCGCTGCCGACGGGAAGGGGGCGGTGTCCAAGAGTCATCAGGAACGCCCTGGGGCCTGGCCGCCGAAGCTCACGCGGAGGCTGCCGTCCGCGGCGAAGGACCACTTCAGCGCGCCGGCGTAGGACGAGCACCGGGATCCGTTCGTCCCGGACCAGAACTGGTTCGAACCGTCGGCGTCACCGATGATGCGGTCCTTCGTCCCGCTGCTGCCGGCGCGGCACGAGGCGTTGTCCCGGAACACCGAAGTGCCGCCGTCGAACGAGAAGTTGCGCTGCCCGTTGTCGATGCCGACGTTGCCCGACACCGACATATGGCCGGGGTTGCTGTTGTAGGTGAAGCCGTGCTTGCCGTTGTGGTAGGCGATGCTCCGCCGGATGACGTGGTCGACGGCGATGTCCGAGCCGCCGAGCTTGTAGCCGTTGCGGTCGCCGTTGGAGTTCTGGGTGCCGTCCGAGAGGGTGCCGTTGCCGTAGGCGAGGGAGTCCTCGATGGTCACCGGGCCGATGGGGCCGGTGTCCTTCTTGGTGTAGAGGTCCCAGCCGTCGTCGATGTTGTTGTGGGACACGTCGTAGCGGAACACGTTCCCGGAGCCGACCGTGAGCTTCGCGGCGAATCCATCGGCGTCCTCGCCGTCGGAGTCGGCGTTGTCATGCGACTCCGAGCTCACGACGAGGTTGTTCGACGGCCACTGGTTCTGCGGGGTGCTGGAGGCGATGCGGGAGATCTGGAGCCCGGTGTCACGGTTGAAGCGGGTCACCGTGCGCTCGATGACGTTGTTGCTGCCACCGACGAAGATTCCGTTGTCACCGGCGCGTTCGACGGTGATGCCGGAGACGCGCCAGAACGACCCGTTGAGGGCGAGCCCGCGGTTCGCCGAATCCTCGCTCATGGCCGAGAAGTTCAGCACCGGGGTCTCGCCGGGGTAGGCGGCCAGCTCCTTGCGGGCGCTCGACGTGCCGTTGTTGCCCGGTGCGATGGTGACCGTCTGCGAGAGGTTGTAGGCCCCGCCGCGTACGTAGATCGTGCCGCCCGGGGTGATACGGGTGATCGCCGAGGCGAGCGTGGTCGGAGAGGACTCCGTCCCGGGGGCGTCGGCACTGCCCTTCGGCGACACGAACAAGTCGTCGGCGTCGAAGGAGGCGGATTGCGCCCGTGAGGCGGGCGGATGGACGGCGAGCAGACCCGCCGACGCGATCAGGGCCGCCGCCGCGGCGACGAGGGTGCGAGGGAGCGTCCGAGAGTGCTTCATGGCGCTGAGACCTCCTGATGTGGGGGAGCTGCCGTGGAGACGACAGACAGCACATGAGAGCGATTGCTGACCATTCCCCATCGTCAGAGCCCAGAGGTGAACGGGATGTGACGGGTGACGGTGCGGCAATGCGAGTCGGAAAATTAGCAAGCGCTTTCAGGAGCGTCAACGTCCCTCACCAAGACGGCGGTTGGCCTTCCCGGCTTGTCGTGTGCCAGTTACAGTGGCGGGTTGGGAGCGCTCCCACCCTCGCGGTCCTCTTCGCCGGCGCCGTTGTCACAGGCGTGGTCTAGCGTGCGGAGTATGGACCTG
Source organism: Streptomyces sp. 5-10 (assembly GCF_014712245.1). NCBI lineage: Bacteria > Bacillati > Actinomycetota > Actinomycetes > Kitasatosporales > Streptomycetaceae > Streptomyces > Streptomyces sp. 5-10. The sequence continues at coordinate 24,223 of NZ_JACVYG010000068.1, forward strand.
GAGCTTGCGGGACGACGGGCGATGGTGACGGGGAGCAGCGGCGGTATCGGTGCCGCGGTGGCCCGGCGGCTGGTCGGCGAGGGGTGCGCCGTGCTGGTGCACGGTCGCGACCCCGCGCGTGTCGGCGACGTCGCGGAGCGGCTCCGTGCCGTTGGCGGGGTGGTGGACGTCGTGCTGGGGGACCTCGCTGATGACGCTGCCGCGGAGACGGTGGCCGAGCGGGCCCGGGAGTGGGGCGTGGAGATATTGGTCAACAACGCCGGCCCCTTCGCCGAGCATGACTGGGACACCGCCGAGCCGACGCTGTGGCTGGACGCGGTGAACGGGAACGTCGTGTCCGCGGTGCGGATGATCCGGGCCCTGGTGCCCCAGATGCGCGAGCGCGGCTGGGGGAGGGTGGTCAATGTGGGCAGCCGGGCCGCGACGACTCCGTTGCCGAACATGGTCGAGTATTCGGCGGCGAAGGCGGCGGTGGTCAACATGACGACCAGCCTGGCCCGGCATCTGGCCGGATCCGGCATCACCGCGAACACCGTGAGCCCCGGTGTCATCGTCACGGACGGCATGCGGCAGATGTTCGAGGACGGGGCGGCCGCGCGAGGCTGGCCGGAGCAATGGACGGAGCTGGAACCGCTGGTGGTGGCGGAGTACGCCCCGAACCCGACGGGCAGGCTCGGCACCGCGGCGGATATCTCGGCAGCGGTCGCGTTTCTCGCCAGTCCGCCGGCCGGCTACATCAACGGAATCGATCTGCGCGTCGACGGGGGCATCGCGTTGGTGCCGTAAGGCCGACCGCCCCACGCATGATGCTCGTCCGCACACGCCGGCCGGCTCCACGGACCGACGCTGCCCGTCCGGCGGCCAGGAATTTCTTCGCGGCGTTCACGTCACGGGGCCGGCCATCAGAAACCCTAGGAGGGCGATCTGAATTCAGTTAAAGTTGCCGTTATGGCCTGGGAGGTCGCGTATGTCTTTCGTTCTCATTCACGGTGCCGGTTTCGGCGCGGACTGCTGGGACGAGTTGATTCCTTACTTGAGCGCCGAAGTGCTGGCAGTCGACCTTCCGGGGCGCGGGACGAGGGCTGACGTCGCACTCGGCACGGTCACCCTCGCGGACTGCGCCGACGCCGTCCGCGAGGACGTCGAGGCGAAGGACTTGCGGGACGTGGTGCTGGTCGGCCACTCCTTCGCGGGAGTCACCGTGCCGCTCGTCCTCGACCGCATACCCGAACGAATCCGGCAGGTCGTCCTCGTGTCGGCCGTCGTGCCTCCCGACGGGGCCCGGGTACTCGACCAGATTGATCCCGGCGTGCGTGACCTGGTCGAGCAGTCCATCACCGCTGGGGTCTACCACCAGGCCCGCGTGGGTGCTGTCGCGATGCTGTGCAACGACATGGACGAGGCGACCGCCGCGTCAGCTCTGAGCCGACTGGCCGACGATTCGGCCGCTCTGCTGAGCGAGCCCGTGAACCTGAGAGGCTACCGACGGGACATCCCGCGGACGTATGTGCACCTCACCCGGGACCAGTGTTACGTCGAGGAATTCCAGCAGCGATCCATCGCGCTGCTCCGGGCGGAGGTCATCGATCTCGACGCTGGCCACATGGCAATGATCAGCGCTCCAGGAAAGCTGGCCGCCGTCCTCAACGCCGTTCACGGCTGAGTGAACACCAGCCTGTTCGCCGCCTTCGACATCGCCGACGGCACTGCCATCGGTGAGCCGCACCGCCGCCACCGGGCCGTATCACACTGGCCTGCCGCGTGAAGGGGCGTCATGCCCTCAGCCCCGGAACGGTGCCGAACTCGAAACGCTGAGCTCTTTCCGCGTGGCCGCTGATGGAGGGGACGACGACGGCGAAGGTCCACCGTGGTCGCTGTCGGTGGTCAGTCGGCTTGCGCGGCCGACACGTTTTCCGCGCGGGGCGCGTGGTGGTCACACGCGGCATGTCAATGTCCGTCACGAGCCTTGCCGCTCTTCCGTTCGGGGCAGTACGCTCTCCGCAGAATTGAAGTTAGTTCAATCTCTGTCTTGGGTGGGCGATCCGGCGCCCGGGTCGCCGTGGGACGACGACCCTTACGGCTGTCCGACCCGACCGACCACGCGCAGCGTCGCACCAAGGGGAGCCGCGCATGTCCACCCAGTTGACGGATCCTTCGCTCGACGAGGTGACGATGTCCAGCGTGTGGATGGAGGTGGGGGCACCATGACGCCGACAGTGGAGGCCGACTGGGCGGTCGTCGGTGGTGGCAGTGCCGGGAGCGTGCTGGCGGCGCGTCTGAGCGAGGATCCGGCCAGCGAGGTCGTGCTGCTGGAGGCGGGGCGCGACTGGCGGTCCGCCGACGCTCCACCGCAGTTGCGCAGTATGAACGGCTGGCGGGCGTTGGACGGGACGGCCTGCGCGGAGTTCCAGTGGCCGGGTCTTACGTCACGGCGCAGCCGCGCCCAGGCGCCGCGGCCGCATGTGCGCGGACGGGGTCTCGGCGGATCGTCGTCGGTCAACGGCATGATCGCCTTGCGGGCCATGCCGGACGACTACGACCGGTGGGCGGCGTACGGCTGTCCCGGCTGGTCGTACGCGGACATGCTGACGTACCTGCGACGCATGGAGAGCGACGCGGACTTCGGTGACCGCCCTCACCACGGCGATCACGGACCCATACCGGTGCAGCGGCTCGGCCGCGAGGACTGGGGCCCTGCCGACCACGCGCTCGCCGAGGCCGCGCTGGGACATGGCCATGCCTGGTGTGACGACCACAACGGGCCGGCGGGGACCGGCGTCTCGCCGTACGCCATCAGCTCCCGCGACGGTGCGCGGGTCACGACCAACGACGGTTACCTCGAGCCGGCCCGACAGCGCCCCAACCTGCGAGTGTTCGGCTGCGCGACGGTGGACACGGTGCTCGTCGAGGGCGGCAGGGCCGTTGGGGTGCGGCTGCGCCGGGGGAACGACTGGACGGAAGTCCGTGCCCAGCACGTTGTCCTCTGCGCCGGAGCGGTGCACTCTCCGGCGATCCTGCTGCGGTCCGGTATCGGGCCGGACGGCCCGGTGGCGGCGCTCCCGGTCGGTGAGGGGATGCAGGAACATCCTCTGGCGCTGTTCTGGCTGTACGCCCGGCCCGGGAGGCATCCCGATGTCGATGCCCGGCAGACCAACTGCTGTCTGCGCTACTCCTCCGGACTGGAGGGAGCGGGTGAGAACGACATGATGATCGCCTCGATCAACCAGACGCTCGCCCTGCCGGACCCCGGCGACTCGCATCTCGTCGCGGAAGGCACCGGCGGAACCTGGGGCGGCGCAGGCGGCGGCCACACCGCGGGCGGTCCCGGCCTGCTCTGTCTCTGGGCGAACCAGCAGTTCTCGCGCGGCGTGCTGCGCCTGGCCTCCGCGGACCCCGATGTGCATCCGGTGATGGACCAGGATCTGCTGAGCCACCCCGCGGACCTCGTCCGGATGCGTGACGGCGTCAAACACTGCGTGGAGTTGCTGCGCAGCGGACCGTTCGACACCGCCTTCGAACACATCGCCATCGACATCGCCGGCCGGGGCCTCGACGCGCTGTCCGACGACGCGACGGTCGACCGCTGGCTGATGGAGACCATCGGCGACACCGGCCACATCTGCGGAACCTGCCGCATGGGCGCGCCCGACGACCCTCGTGCGGTGGTCGATCCGTCCGGCCGCGTCATCGGCGTCGACGGACTCTGGGTCGCCGACGCCTCCGTGTTCCCGGAAGTGCCGCGGGCCAACACGAACCTGCCGACCATCGCTGCCGCGGAACGGCTGTCGGACCTCATCCGCGGGCGCCTGGCCGGTCCCATCGCGGGCGAGAGCGCCGTCACCCCAGCGTAGTCACGATCATGACCGATGCCGGAGGGCCCATGGCCGCCTCACCTCTTCCCTTGGCCGCCGCGCCGCTGGTCATCGGTTCGTCGACGCTGCGGAACCGGCTGGTCGCCACCGCCCATGCCAGCGGTTTCATACGGGACGGGCTGCCGGTTGGCGGCGACGCCGAGTACTGGGGCCGTCTGGCGGCCGGTGGCGCGGCGCTGCTGGTCTGCGGCGGTACGACGGTGGCACCGGAGTCCGCGCCGCGGCAGGGGAACATCCTTCAGCTCCACCGTCCGGAGGCGGTCGAGCCGCTGCGGGAGCGGGTGGACGCCATGCACGCCGAAGGCGCTGTCGCCGTCTGCCAGCTTGTTCACCTCGGCCGGGAGACGCTCGGCGCGCAGTCGTACTACGCCCCGGTCGCTCCCTCGGCCGTGCGCTCTCCCCGTGAGCCGACGGCGCCGCGTGCCCTGCTCGGCGGCGAGATCGACGAGGTGGTGGAGGCGTTCCGGGTATCGTCCGCCCACGCCTTGGAGGCGGGGTTCGACGGCATCGAATTGCATGCCGCGCACGGCTATCTGCTGGAGCAGTTCCTCTCGCCGCGCACGAACCCACGCGATGACGGGCTCGAGGTACTGGCGCGGGTGATCGCCGCGATTCGCGGGCTGTCGGCGGACGCGTTGCTGGGCATCCGTTTCAGCGTCGACGCCTCGGAGGACGTGGCGCTGAGGCCGGACGAGCTGGCCGAGCTGCTGCCCGCCGTCGATCCGCTGGTCGACTATGTCAACGTCACCGTCGGGGTGCGGACCACGTACGTCCGTGACATGGCCACCGAAAAACCGCCGGTGCTGGACGATCTGGCCCGTCTGCGGCCACTTGTCACCCGGCCGCTCGTGGCGTCCCATGCCTTCCGTACCGCGGCCTCGATCGGCGACGCCCTGGCGGCCGGAGCCGACCTGGTGGGGATGGCGCGCGCGCTCATCGCCGACCCGGACCTGCCGCGCAAGGTGCTCACCGGCCGTGCGGCGGAGGTCCGGCCCTGCGTGGCCTGCAACGAGGACTGCCGGACGTTCGACCCAGTGCTGCTGTGCGTGGTCAACCCGGACCTCGCGCCGCCCGGCGAACCGCGTCGGCCCGCCGCACCGCTGGTGCGCGCGTGGGATCCGGCACGCGTCACCGGAGAGCGCGTCGCCGTCGTGGGGGCGGGACCCGCGGGCCTGGAGTGCGCGCTGAGTCTCGCCCACGCCGGGGTGGCGGACGTCGTCCTCTACGAGGCCGCCGACCGGCTGGGCGGACAGCTCGCCACGGCAGCCCTGGCGCCCCATCGCGCCGGTTGGGCCGCGCTGCTCGGCTTCTACGAACGGGGGCTGTCCGCCGCGAGTGTCGAGGTACGTCTGGGGCAGACCGCGGAGCCGGGCGCCGAACTCGAAGGATTCGACGCCGTGGTGCTGGCCACGGGCGCGGTGGAGACATCGCCGCTGCTGGAAGCCGGTGCCATGGCCTCGTCGGTCGCGCTGGCGCGGGGAGTTCCGTCGCTGGCCGGTGCCGCGCATGTGGTCGTGGCCGACGACGGGTTCGGCTGGTGGCCGGGGTGCGATGTCGCAGAACTGGCCGTTGCCGCAGGAGTTCCCCGCATCACCTTCGTCACGCCGGGAACGGCCTTCGCCGGGGCGATCCCGCCCGAGAGCCGCGTCCAGTTGCTGGAACGTCTGTCGGGCACCTGCGAACTTGAGATCCTGCCGCTGTGCACGGCGACCGGCATCAGCCCCGACGGCGTCACCGTCGCTCACCGCACCTCCGGAGGGGCCACCACCGTGCCCGCGGACCGGGTCGTCGTGGTGGGGGAGCGCCGTCCGCGCGGCGCCCTGGACTACGCCGTCCCCCTGGTACTGACGGTTGGCGACGCCGTGGTTCCGCGACGTGTGGCGCACGCGATCGCCGAGGGGCGGGAGGCCGCCGTCAGAATCGCCACCGCGGTACGACACCGTATGCCGCACGGACGCGCTCAACCATTGCGCCCGATCCAACCAAACTGATATTGGTTCAATATGGCTCGACCTATGCGCTTGAACGAACCGGACTACGTCTCATGACGCCCGTCACGGTGGTACCGGCATGATGCGGACCGGACGGGAGATCCGGGTCAGGACGTACCCGGCCGGCAGCGTCAGCCCGGACGACTTCGAGGTGGTCGAGGTCGCTGTGGACCGGCCCGGGCCGGGGCAGGTGCTCGTACGCAACACGTGGACATCGGTGGACCCCGGCCTTCGGCTGCGGCTACGTCCCGACGCGCCCTCCGGCTATTTCACCGCCTTCGCTCTCGGCCGCGCCATGGACGGCATCATGACAGTGGGGGAGGTGGTGGAGTCCCGGGCCGAGGGCTTCGCCCCGGGCGACGTGGTGTGGCACGCCCAGGGCTGGCGCGAGTACGCCGTCGTGGACGCGGGTGCCGAGCAGCTCGGCGGACTCGGCACCCTGACACGCCTGGACGTCGATGAATGCGAGCCGCAGTGGTATCTCGGCCCCCTGGGCGGTATGGGTTTGACGGCCTACGCCGGTCTGTACGTCGTTGACGCGCTACGAGGTGGGGAAACGGTCTGGGTCTCGGCGGCTGCGGGGGCGGTGGGCAGCTTGGCCGTGCAGATCGCACGGCTCACGGGCAACCGGGTAGTCGCCAGCGCGGGCACCGACGACAAGGTCGACTGGCTGCGCGACCGCTTGGGCGCCGACGCCTTCAACTACCGGGCGGGGAACATCGAGGCGAGGCTGGGCGACATCGCGCCCGACGGAATCGACGTCTATTTCGACTCCGTCGGGGGGACCCACCTCGAGGCCGCCCTGTCGCAGCTGAGGAGGGGTGGGCGCGTAGCGATGTGTGGCTCGATCTCGGAGTACGAGTCCGGCTCGGCCGGGCCGCGGAACCTGTTCCTCGCGGTGTCCAAGGACCTGACCCTTCGTGGGTTTCGCGGGAGCAGCAACCTGCATCTCATGGGGCAGATGCGGCGCCGGATGACCGAGTGGCTTCGCAGCGGCGAGCTGGATTATCGCGAGACGGTTTTCGCGGGTCTGCAGTCGGCTCCGCATGCGCTGACGGAGATGATCGCCGGCCGAACGGCTGGAAAGACGCTCGTCAGCCTCGGCTGACTCGATGCATGAGGTGTGCTGTGCCAGCGGTGGATGAAGGGTTCCGCATATCCTGCCGCACACCCCCAGCTGTCTGAGAAGGACTCCTCGGTCATGAACACCACCCCCCGTATCGCCATCGTCGGCGGTGGCCCAGGCGGCCTCACCCTCGCGCGCATTCTTCAGGCCAACGGCATCGACGCGGTCGTGTACGAGCGCGAGTCCGCCGACGCCGCCTGCGGTCAGGGCGGCGCCCTCGACCTGCACCCCGAGCTCGGCCTGCACGCACTGCGCGAGGCGGGGCTGGAGAACGACTTCTGGGCCCGGGCCCGCCCCAGGGGTCTGGATGTGAAGATCCTCGGCAAGGACGCCACGGTCCAACCCCAGGACGTCACCCCCGAAGGGGACACGGGCCGGCCGGAGATCGATCGCCGCGCCCTGCGCGACATGCTCCTCGACGGCCTGCCCCCCGACAGCGTTCGCTGGGGCCACACCCTCGGAACCGTCACCGCCCTGGAGGGCGGCCGCCACGAACTCCACTTCGAGGGCGGTGCGGTGGAGACCTGCGACCTGCTCATCGGAGCGGACGGCATCTGGTCCCGTGTCCGTCCGACGTTCACCGATGCCGAGCCCGTGTACGCCGGGATCAGCTGCATCGAGATCGGTGTCCCCGAGGCCCACCGCACCCAGCCGGCGCTGGCCGCGCTCGTGGGCCGCGGCACCATGTTCGCGCTCCAGGAGGACAAGGGCCTGATGGCGCAGCGCGCCGCCGATGGCCGCCTGCGCATCCACATCGCCTTCCGCGTTCCCGAGGACTGGCTGACCACGAACGGCATCCCCTACGACCGGCCCGAGCGGGCCCGCGCCGCGATCCTGGAGCACTTCACCGACTGGGCCCCGCAACTGACGGACCTCGTCCGCCACTGCGATGACACGATGGTGCCCCGACGCCTCTACGGCCTTCCCGCCGGCACCAGTTGGCCGACCACACCGGGCCGCACTCTGCTGGGTGACGCCGCCCACGGCATGGTGTCGTTCTGCTGGGGCGTCAATCTCGCCATGCGGGATGCCGCCGACCTTGCCCGAGCCGTCATCGGGGCCGGTGACGACCTCACGGCGGCGATCGCCGGGTACGAGAAGACCATGCGTGAGCGTGCGGCGGCCATGGTCGAGGAGCTGGAGGAAATCACCGATGAGGGGACCGTTCCGCACCACGTACGGAATCTCGGCGACTTCTTCCGGCGGATGGCCGCCCATGGGCGGAGGGGGAGCCGGCCGGCGTCCTCGGCCGAGCGGAGCCTGCCGCCCGTCGTGGCGGATCGGCCCACCAAGATTGACCTGAACCTTCTGATCCCGCTGAGCGCGCTCCTTTCGGAACGGAGTGTCACCAGGGCCGCCGAGCGGATATCCGTCAGCCAGCCCGCGATGAGCACGGCACTCGCGAAGCTGCGGCGGCACTTCAACGATCCGCTGCTGGTCAGGGCCGGGCGGGCGATGGTCCTCAGCCCGCTCGCGGAGTCGCTGGTCAACCCGGTCAAGGAGCTCCTGGGCGGGATGTACGGGGTCCTGGACCGTACGGAGGAGTTCGATCCGGCCACCAGCGCCCGAACCTTCAACCTGATCGCCGATGACTACGTGACCATAGTGATGCTGCGTCCGTTGCTCAGCGAGCTCAGCGAGGTGGCCCCTGATGTGCGGGTCAGCGTCACCGGAGTGCACACCGGCATGTTCGACCGATTACGCCGTGGCCAGTCCGACCTGCTGATCTGGCCGCCGAACGTGCTGGCCGACGAGCTGACGTCGTTCTCCCGCGGCGATCTGCCCCCGGACGAGCTGGTCGCCGTCGTCGACGGTGACCATCCCGACGTGGGCCCGAGCCTGAGCCGGGAGGAACTGGCCGACCTGCCCGGTATCGGGATCGGCTCGCAGGCCACGCCGTCGTCGGGCGTCACCTTCGGCGAAGGCGGCCTGTCCGGCCGGACAGTGGCGATGAGCGACACCTTCGTCGGCGCTGCCTGCCTTGTGTCCGGCACCCGGATGGTCGCGGTGATTCCCCGGCGGCTCTTCGAGCGGCTGGGGCATGCGATGGGCCTGCGGGCGGTGCCCCTGGAGCCGGTGGGGGAGCTGACGGAAGCGATGTACTGGGACCCCAGGCACACCGCGGATCCGGCGCACCGCTGGCTGCGCGAGCGTATCCAGGAGATGGCGGCACGGTTGTGACCCCGCGCTCCATGTGCGCGGATGTGGGCTGTTTGTATGATACGTCCGGTATCCCTGGCGCGGATGGCCATGATCGATGCCAGTTGCCTTCCGGGCGATCAGTGAACTGATTAGCGTCTCGGGTCAAGGCAGCGAAAACCTGTCGCTGCCACTGACTCGGCGATGGATCTGGTTTCGCCCAGCGGCATTCCGCTCGCATGGGAAGCATTTTCCGGACGACATCCTCTCGCCGCTTGTCCTGATCTCGCGGGGAGGAAAGGTTGGCCGGGTCCGTCGTGCCCTCCACGGGCGCTCATGCGTCGGTGCCGATCGCGATCACAGGTATCGCCTGCCGTCTCCCCGGTGGCCGGAACCCGGAGGAATTCTGGCGGCTGCTCCATGCCGGGCGGGATGCGGTCGACGGGACCGCGCACGGGCGCTGGAGCGCCGAAGAAGCCGTCGAGTCAGGCGGCTTCCTCTCCGAAGTGGGCCATTTCGACGCCGAGTTCGCCGGAGTCACCGCGGCCGAGGCGGCCGCGATGGATCCACAGCAGCGGCTCGCGCTCGAACTGGCCTGGGAGGCGATGGAGTCCGCACGGTTCGTGGCGGACCCCCTTCGCGACAGCCGCTCGGGTGTGTATCTGGGGGTCTCGTCCGACGACTGGTCCGCCCTCACCCGCGCCCGCCGCACGGCGGAGGACCGCTACACCCTGACGGGCACCCACCGCTCCATGATCGCCAACCGGGTGTCGCACCTGCTGCGGCTGGGCGGCCCGAGCATCACCGTCGACTCGGGGCAGTCCTCCTCCCTCGTGGCGGTGCACCTGGCCTGTGACAGCATCCGCCGCGGTGAGGTCGACCACGCCTTCGTCGGCGGGGTCAACCTCAACCTCGCCCCGGCCTCCGCGCGGGCGGTCGACGCGCTCGGCGTCCTCTCCCCGGACGGCCGCTGCTACACCTTCGACGAACGGGCGAACGGCTATGTGCGCGGCGAGGGCGGCGTCATGATCGTGCTCCGGCCGCTCGCCGACGCGCTGCTGGACGGGAACCGCGTGCACGGCGTGATCCTCGGCAGCGCCGTCAACAACGACGGCGCCGGTCAGGCGAATCTGACCACACCGGATCCCGCGATACAGACCGATGTGCTGCGCGCCGCCTACCGGGCCGCGGGTGTCGCACCCGATGCGGTGCAGTACGTCGAGCTGCACGGCACCGGGACCAGGGCCGGTGACCCGGCCGAGGCGGCCGCGCTGGGAGCGGCACTCGGCTCCGGACGGCCGGAGGGCACGCCCTTACGGGTCGGCTCGGTGAAGACCAACATCGGTCACCTCGAAGGCGCGGCCGGAATCGCCGGGCTGCTCAAGGTGGTACTGGCCCTCACCCACCGCCGGCTGCCCGCGAGCCTGAACTTCGCCCGGCCCAACCCCGCGATCCCGCTGTCCGAGCTGAACCTGCGGGTACAGACCGAGACCACCGCATGGCCGGACGAGGACCGGACGCTGCTGGCGGGGGTCAGCTCCTTCGGCATCGGGGGCACCAACTGCCACGTCGTGCTCGCCGAGCCGCCCTCCGTCGAGCCGCCGCCGCCCGCCGAATCCCCCGTGGTGACGCCGTGGGTCCTGTCCGCCCGCAGCCGACAGGCGCTGCGCGGTCAGGCGGAACGCCTCCTCGACCACCTGGACCGCCACGATCCGTCGCCCGCCGACGTCGGATACTCGCTGGCCACCACGCGCACGCCCCTCGAACACCGCGCCGTGGTCTTCGACCGGGAGGAGCTGGTGGCACTCCGGGAGCAGCGGCCGGGACCCGCGCTCGGAACGGCGCGGGAACCGGGGCGGACCGTCTTCGTGTTTCCCGGTCAGGGCTCCCAGTGGTCCGGTATGGGACTGGCACTGCTGGAGGAGTCGGCGGTGTTCGCCGCGCGGATGCGCGCATGCGCACGGGCGCTGTCCCCGTTCGTCGACTGGGATCTGTTCGACGTCCTGCGCGAACCGATGACCGGTGACGATGTCGTGCAGCCGGCCACCTTCGCGGTCATGGTGTCGCTGGCCGAACTGTGGCGCTCCCACGGAGTGCGGCCGGACGCGGTGATCGGGCATTCGCAGGGCGAGATCGCCGCCGCTGTCGTCGCCGGAGCGCTCAGCCTCGAGGACGCCGCACGTGTCGTGGTGTCGCGCAGCAGGGTTGTCGAGGCGATCAAGGACCGTGGCCGCATGGGCCTGATCGCCCTGCCCGCGGCCGAGGTCGAGCCGTTGCTGCCGCGGGGTGTCACGATCGGTGCGGTCAACGGCCCACGTTCGGTCGTGGTGTCCGGCGACACCGAGCCGGTGCGGGAACTTCTGGAGTCCCTGTCGGCCCGGGGAGTGTGGGTGCGCACGGTGCCGATCGCGTACGCCTCGCACTCCCCGCACGTGGCGGACATCCGGTCGGCACTTCTCGATGAGCTGGCCGCCGTCCGCCCCACCCGCTCCGTGGTCCCGATGCTCTCCACCGTCACCGGGGGCTGGGCCGACGGCATCGAACTCGACGCCGGCTACTGGTACCGCAACCTGCGGGAGACCGTGCGGTTCGAAGCCGGTGTCCGGGCGCTGGAAGCCGAGGGCTTCACCGGGTTCATCGAGTGCAGCCCGCACCCGGCCCTGGTCATGCCGGTCCAGGAGAGCGTCGGGTCCGAGGCCGTCGTCGTGGGTTCGCTGCGCCGTGACGACGGCGGCATCGGGCGCTTTCTGCGGTCGGTCGCCGAGGCCCATGTGCGGGGAATGGAGGTGGACTTCCGGCCCGCCTTCCCGGGCGGCCGGCCGGTGGATCTGCCCACCTACGCGTTCCAGCGCAGCAGGTACTGGCCCGGCGAGCCGACCGATGAGTCGACTGACGAGCCGACCGGCGAGCCGGCTCACGAGTCCGCCGCGGGGGCGCCGCGGGTGTCGCGGCAGACCGCGGAGCAGCGACGTGACGCCGCGTTGCACCTGGTGCGCGAGCACGGGGCCGTTCTGCTCGACCGGGACGATCCGCGGTCGCTGGCCGTGACGGAGACATTCCGTGACCTGGGCTTCGACTCGCTGACCTCCGTCGAGCTGCGCAACAGGCTCGTCGCGGCGACCGGCGTACCGCTCTCGTCCGCCGTGCTGTACGACCATCCGACCCCCGCGGCGCTGGCCGAACACCTCGCCGACCGGTTGAGCGGTGAGCGCCCCCGGGCCGCCCGGACGGCGGTCGCCGCCATCCCGACGGCGACGGACGACCCCATCGCCGTCGTCGCCATGAGCTGCCGGCTGCCGGGCTCGGTGACCTCGCCCGAGGACCTGTGGGACCTGGTGGTGCGGGAACGCGACGCCATCAGCGGGTTCCCCACCGACCGAGGCTGGGAGATCGCCCCCGGCAGCACCGCCACCCGGCAGGGTGGATTCATCGACGGCATCGACCAGTTCGACGCGGCCTTCTTCGGCATCTCCCCGCGCGAGGCCACGGCGATGGACCCGCAGCAGCGCCTCCTGCTGGAGGGCACGTGGGAGGCGCTCGAACGGGCCGGAATCGTTCCCGAGAGCCTGCGCGCCACCGGGACCGGAGTGTTCGTCGGCGCGACGGCGCAGGACTACGGGCCGCGTCTGCACGAAACCGCGCACGGTGCCGAAGGCTTCCTGCTCACCGGCACCAGCCCGAGCGTGCTGTCCGGTCGCGTGGCCTACACACTCGGCCTGCGGGGGCCCGCCGTCACCGTGGACACCGCGTGTTCGTCCTCGCTGGTGGCCGTGCATCTCGCCGTACGGTCGCTGCAGCAGGGGGAGTGCTCGCTCGCCCTGGCCTGCGGGGTGACCGTGATGTCGTCCCCGGGCATGTTCGTGGAGTTCAGCCGCCAGGGCGGTCTCTCACCGGACGGGCGCTGCAAGGCGTTCTCCGCCGGGGCCGACGGCACCGGCTGGGCCGAAGGGCTGGGTGTGCTGGTGCTGGAGCGCCTGTCCGACGCCCGGCGCAACGGCCACGACGTTATCGCGCTGATCCGCGGCACCGCCGTGAACCAGGACGGGGCCTCCAACGGGCTCACGGCGCCCAGCGGGCCGGCGCAGGAGGAGGTCATCCGCCAGGCCATGGCCCGGGCCCGGCTGGCGCCGGACGATGTCGACGTGGTCGAGGCGCACGGCACGGGCACCGTCCTGGGCGATCCGATCGAGGCGCACGCCATTCTCGCCACCTACGGCCAGGACCGGGAACACCCCCTCCTGCTCGGCTCGCTCAAGTCGAACATCGGCCATACGCAGGCGGCCGCCGGGATCGCCGGGGTCATCAAGATGGTGCAGGCCATGCGGCACGGCATCGCGCCGAAGACCCTGCACATCACCGACCCGACCGCGCATGTGGACTGGTCGGCGGGGACGGTGCGCCCGCTGACCGAGGCCGCACCGTGGCCGTCGCGCGGCCGCCCACGCCGCGCCGCCGTCTCCTCGTTCGGCATCTCCGGGACCAACGCCCACATCGTCGTCGAGGGCGTCCCCGCGCCCGATCCCGACCGGACACCGGACAGCGGCAGCACCATGCCCCTGCTGCTGTCCGGGCACACCGGGCAGGCGGTGGTCGACCAGGCACGGCGGCTGGCCGTGGCGCTGTCCGGGGCCGCCCCGGACGACGTCGCCTTCTCGCTGGCCACCACCCGGCAGCACCGGCAGCACCGCGCGGTCGTCGTCGGCGGGGACCGCGACACGCTCATCGCGGAGCTGGACTCCCTGGAGGCCCACGACGTGTGCACGGCGACGCCCGGTGCACTCGCCTTCCTCTTCACCGGCCAGGGAAGCCAGCGCGGCCGGATGGCGGCGGAACTCCACGTGCGGTACCCGGTGTTCGCCGAGACGTTCGAGCGCGTGTGCGCCGGATTCGACGAGCACCTCGACGCCGGGCTGAAGGGCGTGGTGTTCGACGGGTCGGATCTGCTCGACCGGACCGATTACACCCAGGCGGCGCTGTTCGCGATCGAGGTCTCCCTGTTCCGGCTGGTCGAGAGCTGGGGACTGCGGCCCGACTACCTCGTCGGGCACTCGATCGGTGAGCTCGCCGCCGCGCATGTGGCCGGTGTGCTCGGCCTGGCGGACGCCGTGACGCTGGTGGCCGCGCGCGGCACGCTGATGCGGGCGCTTCCCGGCGCGGGCTGTATGGCCGCGATCGCCGCGACCGAGCAGGAGGTGCTGGCCCGGCTGCCGGGGGCGGACGGACACGTGGAGATCGCCGCCGTCAACGGGCCGCGGGCCGTGGTGATCGCCGGGGGCGAGCGGGCCGTCACCGGGCAGCTGCGCCACTGGGAGCGGCACGGCCGCCGCACCCGCAGGCTGCGGGTCGGCCACGCCTTCCACTCCGCGCACATGGAGCCCATGCTCGCCGACTTCCGCGCGGTCGCGGAGAAGCTGACCTTCCACGCACCGGCGATCCCCATCGTGTCCAATGTGACCGGCCGGGTGGCCGCCGACGGTGAGCTGTGCTCCCCGGAGTACTGGGTGCGGCAGGTGCGCGCGGCCGTGCGGTTCGGCGACGGTGTGCGGTGGCTGTACGACCACGGCGTCAGGGACTTCCTGGAGCTCGGGCCGGATGCCGTGCTGACGACGCTCGGGCCGGAGTGTGTCGACGGGGACGCGCGGTTCGTGCCCGCGTTGCGCCGCGACCGCCCGGAGGTGGCCACGCTCACCGAGGCGGTGGCAAGGCTGTACGCACACGGTGCCGCCCTCGACTGGGCAGCCGTGTTCGACGGCACCCCGGCACGCCGTACGCAGTTGCCCACCTATCCGTTCCAGCGCAGGCGCTACTGGCTGGACCGGACTCCCGGCACCGGTTCCTCGCCGGGCGCGGTCGGGCTGCGCCCGGCCGGGCACCCCCTGCTCGGCGCGCGGATCGCGCAACCCGACGGCGACGCCGTGGAGTTCACCGGTGTGCTGTCCACGCAGGCGCATCCATGGCTGGCCGACCACGTCGTGGGCGGCACCGTGCTCGTCCCGGCCACCGCCTTCCTCGAGATGGCCGTGCACGCCGGTGCAGTGACGGGCTGTCGCACCGTCGAGGAGCTGCTGATGCCGGCGCCACTCGCCCTGCCGCCGCACGAGAGCGTCGAACTCCGGGTGGGGGTGCGGGAGAAGGACGCCGACGGGCGCCGTGCGCTGAGCGTGCACTCCAGGCCGTCGGACGGCGACGCCGGGTGGACACTGCACGCGACCGCCACCCTCGTCCCCGCGTCGGCCGCCGCCCAGCCGGACTTCGATCCCCGGCCGCCGGTGTCCGCCGTCGAGTTGTCCACCCGGGACCTCTACAGCGGCCTGGCCCGGTGCGGGCTGGAGTACGGTCCGCGGTTCCGCAACGTACGCCGTGTCCGGCACGCCGACGACGAGGTGATCACCGAGGTCGAACTGGACGCGGACCTCGCGGGGCGGGCCGGCGAGTTCGCCCTCCACCCGGCACTGCTCGACGCGTGTCTGCACGGTGCCGGTGCGCTCGGCCTCTTCGACGGCGGGAAACTGCCGTTCTCCTGGCAGCGGACGGTCGTCCACGCCACCGGCGCCGCCGCCGTCCGGGTCCACATCAAACGCACCGGTGACGACACGGTGTCGCTGCGGATCACCGACACCGCCGGGCGAGCGGTCGCCGACGTCGAGGCGCTGAGTGTCCGCACCGCCGGCCCCGTGGCGCACGGCGATCCGTTCCTGAGGGTCGACTGGGCGCCGGTCGCCCCGGCGTCCATGGCCTACCGCGTCGCCGTACCGGACAACGGCGATCTCTCCCGGTGCGCGGAGGAGCGTCCGGACCTCGTGGTGGTGCCGGTGCCCTCGGAGGAGGACCCGACACTGCCCGGCGCCGCCCACGCGGCGGCCGCCGGTGTGCTGGAGCTGGTGCACTCGTGGATCGGTGACGAGCGGTTCGCCTCGGCTCGGCTGGTACTGGTGACGCGGTCGGCGGTGGCCACCCGGGAGGGGGAGGAGGTTCCGGGCCTCGCGCAGTCCCCGGTGTGGGGTCTGGTGCGGACCGCGCAGCGTGAACATCCCGGCCGGTTCGTCCTGCTCGACCTGGACGTCGACGTCGAAGCCGCGAGGGCCGTCCTGGACGTGCTCCCGCCGGACGAGCCACAGCTGGCGGTGCGCGCCGGAACACTCCTCGCGCCTCGGCTCACGCGCGGCCCCGGGCCCGCCGCCTCCCGCGGATGGAACCCCGACGGGACCGTGCTGATCACCGGCGCGTCCGGAGGGCTCGGCCGGCTGGTCGCCCGGCGGCTGCTCACCGAGCACGGCATGCGCCACCTGGTGCTGGCCGGCAGGCGGCCGGTGGACCCGGAGGAGTTCGGCCCCGGGGTCAGCTGGCGGTCCTGCGACGTCACCGACCGCGACGCGGTGGTCGCGCTGCTGGCCTCGATCCCGGCCGAGCATCCGCTCACCGCGGTGGTGCACGCGGCGGGAGCCCTGGACGACACCGTGATCTCCGGGCTGACCACCGAGCGGCTGTCATCGGTACTGCGTCCGAAGGTGGACGGGGCCTGGCACCTCCATGAGCTGACCCGGCACCTCGCCCTCGACGGGTTCGTGCTGTTCTC
This sequence comes from Streptomyces sp. 5-10, assembly GCF_014712245.1. Classification (NCBI taxonomy): domain Bacteria; kingdom Bacillati; phylum Actinomycetota; class Actinomycetes; order Kitasatosporales; family Streptomycetaceae; genus Streptomyces; species Streptomyces sp. 5-10. The sequence goes on from NZ_JACVYG010000068.1 coordinate 40,927, forward strand.
CTCGGCGTCCGGCGTCCTCGGTGCCGCCGGACAGGCGAACTACGCCGCCGGCAATACGTTCCTGGACGCCCTGGCCCAGCACCGAGCGGCCCACGGGCTGCCCGCCACCTCGCTCGCATGGGCCCCGTGGGAGCACACGGGCATGGCCGCCGAGCTGTCCCGTGCCGACCTCGACCGGCTGGCGGACATCGGCATGCCGACGCTGTCCACCGAGGACGGCTTGGCGCTGTTCGACACCGCGCTGCGACGGGACACCCCGCTGCTGGTGGCGGTGGGCCGGAAGCCCGGCCGGCCGCGGTCCGTGTCCGACGACCCGGGGCCACTGCCAGGTGGCCTGGTTCCGGTGGTGTCGAGGACACCTCCCGAGCCGGAGGCCTCACCGCTCGACCTGGTGCGCCGGGAACTGGCCGGCTGCCTCGGCCAGGGCCCCGACGAGCCGATCGACCTCGACCGCGGCTTCCGGGAACTGGGCGTGGACTCACTGATCGCGGTCGACCTGCGCAACCGGCTCAACCGGGTCACAGGACTCACCCTGACCCCCACGGTCGTCTTCGACCACCCCACTCCGCATCGGCTGGCCGCCCTGATCGCCCAGAAGATGCAGCCCGCCGCACCGGAGCCGGTGGACGAGGAGGCGCTGCGCAGGGCCCTGGCCACGCTGCCGGTGGCCCGTCTGCGCACCGCGGGACTGCTGGACCCCCTTCTCACGCTGGTGGCCGAGACCTCCGCCCAGGCCGCGCCCCCGTACGGCATCGACGGAGTGGCCGGTCCCGACGGGCCGGACGCCGCCGACGAGTTGGGCGGCCTCGACGAACTGGACGGCCTCGACGAGCTGGACGCGGACGACCTGGTCAGGCTCGCCCGTCGCAGCCTGGAATCCTGAGCGAGCCGGGAGACGACACCGATGAGCGAATCATCCGCTGCCGCGGTCACCGACGCGTTGCGCGACAGCCTCCGCGAGGTCCAGCGGTTGCGCAGGAAGAACCACGAGCTCACCGCCGCCGCGAGTGAGCCCCTGGCGATCGTGGGAATGAGCTGCCGCTACCCCGGTGGCGTCCGTTCGCCCGAAGACCTGTGGGATCTGGTCGAGCGGGGAGGCGACGCCGTCACCGAGTTCCCGGTCGACCGGGGCTGGCGGCTGACCGAGCTCTTCGACCCGGACCCGTCGCACCCCGGAACGTCCTACTGCGACCGGGGCGGGTTCCTGCACGACGCGGCCGGCTTCGACGCCGACTTCTTCGGCATCGGCCCGCGTGAGGCACTGGCCATGGATCCGCAGCAACGGCTGCTGCTGGAGGCGTCCTGGGAAGCGCTGGAACGCGCCGGACTCGTCCCGTCCACACTGCGCGGCAGCCGCACCGGAATCTTCGCCGGAGTGATGTACCACGACTACGGACCGCCGTTGGAACACACCGCGGGCGCGGTCGACGGGCACCGGCTGACCGGCACCACCGCCAGCGTGCTGTCCGGTCGCGTCGCCTACACCCTCGGTCTCGAGGGGCCGGCGGTCACCGTGGACACGGCGTGCTCCTCGTCGATGGTGGCGATGCACCTGGCAGCGCAGTCACTACGCGCCGGTGAGTGTTCGCTGGCGCTGGCCGCCGGTGTCACCGTCATGGCCACGCCCGGCACCTTCGTGGAGTTCTCCCGGCAGCGGGCGCTGTCCCCGGACGGCCGGTGCAAGTCCTTCGCCGAGGCGGCGGACGGCACGGGCTGGTCCGAAGGGGTCGGGGTGCTGGTGCTCGAGCGGCTGTCGGACGCGCGTCGCCACGGCCACCGGGTACTGGCCCTGGTCCGGTCGACAGCGGTCAACCAGGACGGCGCGAGCAGTGGCCTCACCGCCCCCAACGGCCCGTCGCAGGAGCGGGTGATCCGCGCCGCGCTGGCGGGCGCCGGCCTGTCCCCGGCCGATGTGCACGCCCTCGAGGCACACGGCACCGGCACCAGGCTGGGCGACCCCATCGAGGCCCAGGCCGTGCTGGCCACCTACGGACAGAACCGTGCGCACCCCCTGCTGCTCGGCTCGCTGAAGTCCAACATCGGCCACGCCCAGGCCGCGGCCGGGGTCGGTGGCGTCATCAAGATGGTGATGGCCCTCCAGCACGACCGGCTGCCGAGAACGCTGCACATCGACCGGCCCACACCGCTGGTGGACTGGGACAGCGGCGCGGTCCGGCTGCTCACCGAGCCCGCGCCCTGGCCGGACACCCGTGGCCCGCGCCGCGCCGCGGTGTCCTCGTTCGGCATCAGCGGCACCAACGCCCACGCCATCATCGAACAGGCGCCCGCGGCCGAACCGGCGGAGCCCGTGCCGGCCGCCGCGCCGCTGACCCTGACCAGCGTGCCGCTGGTGGTGTCCGGACGTACCCCGGAGGCGCTGAGGGCGCAGTCCGGCCGGCTGTCGGCGGCGTTGACCGACGACGCGGACCTCACCGCGTTCGGCGCCTCGCTCGCCCTCGCCAGGACCGCGTTCGAACACCGTGCCGTGCTGCTCGGCCGGTCGGCGCGGGAGCTCCGCACGGGGCTGGCCGCACTGGCCCGCGACGAGCCCGACTCCACCGTCACACGCGCCACGGCGGGCCCACGCAAGATCGTGTTCGTCTTCCCGGGGCAGGGCCCGCAATGGGCGGGGATGGCGGTGGACCTGCTGGGCACCTCGCCGGTCTTCGCCCGGGCCATGGCCGACTGCGAGCGCGCACTGGCCCCCCACGTGGACTTCGCGCTCATCGACGTGGTGCGTTCCGGGGAGTTCGACCGGACCGAGGTCCTGCAGCCGGTCCTGTTCGCGGTGATGGTCTCGCTGGCAGCGCTGTGGAAGTCCGTCGGGGTGGTGCCGGACGCGGTGATCGGCCACTCACAGGGCGAGATGGCCGCCGCGGTCGTCGCGGGCGCCCTGTCCCTGGAGGACGCCGCCCGCGCGGTCGCGCTGCGCAGCAAGGCCATCGCCGAGGGCCTGTCCGGCCGCGGCGGCATGCTCTCGGTCAACCTGCCCCTGGACGAGGTCCGGTCCCGCCTGGAGGGCCTGGAGCGGGTGAGCGTGGCCGCGCTCAACGGCCCCACGTCCACCGTGGTCGCGGGCGATCTCCCCGCCCTCGCCCGGCTGGAGTCCGCCCTGTCGGAGGAGGGCGTCTGGTCGCGGCGGGTGCCCATCGACTACCCGTCCCACTCCGCCCACGTCGAGTCGATCCGGGAGCGGGTGGTGGAACTGCTCGCCCCGGTCCGGCCCACCGCCACGTCCACGGCGTTCATGTCCACCGTGACCGGGGACTGGATCGACCCGGCCGAGCTCACCGGGGAGTACTGGTACCGCAACCTTCGCAGCCCCATCCAGTTCGAACCGGCCACCCGGGCGCTGCTGGCCGCCGGCTTCGACACCTTCGTGGAGTGCAGCCCGCACCCGGTGCTGCTGGTCGGCGTCCAGGAGACCGTCGACGAACTCGGTGCCGGGGCGGCGGTCCAGGGCACCCTCCGGCGGGAGCGCAACGAGTCCGACTGCTTCCTCGGCTCGCTGTCCGCCCTGCACGCGCACGGCGTCGCGGTCGACTGGGCCACGGTGTTCGCCGGGGCCGGACACGGACACCTCGAGCTGCCGACGTACGCCTTCCAGCACCGCCCTTACTGGCTGCCGAGCGGCGGCGCGGCGGATGTGCGGACCGCGGGCATGACGGCCGTGGACCACCCGCTGCTGGGCGCCGCGGTGCGCCTGGCGGACCAGGGTGACACCGTGTTCACCGGTGTGCTGTCCGCCGGTGCGCATCCGTGGCTGGCCGATCCCGCCGGTGTGGATGCCGCACTGCTGGAACTGGTGGTGCACACCGCGGCCGAGGCCGGCTTCGACCGGGTCGACGCCCTGCGCCAGGTGACCCCGCCACGGTTGCCCGACTCCGGGGTGCTCCGGGTGCAGGTGCGCGTGGGCGCCGACGGCACCATCGACGTGTTCTCGCAGCCGGACGAGGAGACCCCGTGGACCCGCAACGCGACGGCGAGCGCCGTCGTCGCGCCCCCGGACACCGGGGCCGGTCTCACCCGGTGGCCACCGGCCGACGCCGAAGCGGTGAGCCTCCCGGACGGCTCGTCCCCCCTGCTGGAGCGGGTCTGGCGCGCCGGGGGAGAGCTGTTCGCGGAGGCCGCTCTGGGGCAGGGGAGCGAGGCGGAACCGTACGGTCTGCACCCGGAACTCGTCGGTGCGGCGCTGAGCCTGATGGCGGCCGAGGACGAGACCCCCGTCCAGTGGCACGGAGTACGTCTGCACGCCGCCGGTGCCGCATCGGTCCGCGTCCATCTGCTGCCGCTCGGCGAGCACACCTACGCGCTGCGGATCACGGACGGTGCCGGTCAGCCCGTGTACACCGTCGAGTCCGTGACGCTCGCGGCGGTGGACACCGCGCGGGCCCGGCACCACGCGCCGCTCCACCGACTTACGTGGACGGTCACTCGGCTGCCCGTGGCGGAAGCGGGCCGCTGGGCCCTGGACGGTGAGGACGAGCACGGGCTCCGCGCCGTCCACGCCGGTATCGAGCTCCCGCCCACGGCGGACGGGCAGGCGGACGTGGTGCTCGCCGCCTTCGGACCCGGACACGAAGAGCCCGGCCACGAAGAGGACATCGCCGCAAGGGCGCAGGAGGCCACCTCACGGGCGCTGAACCTCCTCCGGACGTGGCTCGCCGAGGAACACCCCGCCGGCGCGCGCCTGGTCTTCCTCACCCGCCGGGCCGTGTACGGCAGCACCGAACTCCGGGACACCGCCCAGGCCGTGGTGTGGGGGCTGGTACGCACCGCCCAGACCGAACACCCGGACCAGTTCGTCCTCGTCGACCTCGACGGCACCGAAGCGTCGCTGCGCGCACTGCCGGGCGCGCTCGCCTCGAACGAGCCGCAGATCGTCCTCAGCGAGGGGAGGGCCCGCGTACCACGGCTCGTCGCCGCGCCCGCCGTGGACGGCACCCCGCCGACCCTCACCGGGACCGCGCTGATCACGGGCGGAACCGGTGCGCTGGGATCCCTCGCCGCACGCCACCTCGTCGCCGAACACGGGGTACGGCACCTGCTGCTGACCGGCCGTCGTGGTGCGGCCGCCGAGGGCGCCGCCGGGCTGCGCGCCGAGCTGGAGTCCATGGGGGCCGAGGTCACCATCGCGGCCTGTGACGCCGCCGACCGCGGCGCACTCGCCGCACTGCTCGCGTCCATACCCGCCGACCGGCCGCTGACGGCCGTCGTCCATGCGGCCGGAATCGTCGACGACGCCGTCATCACCTCGATGACGGACGACCAGGTGGCACGGGTGTACCGCCCGAAGGTGCGGGCCGCGGTCAACCTCCACGAGCTCGCCACGGGTGCGGACCTGAAGGTCTTCGCGCTGTTCTCCTCGTACTCCGGCCTCGTGGGCAACGCCGGGCAGGGCGCCTACGCCGCGGCCAACGCCTTCCTCGACGCACTCGCGCAGACCCGGCGCGCACAGGGCCTTCCGGGCGTGTCGATGGCGTGGGGCCTGTGGGCCGAGCGCGGCGGTGTGACCGGACATCTCGCCGAAGGGGACCTCGCACGACTCGCCCGCGCGGGAATCGACCCGCTGACCACGGACCACGGGCTGGCCCTCTTCGACGCCGCGCTCCGCGCCGGCCACCCGGTGACGGCACCGGTGCGCCTGAACCTCTCGGCACTGCGCGCACAGGCAGGCGCCGGTACCCTGCCCGCCCTGCTGCGCGGACTGGTCAGGGCCCCGGCGCGCCGGGCCTCCGGCACCTCGGCCCAGCGGCCCTCCGCGTTGGCGGAACGGCTGCGGGAACGCCCCGAGTCGGAGCGGCCGCGGCTGCTGCTCGACGTGGTCCGTGACGAGGTGCTCACCGTCCTCGGGCACACCGAGTCCGGCTCTCCTGACCTGACCCGCCCCTTCCGTGACCTGGGGTTCGACTCGCTGGGCGCCGTCGAGCTGCGCAATCGCCTCGGTGCGCGCACGGGGCTGCGACTGCCCACCACCGTGGTCTTCGACCACCCCAGCCCGGCGGCGCTGGCCGACTATCTGCTGGCCGAACTGCTGGACGTGGCAGCCGCGTCGGCGGAAGCGCCGACGGCCGTGGCCGCCACCGGCGACCCGATCGCGATCGTGTCGATGGCCTGCCGTTTCCCCGGCGGCGTGTCCTCCCCCGAAGACCTGTGGCGGCTCCTCGACGAGGCCCGTGATGTGGTGTCGCCCTTCCCCGGGAACCGGGGCTGGGACCTGGACCGCCTGTACGACGACGACCCGGACCGGGTGGGCACCAGCTACGCCCGCACCGGCGGCTTCCTGCCCGACGCCGACCGCTTCGACGCGGCGTTCTTCGGCATCTCCCCGCGCGAGGCGCTGGGCATGGACCCGCAGCAGCGGCTCGTCCTGGAATCCGCGTGGGAGCTGTTCGAACGGGCGGGACTCGACCCGGAGGCCCAGCGCGGCAGCCGCTGCGGGGTGTTCATGGGCACCAACGGCCAGGACTACGGCACGGGGATCGCCCCCGGGGCCCTGGACGCCGAGGGCTACCTGCTCACCGGAACCGCGGCGAGCGTGCTGTCCGGGCGGCTGTCCTACACCCTGGGCCTCGAGGGGCCCGCGGTCACCATGGACACGGCGTGCTCCTCCGCGCTGGTCGCCCTGGACGCGGCGGCCAAGGCGCTGCGCGCCGGGGAGTGCACGCTCGCGGTGGCGGGCGGCGTCACCGTGATGTCCACTCCGAACGCCTTCGTCGAGTTCTCCCGGCAGCGCGGACTGGCCCCCGACGGGCGCTGCAAGGCGTTCGCCGCGGCGGCGGACGGCACCGGCTGGTCCGAGGGAGTCGGCCTGCTGCTGCTGGAACGCCTCTCCGACGCCAGGAAGAACGGCCACCAGGTGCTGGCCGTGGTCCGGGGGACGGCCGTCAACCAGGACGGCGCCTCCAACGGGCTGACCGCGCCGAACGGGACCGCACAGCAGCGCGTCATCCGGCAGGCCCTCGCCGACGCCCGGCTGGCCCCCTCCGAGGTCGACATGGTCGAGGCGCACGGCACCGGTACGGCGCTCGGCGATCCGATCGAGGCCGGGGCGCTGCTGGCCACCTACGGCCAGGACCGCGAACGCCCCCTGCTGCTGGGCTCGGTGAAGTCCAACCTGGGCCACACCCAGGCCGCCGCGGGCGCCGCCGGGGTGATCAAGGCGGTGCTGGCCATGCGGCACGGTGTCGTCCCCAGGACGCTGCACGTCGATGAGGTCACTCCGCATGTGGACTGGTCGGCGGGCGCGGTGTCCCTGGTGACCGAGCCGACGCCGTGGCCGTCGGCCGACCGGCCCCGCCGGGCCGGAGTCTCCTCGTTCGGGATCAGCGGCACCAACGCCCATGTCATCCTCGAACAGGCCCCGGCCGGGACCGCGCCCCCACCGGCGCCTCCCACGGTGTCCACCCGCGTGGTGCCGTGGGTGCTCTCCGCCCGTGGCGCGGCAGCACTGCGGGCCCAGGCCGCCCGCCTGCACTCCTGGCTGACGGACCGCCCGGACCACGACCCGGTCGATGTCGCCTGGTCACTGGCGACCGGCCGGTCGCTGATGGGGCACCGTGCGGTGCTGGTCGGCGACAGCCGCGAAGAGCTGCTGGCCGAACTGGCCCACCTCGCCGACGGCGAGCTCACCGGCGGCGCCGGCCGGGCCCGGCCACAGCGGCTCGCCATGGTGTTCTCCGGACAGGGCAGCCAGCGGCCCGGTATGGGACGGGAGTTGTACCGCGCTTTCCCGCCGTACGCGGCCGCGTTCGACGCGGTGTGTGCCGAGTTCGACCGCCACCTCGCACTGCCGTTGCGCCATGTGGTCCTCGACGCCGACGCCGAGGTCCTCGACCGCACCGAGTACACCCAACCGGCCCTGTTCGCAATGGAAACGGCCCTGTTCCGGCTGGTGGAGCACTGGGGAGTCACCCCCGATCTGCTCCTGGGCCACTCGATCGGCGAACTCACCGCGGCACACGTCGCCGGAGTCCTGTCGCTGCCCGACGCCTGCGCGCTGGTCGCCGCGCGGGGCCGGCTCATCCAGGGACGGCCCGCGGTCGGGGCGATGGCCGCGATCGAGGCATCCGAGGAGGAGATCGTGTCCGGCCTCGGCCCCGGCGTCGAACTCGCCGCCGTCAACGGGCCGTCCGCCGTGGTGATCACCGGGGACGCCGCCGAAGTCGACCGTGTCCGCGAGCACTGGCGCTCGGCCGGACGCAGAACGAGCCGGCTGCGGGTCAGCCACGCGTTCCACTCCGCTCACCTGGACGGCATGCTGGACGAGTTCCGCACCGTCGCCGAGGGCATCCGCTACCGGGCGCCGGCCGTTCCCGTGGTGTCCAACCTGACCGGCAAGGTCGCGAGCGACGAGGAGCTGTGCTCCCCGGAGTACTGGGTGCGGCAGGTGCGCGGCTGCGTCCGTTTCGCCGACGGGGTGCGCTCGGCCGAGGCCGACGGCGTCACCGCGATCCTGGAGCTCGGACCCGACAGCGTCGCCGCCGGGATGGCGGAGGACAGCGTCTCCGACCCGGGCTCGACGGTCGTCGTGTCCGCGCTGCGCCGTCACCGCGACGAGGTGTCCGCGCTGACCGGAGCGCTCGCCGAACTCTCCGTGCGAGGTGTCACCGTCGCGTGGTCCTCGGTCCTGGACGGCCGCGGAGGCGGACGCGTCGATCTGCCGACCTACGCCTTCCAGCGCGAGCGCTACTGGCCGGAGCGCGACGTGGCCGGGGGTCCCGTCGAAGCCGTGGCGGACGTGGCCGGGGGGCCCGTCGAAGCCGTGGCGACGGAGCACACCACGGACGTCCCGGAGCCAGCCGACATCGAGCCGTATGAGGTCCCGGAGCCCCTTCTCGCCGAACGGCTGGCCCCCCTGACCCGGGCCGAGCGGGCCGGTCTGCTGCTGTCGGTCGTCCGCCAGGACGTCGCGACGGTGCTGGGCCACCGCACGGTCGCCGAGGTGGAGCCCACCGTGTCGTTCGCCGAGCTGGGCATGGACTCCCTGGCCGCGGTCCGGCTGCGGAACGTGCTGGCCAGGCGAGCCGGCACCGAACTGCCCACCGCCATCACCTTCGACCATCCCAGCGCGGCGGCGCTGGCGGAGTACCTGGACACCGTCGTCCTGCCCGACGACCGGCAGCGGATCGACGCCGTGTTCCGCGGGCTCGACGACGTGGAGTCGGCCCTGCCCGCCGTACGCGCCGACCGTGCGGCGCGCTCCCGGCTCGCCGCCCGGCTGCGGAGCCTCAGCAGCCGGCTCGACGACGACCCCGGCGAGCTGGACGAGGTGGACGGCGTCCCCGACGAGGAGCTGTTCCGGCTGATCGACGAGGAATTCGAGCTGTGAACGTGTCCCTGTGCGACGGGCCGGGCGCCCGTGGCCGCGCTACCCGGGCGCCCGCCTTCGACGCCGCGCCGTCCGATGTGATTGACGAGGAGTTGGGTGTCCGATGAGTGAGCAGAAGCTCCGTGACTACTTGAACCGGGTCACCGCCGACCTCAAGCGCACCCGCCGGTCACTGCGCCGCTACGAGGCCATGGCCACCGAGCCGATCGCCATCGTCGGCATGGCCTGCCGCTACCCGGGCGGTGTACGCACCCCCGAGCAGCTGTGGGAGCTCGCCGTGTCCGAAGTGGACGCGATCACCGAGTTCCCCACCGACCGCGGCTGGGACCTGGCCTCGGTGCGGGACCGCGTGGCCACCGAGGCCAGTGGCTTCCTGCGGGACATCGACCGGTTCGACGCCGAGTTCTTCGGGATCAGCCCCCGGGAGGCGGTCGCCATGGACCCCCAGCAGCGGCTGCTGCTGGAGACCGCGTGGGAGTCGGTCGAGCGCGCGGGCATCGCACCGGACTCCCTGCGGGGCAGTGACACCGGCGTGTTCGTGGGCACCTGTGCCCAGGACTACCCGGAACTGCTGCGGGACACCGCCGACCAGGTCGAGGGCTACGTCGGCACCGGCAGCGCCGCCAGCGTCATGTCGGGCCGGATCTCGTACACGCTCGGGCTGGAAGGCCCCTCCCTGACGGTGGACACGGCATGCTCGGCGTCCCTTGTCGCGCTCCACTCGGCGGTGCGTGCGCTCCGTGCCCGGGAGTGCTCGCTGGCGCTGGCCGGAGGCGTGGTCGTGATGACCACGCTCTCGCCCTTCCTGGAGTTCACCAAACAGGGCGGCCTCGCCCCGGACGGCCGGTGCAAGTCGTTCTCCGACGACGCGGACGGCACGGCATGGTCGGAGGGGGCGGGAATGCTCGCCCTGCAACGGCTGTCCGACGCCCGGCGCGACGGCCACGAGGTGCTGGCCGTGATCCGCGGCTCCGCCATGAACTCCGACGGCGCCTCCAACGGTCTGAGCGCGCCGAACGGCACCGCACAGCAGCAGGTCATCTGGAGCGCGCTGGAGAACGCCGGGCTCGCCCCCTCCGACGTGGACGCCGTGGAGGCACACGGCACCGGCACGAGGCTGGGCGATCCGATCGAGGCCGGGGCGCTGCTGGCCACCTACGGTCAGGATCGCGAACGGCCCCTGCTGCTGGGCTCGTTGAAGTCGAACATCGGCCACTCCCAGGCGGCGGCCGGGGTCGGCGGCGTGATCAAGATGGTGGCGGCGCTGCGGACGGGAGTGCTGCCCGGTCTGCTCCACTTCTCGGCGCCGTCCTCGCGTATCGACTGGGCGTCGGGCGCGGTCACCCCGCTGGCGCACACCACCGACTGGCCGGAGACCGGCGGGCCGCGACGTGCCGGAGTGTCGTCGTTCGGGGTGTCCGGCACCAACGCGCACATCATCCTCGAGCAGGCGCCGGAGCCCGAGACGCCCGAGCGGCGACCGCTCGCGCGGGACGAGCGGGTGGTGTGGCAGCTGTCCGGCAGGAGCCTGCCCGCGCTGCGCGCCCAGGCACGGGCGCTGGTGGACCACCTGGAGTCCCGGCCGGACCTCGCCCCGGCCGACCTGGCCTACTCCCTGGCGACCACACGCACCCGGTTCGAGTACAGCGCGACCGTGGTCGGGGACCGGAAGGCCGCGTGCACCGCCTTCGAAGCCATGGCCCGTGGTGAGGAACCGGGTTCCCTCACGCTGTCCGCCGCCCGGGTCACCGACTCCCGTCCGGTGTGGGTGTTTCCGGGTCAGGGGGCGCAGTGGGTGGGGATGGCGG
>NZ_JACVYG010000069.1:0-50850 GCF_014712245.1 Streptomyces sp. 5-10
CCCATTGGGCGCCCTGGCCGGGGAAGACGAACACGGTCTTGCCGTCTGCCTCGGTCTGTCCGGTGACCAGGAGTGGGTCGGGTCGTCCTTCGGCCAGGGCGCGGGCGGTCGTCATGCCCCCGTCGGTGTCCGTGGCGAGGATGACCGCGCGGTGTTCCAGGGCGGCGCGGGTGGTGGCCAGTGACCAGCCCACATCGACCGCACGCGGAGCATCCCCCGCCTCCAGGTGGCCGACCAGACGCTCCGCCTGAGCCCGCAGCGCCGCCGGGGTCTTGGCGGACAGCAGCCACGGCACCACCCCGCCGGTGGCCACGAGACCAGGCGTACCCTCCTCGTCCGTATCCGCTTCGGACAACGCGTCCGCTTCCGGCGCCTGCTCCAGGATGACGTGTGCGTTCGTCCCGCTGACGCCGAACGACGAGATCCCCGCGCGGCGCGGGCGGCCGGTCTCCGGCCATGCCCGAGCCTCGGACAGCAGCGACACCGCGCCCGACGCCCAGTCCACCTTGCTGGTGGGCGCGTCGGCGTACAGCGTCTTGGGCAGCGTGTTGTGCCGCATCGCCAGCACCATCTTGATCACACCGGCCACGCCCGCCGCCGCCTGCGCATGCCCGATGTTGGACTTCAACGAACCGAGCCAGAGCGGCTGATCCTCCGACCGTTCCTGCCCGTACGTGGCCAGGAGGGCCTGGGCCTCGATCGGGTCGCCGAGACTCGTACCGGTGCCGTGTGCCTCGACCGCGTCCACGTCGGCCACCGTCAGTCCGGCGTTCGCCACTGCCTGCCGGATCACCCGTTCCTGGGAGGGGCCGTTGGGCGCGGTCAGGCCGTTGCTCGCCCCGTCCTGGTTGACGGCGGTGCCACGTACGACCGCGAGCACCTGATGTCCATTGCGGCGGGCGTCCGACAGCCGCTCCAGCAGCACCAGACCGACACCCTCGGACCAGTTCGTGCCATCGGCCCCCTCCGCGAAGGACTTGCAGCGGCCGTCGGGGGCGAGGCCGCGCTGGCGGGAGAACTCGATGAACGAGGTCGGCCTGCTCATCACCGCGACACCCCCGGCGAGCGCCAACGAGCACTCACCCGTACGCACCGCCTGAACCGCCAGGTGCAGCGCCACCAGCGAGGACGAACAGGCCGTGTCCACGGTCACCGCGGGCCCGGTCAGACCCAGCGCGTAGGCCACGCGTCCGGAGACGACGCTCCCGGCGCTGCCCACGCCGAGGTGGCCCTCCAAGCCCTCCGCCGCGCTCCCGGCGTCGGCCCCGTAGTCGTGGTACATCACCCCGCTGAACACGCCGACGTCGGTGCCGTGCAGCGACGTCGGGTCGATGCCCGCGTTCTCGAAGGTCTCCCACGCGGTCTCCAGCAGCAGCCGCTGCTGGGGGTCCATGGCCAGCGCCTCACGGGGCGAGATGCCGAAGAAGGCGGCGTCGAATCCCCCCGCGTCGCTGAGGAAGCCGCCCTCGCGCACGTAGGACGTGCCCACCGCGTCCGGATCGGAGTCGAACAGCCCGGCCAGGTCCCAGCCCCGGTCGTCCGGGAACCCGGCGATCGCGTCCCGGCCGTCGGCCACCAACCGCCACAGGTCCTCGGGCGTCCTGACCTCGCCCGGGAGGTGGCAGCCCATCGCGACGATCGCCACCGGCTCGTCGGACACCCCGCGCGCCCGCACCGGCGCCTGCTCGCTCCGCCTCCCGGTGATCTCCCGTACGAGATGCCTTGCCAGCGCGGCGGGGGTCGGATGGTCGAAGACCACCGTGGCGGCGAGGCGCGCCCCGGTGGCCGCGTTCAGCCGGTTCCTCAGCGCGACCGCGGTCAGCGAGGTGAAGCCGAACGCGCTGAACGCCTGGTCGGCCTCGACCGCGTCGGCCGAGGCCAAGCCCAGCGCCGCAGCGGCGTGTTCGCGCACCAGCGCCAGCGCGGTGCGCTGTCGTCCGGACTCGCTCTCGGCTTCCAGCCGCCGCCGGAACTCCACGGCGGCGGACTCGTCCGACGTCGGTACGCCGGACGGCGTGTCCACCAGGTGGCGCAGCACCGCGGGCACCGGCTCGCCGCCCGGCAGCCCCGTGGTGCTCGGCCTGAGCAGTACCAGCGGGCCCTGGTCGGCGGTCAGCGCCGCGTCGAAGAGGGCCAGCGCCTCGGGCAGGGGCACGGCACCGGCCACCGGCGCGGTGCCGTGCTCGCCCGGCAGCGGGCCCCATGCCAGGGCCAGCCCGCCCAGGCCCAGCGCCCGGCGCCGCCGCACCAGGGCCTCGCCGAACTGGTCGGCGGCCGCCCGCTCCGGGCGGCCCGGCGAGCCCAGCACCCCCGCGGCGGAGGTGACGACGACGAACAGTGCCGGGTCGTCCCGCCGGGTCCGCTCCTCCAGGTGCGTCATGCCGCGCAGCGACGCGTCGAGCGACCGCCCCGGTCCCGGCTCCTCGATGTGCACCGCGGCGGTCACCGGCCGGTCCTGGGCGTCCAGCACCGCATCCAGCGCCGTCCGGTCGGCCGGGTCGCACACGGCCATCGAGACCTCTGCCCCGTCCCGCCCCAACTCGGTGCGCAACGCGGCCGCCGCCTCCTCCGGCAGGCCGTTCGCGCTGAGCAGCAGCAGGTGGCGGGCGCCGTACGCGGTCACCAGGTGGCGGGCCAGGGCGGTGCCGCGGGCGGTGTCGCCACCGCTGATCACGACCAGTCCGTCCGGGTCCAGGGCCGGGGCGGGGTCCGGCTCCGGGGGGACCGAGACCCGGGTCAGGCGTGGCACCAGCAGTACGCCGGTACGGATCGCCGCCTGGTCGTGTCCGTCCTCGACGGCGCGCCGCAGCGCGGCCTCCCGGCCGTCCTCCCCCTCGACGTACGCGGACACGTCCCCGTCGGCGGCCGCGGACACGTCCCCGTCCCCGTTCGCGGACACGTCCACGTACCCGTCCCCGTGCCCGTCCGCGGACACATCCCCGTCCGCGGACATATCCACGTCCCCGGACACGTCCACCAGCGTCAGACGCCCCGGGTACGCGGCCTGCAGCGACCGCACCACACCCCACAGCGTCGCCGCCAGGGGCTCCGGTGCGGCCTCCTCGGCGCCGGTGGCCGCCGCGCCCGTCGTGGCCACCACGAACCTCGTCCCGGCCAGCCGGTCGTCGGCCAGCCACGCGCCCAGCCGGGCCGACAGCTCGCCGGTCGGATCCTGCCGCTCGCCGGGTGTGTCCCGCACCGCGGGCGACACCATGACCACATCCGGGCTCGGGCAGCCGTCCGCCACGACAGCGCCGTCCACCACCCGTACGTCCACCCCCACGCCCCGCAGCCCCTCCGCGAGACCGAGCGCGTCGGCGTCCATCAGCGCCCACGTGCCGTTCCCCGCCGGGGCGTCCGGCAGCGCCGCCTGCGGAACCCAGTCCAGCCGCAGCAGCGAGTCGTACTGGCCGTCCCCGGCGGCCCGCAGCCGTGCGGGCAGCTCCAGCAGCACGTGCCGGGTGATCTTCCCCGAGGCGGTGCGTGGCACCCGCGCGATCTCGTAGATCTCCTCCGGGACCTTGAAGTACGACAGCCGCTCGCGGCACGTGGCCAGCAGCGCCGACGGGTCGAAGCCGTCCGGGCCGGGCACCACGAAGGCCACCGGCACCTCGCCGAGCACCGCGTGCGGCTTGCCCACCACGGCCACGTCCGCCACACCGGGCACGGTGCGCAGCACGGCCTCGACCTCGCCCGGGTGGATGTTCTCCCCGGCGCGGATGATGAGTTCCTTGATCCGGCCCGTCACCGTGCAGAACCCGGCCTTGTCGCGGCGGCCGAGGTCCCCGGTGCGGTACCAGCCGTCGCGCAGCGCCGCGGCCGTCGCCTCCGGCTGGTTGTGGTACCCGGCCATGATGTTCGGCCCGGACACCCAGAACTCGCCCTCCTGCCCGGCCGGTACGTCCACACCCGTGTCCGGGTCCACCAGCCGCACCGTCAGCCCCGGCACCGGGAGTCCGCACGAGCCCTCGACCCGTTGGCCGGTGGGCCAGTTCACCGCGATCGCGCCACACGTCTCGGTGCTGCCGTACGCGTCGACGAGCGGCACCCCGAAGGTGGACTCGAACGACCTGACCAGGTCCGCCGTGGCCACCGCCCCGCCCACGAGGGCGATCCGCAGCTGGGGTGCGGCGAAGTCACGCTCCCGCGCCGCCTCGATCAGGTGGTGGTAGAGCGTCGGCACTCCGGCGACGAAGGTCGAGCGGTCCTCGCGCAGCGCCTCCAGCACATCGGCCGTCGACACCCCGTCCACGATCCGGGTGCTGGCCCCGACGGCGGTCGCCGCCAGTAGACATACGATGTGCGAAAGGCTGTGGAAGAGGGGAAGCGGCCACAGCACGCGGTCCTCGGCGGTCAGCCCCGTCACGGGTACGTAGCAGGCGGCCAGCGACCACAGGCAGTTCCGCTGCGTGGACAGCACGCCCTTCGGTAGCCCGGTGGTGCCCGAGGTGTAGAGCATCCACGCGATCTCGTCCAGCCCCAGGTCGTCGCGGGCCGCCAGCTCCGGCTCCGTGTCCGGCAGCGGCTCGAACGCGACGAAACCCTCCGGCAGCGGGCCCTCTCCGCTGACCACCACCCTCAGCTCCGGGAACTGCTCCCGAAGCCGGTCGAACTGGTCGGCGTGGGCGATGTCGGTGAGCACCAGCCGGGCGCCGCTGTCGGCGAGCAGATACGAGAGCTCCGCATCGGTCGAGCGCGGGTTGACCGGCACCGCGATGGCGTTCGCGCGCAGGACGCCGAAGTAGCTCTCCAGCATCTCGACGCGGTTGCCCAGGCAGATCATCGCGCGGTCGCCCGGGTGCAGCCGCAGCCCGGCGAGATGACCGGCCAGCCGTCGGGTACGGCGCTCGAGTTCGGCATGGCTGACCGTACGGTGGCCGTCGGAACAGGCCGGCTTGTCACCGAAGCGATCCGCGTTGGCCTGGAGCAGTTCCGGCACCGGCCGGATCAGGTCAGTCCGTAGCATGCCGCCACACCTCTCGGTTCGAAGCAGGGCGCGCGGGAGCAGCGACCGGCCCGCGCGGGATCGCCCCGTGCGCGGGACAGCCGCGCTCCGGTTGCGCGGCCTGAGGGAAAGAAGGCCGGGAGAGAAAGCTCGAACGAGCTCGAAGAAGCTCGCCGCTGTTGTTGACATTCTTGTTCCGGCAGCGAGCGCGCCGTCCCCTAAACATCCCCCTCATTCCCCCTGACCACGGTGGCGGCAGCGGCGGTCAGGAGGAATGGCGCTGTGGGGCGTACGCCGGTCGACGCGGCGGGGCCGGGATCATGGGCGCCACCGGCCGTGTGCCACGCTGGACGTCGCCGAGGATGTCGTGGTGGCGCGCCAGGGGGCTCTACAAACTTGTAGATTCTGTTTTCTCCCCACAATGGAGGTATTACTGAGAAGGAGATGCAGATGACGCTGTGGGACCGCCTCAAGGACTCGGTCCAGACGATGCAGGCTCAGCTCACGGCGAAGAAGCACGAGTTGCAGAGCGGGGCGTTCCGGGACGCGAGCATGGCGATGTGCGCCTTGGTGGCGGCGGCGGACGGCACGATCGACCCGTCCGAGCGGCAGCGCGTCGCCCAGCTCATCGTCACCAACGACGTGCTCCAGAACTTCCCCCCGGCCGATCTGCACCGCCGCTTCGAGGACCACCTCGACGGGCTCACCACGGACTTCGCCCTCGGCAGGGCGAGCGCCATGCGGGAGATCGGCAAGGCGAAGAGGAGGCCCGCCGAGGCACGGGCCGTCATCCAGATCGGCATCGTCATCGGCTGTGCCGACGGCTACTTCGACGACAGCGAACGGGACGTCGTCCGCGAGGCGTGCTCGGCCCTGGACATCCCCCCGACCGAGTTCGACCTCCACCGCCCCCTCCGCGTCCCCCGCCCGTACCGGGCCCCGGACGCGCT
Source organism: Streptomyces sp. 5-10 (assembly GCF_014712245.1). Taxonomy (NCBI): domain Bacteria; kingdom Bacillati; phylum Actinomycetota; class Actinomycetes; order Kitasatosporales; family Streptomycetaceae; genus Streptomyces; species Streptomyces sp. 5-10. Next base: position 5,896 of record NZ_JACVYG010000069.1, read on the forward strand.
CCCCCAGGCGGCCGGCGACCGTTTGTCCGGGCGGGCGGACTCCGGTACGGGACGGGTGGTACGTCCCGGGGCCGCCGTACCCGGCGACGACCTCCAGGTCTTCCTCAAGGCGCTGACCAGCGGAACCCGTCAGAAGCTCTTCGCGCACTTCGCCGACGGGGAGGAACTGACCGTCGGCGAGGTCGCCGAGCGCGCCGGACTCGGCCCGTCGACCACCTCCGAGCACCTCGCGGTCCTCCGGCGCGGCGGCCTGCTCCAGTCCACGCGCAGCGGCAAGCTGGTCCGCTACCGCGCCGACCGAGAAGGCATCGCCGAGCTGCTCGGGCAGCTCCATACCTACCTCCTCGCCCCCTCCGACCCCGAACCGGAGGACATCCCGCCTGCCCATGGCTGACGCCGTGACCGCACGGGTTCGTTCGAGCATCCGATCGTCGACATCGAGCTGCAGCTCGGCACCGGCAGAGCCAGGATCACGGTGCCGCGCGACGCGATCGTCGACGTCGAGGGCTTGCACACCGGGTGGAAGGACCTGCGCTACAAGCCCCGGCGGCAAGGTTCCCTCCCCACCGGCCCGGGTGGCCCGGGTGGCCTGGGTGGTCCGGGTGCTCCGGGCGGCCTGGCTGGTCCGGGCGGCCCGAAGATCCGGGTCTCCGGCGCCGTGGGGTTCGGACGCTTGAAGATCCGCCACGCACGGCGTTGAGGCCCCTTACGGCGCCAGAACCACCTGTCCGGCACTCCGTGCGACGTGAGCCTGGTGGCCGAGGTGCCACCCGATGGCGCTGACGGCGCTGCGGGTCAGCGTGTGCGGCCACGGGGCTTGAGGGGTACCGGGGGGAGTTCGGGGGCGGGCAGTGGGCTGCCGTCGTAGCCGTGGACCTCGCCGAAGCGGGAGCCCGACGTCCAGTCCTCGCGGGCCTGGGAGATCTCGTCGTGGGAGCGCCCGATGAAGTTCCACCACATCACGATCTTCTCCTCGAAGGGCTCCCCGCCCAGCAGCATGAACGCGCTGTCCACGTTCGCCCGCAGCGGTAGTTCGGCGCGTCCGCAGCCGAGGTAGAGGAGGGAGCCGGGAGCGAGGCGCACCCCGTCGACCTCGGCCTCGCCGGACATGGTGAGGGCCGCGTACTCGAAGTCGGGCCGCACCGGCAGCCGGGTGTCGGTGCCGGCCGCGAGGGCGATGTCCGCACCCATCAGGGGGGTGAACGTGGTGCCGGGCGAGGCCGCGCCGTCCAGTTCGCCGAGGACGACCGTCGCCCGCAGCCCGCCGCCGCCGGTCACCCGGGGCAGCTCGGCGTGGTGCTCCCACATGGGGGCGATATGGCGGTCGCCGTCGGGCAGCGCGACCCACAGCTGTGCCCCGTGCAGCAGCCGGGCGTGCTCGCGCGGGGACTCCTCGGAGTGCGCGATGGCCCGGCCCGAGGTCATCAGCCCCAACTCGCCGGGGCGCACCGTCTGCAGGCTGCCCACGCTGTCACGGTGCAGCACCTCGCCGTCGTGCAGCCAGCTGACCGTCTGGAGCCCCATGTGCGGATGCGGAGGGACCTGCATGCCCGGCTCCTGGGCGATGTCGTCCGGGCCGTAGTGGTCGATGAAGCACCAGGCGCCGACCATGCGCCGCCCGAGGTTCGGCAGGAGCCGGCGCACCAGGGTGGACTCGCCGAGCGGGACCTGCTTGGCGGCCAGCAGTTCCCGGACCGGCCGGGCGGTGACGTCCTGGCGGCCGCCGCACACGGTCGGCGCGGGCCTCATATCGAGATTGCTCATGACCGCACTCTCCCATCGCCCCGGGCAGCTCAGGGGGAGCCAGGGGGATGTTTAGGGGGCGGCCGGATCGCCGCCGGAAGAAGAATCTATCCGGTGACCGCACCGACCCCGAAGGAGATCGCATGCCGTCCACACTGCACACCGAGCCCGTGGCGACCGTCCTGGACGGACTGCTGGAGGCCGAGCGAGAAGGCGACGAGCGCGCGTTCGCCGAGACGGGTGTGACCGACCCCAAGTCGGCCTGGGCCGAGCTGGACGCCAGTCAGATGGCCGAGACGTTCAAGGACGCCTCCATGTCGGTGTCCAAGGAGGGCGGTGAGCTGCTCTACCTGCTCACCCGTGCGACCGGCGCGCGGACCGTCGTCGAGTACGGAACCTCCTTCGGCGTGTCCACCCTCTACCTGGCCAGCGCGGTGCGGGACAACGGCGGCGGGCAGGTGATCGGCACGGAGCTGCAGGCGGACAAGGTGGCCAAGGCCACGGAGGCCATCGCCGCCGCCGGACTCTCCGACATCGCCACCGTCCGCGTCGGCGACGCACGGGAGACGCTGCGGGACCTGCCCGGGTCGGTGGACCTGCTGCTCATGGACGGCTGGCCGAACCTCAACCGGGCGGTGCTCGAGGTGGTGGAACCCCGGCTGCGCCGGGGCGCGCTGGTGCTCGTGGACGACATGGACATGGACTTCGGCTTCGACATGCACCGGGAGATGCGGGAGTACCTCGTCGACCCCGCGAGCGGCTATCTCTCGCTGCCCCTGGGGGTCGCGCACGGGATCCTGGCCGCGGTGCGGCTCGGCTGAGCAGGTCGGAGGAAGTTCGCTATGGTTCGGCAGCGCGTTCGGCAGCGCCCCGAAGGGGCGCGGGGCTGTGTCGATGTGCGGCTCCGCCGCGCGGGCGCGACCGGCCACGACGGCGCCGCAGACGGCCGACGACGCATCGCGGCACTTCCAGCGGAGCGCTCAGCACCCGGGTGCGGCTACCGTTCCCGCTGGCCGGACGGGGTTTCGGGGGTCAGGGGCGCACTCTCCCCTCGGGGGACGCCTCACGCTCGCTCGTACGGCTCCGGGCGTAGCCGTACGAGGCGATCGCCCCGTACACCAGCGCCGCGCCCAGCAGCCAGCCGGCCAGGACGTCGCTGGGCCAGTGGACGCCCAGATAGAGGCGGGTGAAGCCGACGCCCAGCACGGATACGGCCCCTACGGCGGCCATGAGCCGCAGCCACTTCGCCGGTGCCCCGTGCAGCGTCAGCAGCCACAGCAGCAGCCCGAAGGCGACGGTGGCGGTCAGGGCGTGGCCGGAGGGGAAGGCCGCGTAGTGGGCCGAGTCCACCGGGTTCGGCCACCGGGGACGCTCCCGGTCGAGCGCGGCCTTCACCGCCTGTTGCAGCGCCGTGCCCACCGCCGCCGTGACGGCCACCCAGAGGGCGAGCCGCCACTCCCGCCGCCACAGCAGCCACCCCACGGCCACGGCCAGCAGCGCACGCATCGTCCAGGGATCCCAGAACCAGTCCGTGAGCACCCTGTTGGCCCGGGTGAATCCGTGGTCCCGGACGGCGGAGTGGTGCAGGGCGACGGCGATGTCCCGGTCGACGGTCCACAGGGGCCCCCAATGGGCGGCCACCAGGGCGAGCAGCACCAGGAAGAGCACGGTGAGCACGGCCGCGGCGCGGGCGGCTCGGCGGTGGAGGGGCGCGGGCTGCATGAGTCGATGATCGCCGACGGGCGGGTCCCGGGGCCAGGAGGCCCCCGATCCCCCCGGAGCGAGGAGCCGCTGGTGTGCCGAGAGCGCCGAGAACGGCGAGAACTCCGAAAGCGTTGAGAACGCCGAGAACGCCGAGAACCTACCCCAGCACCCGCAGCGCCGGGACGAACGTGACCAGCAGCGGGACCGCCGGGACGAGCGCCGCGGTGGCCGTAAGGCGCCAGCGGCGCGCCGCCGGGAGGCGGGAGGCCGGGGCCAGCAGCCGGTCCACCCGCTGCGGAACCTGGGCGAGCGCGCTCGGGCAGGGGCCGAACACTCCACGGTCCTCGTTGAGTTCGACCAGCGCGAGCGCGGTGGTCGTCCGTCCGAAGCGCCGTGACGCGGAGTCGTCGGCGGCCAGCTCGACCAGCCGGTGCACCTCGTCGCGGAACGCCGCGAACATGGTCACCTGCGGAAAGCCACTGGCCAGCGCGCCCGAGCAGTGCAGCAGCCAGTGGTGGCGGGCGCGGGCGTGGCCCTGCTCATGGGCGATGACGGCGTCCAGCCGACGGCCCTTGAGGCGGCGCAGCGCCGCCGTGGTGATGACGAGCTGGGGCGTGGGCCCCGGCAGCCACCAGGCGTCCGGCTTGTCGCCTTCAAGGACCACCAGACGCTCTCCGCTGGGCTCCTCACCGGGCAAGACGGGGGAGCGGACGAGGAGTTCGGCGCGGTGCTGCCTGCGCCAGGCGCGGGCGCGGCCGATCTCGCGGGTGAGCATCACCGCGCTCCAGACGGCCCCGAAGGCGAGCACGAGGGCGACGGGCGCGGCCAACGGCCCGTAGCCGGACAGTGCGTACGCCTCCACGACGCCCTTGGGCGCGGGGGCGAAGACATTGCCGCGCACGGCGTCCCAGGCGGCCGCCCCGGTGAGCGCCATGGTCAGCGCGCAGCACAGCAGCACCCCGACGACCACGCACTGCCACACCCAGAGGGCGAGCACCGGTTCGCGGTCGATCCAGTCGGAGCGGGACAACAGGCGCGGCGCCATTGCCGCCGCCAGTGCGCCGAGGCCCATCAGCGCGAACGGGACCATCATGGCCGTCAGCCTATGATCGCGAGGCTCGGGCCGGGTACGGTCACGGCGGGGAAGTGACGCACACCACGATGCGGCTACGGATGCGGCTGCGCATCGGGCGACGGCCCGGCCCGCCACCGTTCACAGGGTCAGCAGCATGGCGAACATCCCGATCCCCATCGACAGCCTGCAGGCATGTCGCAGCTCGGGCCGCCGCGACCAGCCGGCGCCGGGCGGTCCCGCCCCGGCGCCGTCCATGGCCCCCTCGACGGCCGCGTCCACGGCCCCGTCCGTCATCGGTACGAGTCGCAGCCCGGACCGTACGACGTAGACCGCGAAGTACACGAGCAGTACCCCGGTCAGCAGCGGCACCCCGAGCGCCATCCGGCCCGGGGCCGTCTCGCCGGTGTGATGGTGGCCGCCCGTGGTGCCCACCATCATCGCGAGCGCCATATAGACCATCGCCAGCGCTCCGACGGCGTGGTGCAGACGGTGCCCCGGGAGCCCCGCGCCGTGCGGCACCGGGAGCAGCGCCCTTACGGCGGCCACGGCGAAGACCGCCGCGAAGGCGGGCGGACCCCAGGGCCGGGGGTCCAGCACGGTGGACGGCACCGCCATCACGGCCATCCCCCACCCCATCAGCGCCTCGGCGCCCGCGATCCGCCGCCCCGGCCCGGGCGGCTCACCGCGCATCTGCAGCAGACAGTAGCCACCCGTGGCCGCGCACAGCGCGACCAGCAGCCAGCCGATGAGTGGAGGTCCGTGCACGGCCACACCTCCCGAAGAGGGACGTAGTACCAGGAGACATCCCCTGCCGCGGCACCACACACGGGAGCGCACGGGCGCAGTGAGGGAGCGCGAGGCGTGCGGAGTAGTGGGGAGCGCGAGGAGCGGTATGGCACGGTGAGAGGTACGGCCCGTGGATCACGCAGGCCCCAGCCGCACCACGGGACGTGAACAGGTGTCCAAAGAGGAGGAGAGCCCGTGTCGAATCCACCGCTTCCCGAGGCCGCGGTCGCCATGCTCGAGAAGCCCAATCCGGCCGTGATCGCGACGATCCGGTCCGACGGTCAGCCGGTGTCCACGGCCACCTGGTACCTCTGGGACGACGGCCGGGTCCTGGTCAACATGGACGAGGGGCGCAAGCGGCTCGACCACATCCGCAACGACCCCAGGGTCACGCTCACCGTGATCGACGAGGCGAACTGGTACAACCACATCACCCTCATCGGCCGGGTCGTCGAGCTCCAGGACGACAAGGACCTGGCCGGAATCGACCGGTTGGCCCAGCAATACCTGGGCAAGGACTACCCGCGGCGGGACCGCGGCCGGGTCAGCGCCTGGATCGAGATCGACCGCTGGCACGGCTGGGGCGAGCACAAGGAGAACAGCCAGCCCGGCTGACCTCCCCTCCGGCACCGTCCGCCGTCCGCCCCACCACCCCCTCCGGCCACCGCGAGCCGTGGCGGGCGGACGGCGCCAGCGATCCGGGTACCCCCAGGCGATCCCGGGCATCGTCCGGCGACCCCATGCATCGTCCGGCGATCCCGGGATCGAGCCATCAGGGGCGGTACCGCAGCGGATGGTCTTCCGGCACCTCCACGACCGCGATCCGCACGCCGTCCGGATCATCCGGCGGGGGCTTTTCGCGTTCTCAGGACGCCAGTCCGGACCGCTTGGCCATCGCCAGCAGATCCGGTCGGCTGCGCTGGTGGAGGGTCCAGAGGACGCGGAGCACTTCCCGCGCCATGGGGTGGATCTCCGCCATCTGCGGAGCGACGTGGAAGGCGTACTTCAGCGCGTCCTCGGCCCCGACGAGATCTTTCGTTGCCAGGCGAGCACGCGCAGCGTCGATGGCCAGCCGACCGACCCGTGACGGCTTGAGCCCTGCGGGAGGGTTCTTGAGCAGCGGGGCCGCTACTTCGGCCGCCTTGTCGGGGTGGTTCAGTTCGATCTGCGCAGCCAGCTCGTACAGCGCGGTGTTGCCTTGGCCAAACGTCAGGTTGTGCTGAAGAACGTCGGGCCCGCTGATCCTCTCCGCCATCGCCTTTGCCCGCCTGACGTGGTCCGCGGTGGCGTTGGCGTCCTCGTGGCGGCTGGCCAGGACGATGCCGCGGAGATGGAGCGATCCCAGATGGACGACGCGTTCCAGGTCGTCGCCCGGCGTCCGCTCGTACTGGACGATGGCGCGCTCGATGATGGCCAGCCCGTCGGAGTACTCGCCGGCTGACTGGTACGTCCCCGCCTCGTTCCATGCCGCAGCAGCCACGGCCTCGGGATTCCATGTCTGCTGAGCTGCCCACTGCTGACGTGACACGATCATGTCCGCCAGGTCCGGCTGACGGAAACGGTGAGCGCAGGCGTAGGCACAGCTATAGACGTCGGCCACCTGCCCCCACGCCACTGCGTCACCGTCGCTCTCCATGGCCGTTGCGGTGACCTGACCGAGAAGCTTGGGGAGGAGCTGGAGCAGCTTCAGATAGTCGGTATCGGCACGGAGCTGGGCGGCCCGCTTGAGGGACGCCGCCAGTTCGCCAGGAGGCGGAACGTCCTCACGCGGCAGCGTGTGACGACGTACGACGGTTCGGAGGGCGTCCATCAGCTCGTGCTGCTTCGACGGATCAGCGAATGGATCGCCGTAGATGCGGGCCGTCGTGACCTTCAGGGCGCTCGCCGCTGCTGCCACGTTCGGCGGAGTAGCCGGGCGAAGTCCAGTCTCGATCTTGCTCAGATACGAGAGCGTGATCCCCATTTGCCGGGCGAGAGCCGTCTGGCTCAGCCCACGGACCTTACGCAATACCGCGATGTTCTCGCCCGCTGACGGTGCGCTGTGCATGGCCCAACTGTTGCACGGGAAAGTCCGTTCGTCCCTCCCTCCCAAGGGTTCTGACGCCCCGTTGTGCAAGTTTTGTGTTAACTGATCAGGAGTCACCCGTAGTTATCTGGTCACACAGGGGAAGTCAGTGACCGGGGAGCCGCAATGACCACCGACGAGTCAAACACCCTCGTATTCATCTACGACCGCGAAGGGACCAGTCAGACGGATCGATTGCTCGCCCGCATCAGCCTCTGTCGAGCCTACGCGGCCGAGATGAAATGGGACGTTGCGGGTCAATGGGTCGATCGCGGGGATGCCGCCGTGGGTGAACGTCGGCCGTTCTGGCAAGGGATGATCGCGGCAATGAAGCAGGAAGGCCGGGGACGCCGCATCGTGTGTCTGGTGGCGACCTGGAACCGCATCGCGTATCTCCCGGTCGTTCGTGCTCATCTGCGGCAGCTCGTCACCGACATCGGTGGAACCTGCGTAGCCGTCGAAGACGCTGCGGCCCCTCTGTCTCCGCCTGGTTCCCGAGACGCGGTCCTGCGTCGGATCCGTGCCAGCGGGGTTCAGGTCCGTCCGGGGACGACGCTAGTTCGTCACGATGGGACGGCGTCGTGACCTGGTACTCCAGCAGAGACGACGACCGCATGTCGCGGCGAGAGGCGATTACGCGAGTTGCGACCATGACGCCTTGCGAAAAAGCCGCTGTGACGTTCGAGGACCGGGGGCGCGCAGCCATCAGGGCATCGTCGCGCTACCTGGCTGATCCGTCGACGTCGCTCGAAGACGCGCAGGCTGCGATCAAGCTGCTTCAGCTTGCTCTCTCGGACCTGATTATGGTCGCGGAAGACCGACAGCGACGGCTGGTGCAGTTCCAGGAAGCTGCCAGCCACCCCGCTTGATGACTTCCTCGTCCCCACCCTCACCGGCTGCAGAGGGGACGAGAGTCGGCGGCGGACGCTCCTCGCGCGTCATGCCCACGCCGCCGGCGGGGGCTCTTGAGACGTGGAAGGGACGTTCTCAAGGCCCCCCGCATGAAGACCCCTGACTGTCGGGCGCTGGAAAGCCAGGCAGGCAGGAAGCGGTCCGGGAGTGCTTTGGTCGGCTCCTCCCGGACCGTGGTCCCCGCTCCGAGCCCGGTGACATGCGACGGGATGAGGGGCGGGGGCCGAACGTAGCCAACCCCGCCCCGGTCGAGTGCTTGGAGGCTGACGACCGGGACGAGGACAGCGCACCACTCACAGAGAAGAGGCACGCGCATGAGCAACGGTACAGCTCTACTGTCCGACGAGGACCGTGCAGCCGTCATCGACACGGTGATGGTCAGCAACCCCGACATGGCGCCGGGACTGGCCGGTCGCATCGTCGACGAGGCGGTGAAATACGTCGCGGCCGTCGCAACCGCCCCGGAACCGCTCACCCCGTCCAGGGCCGTCGACGAGGGGTGGCACGCGCTCATCCTCCACACCCGCGTCTACCGACGGCTGTGCGACAAGGTCGGCACGTTCATCCACCACGTCCCGGAGCGCCCGGACCCGGAGAACCGAGACCCCGCGGCACTGACGAAGACCCGAGCCCAGATCGTCGCGATGGGTTACACCGTGGATGACGTGCTGTGGCTCGCGCCGGGCGAGACCTCCATCCCGGTCGCGGCTCACTGCCAGCACAGCCCCGGCGGTCCGGAGGGGAGCTGCACGGGCAGCGGCGAGGGCGACGGTCCGAGCGGCCCGAACTGACAACTGACTGACCGGCGGAGGGACGGCACGTACCATCACCACGGGAGGTGGCTATGTCGATACAGTGGGTGAACCCCGATCGGAGAGGGCTCGTGGCTGTCGTTGAGCGGCTTCGTGGCCCCCAGCCTCGCCCTGCGAACGCCTGCGGGTGTACGCGTCGACGAGGACCGCGGATGACGGCGACGGTTATCGCGGTCGGTGGGATCGCCTACGCCGTCCCGTGCAACAGGTGTGGCGGTAAGGGCGTCGTTCCGTAGGTCATCAGTCCCACCAGCGGCCCCGTTCGTGTGCTCACCCCCGTGGTGCCGGGCGGGGCTCTTTTGTGTCTGGCTGCTGTTAGATCCCCGGCCGGTATCGAATCGGATGGTCTTCCGGCACCTCCACGACCGCGATCCGCACGCCGTCCGGATCCGCGATCCACATCTCCACCAGCCCCCACGGCTCCTTCTTCGGCGGCCGCAGCACCTCGACCCCCTGCGCGATGAACTCCTTGTGCGCCGCCGCCGCGTCCGCCACCTGGAGCCACAGCTGGAGGCCCGGGGCGGGCGGGGTGTCCGAGCGGCCGGAGACCTCCAGGAAGCCCCCGCCGAGGAAGTAGACCGTGCCGCGCTCGGGGCCCGTCCCGAACTCCCGGTACACCGCCAGGCCCAGGGCCTCGCCGTAGAACGCCCGGGAGCGCTCGGGGTCCGTCGGCCGCAGCAGGATGCGGCTGCTCAGTACGTGAACCATGCCCGCGACCCTACGCAACCCGGCCCCTTCGGGGCAGGTTAAGGTCTGTTCGCCGCCATTGACCGCCACACCAGCCATTGACCGCCACACCAGCCATTGACCGCCACACCGGCCACCGGCCGCCACACCAGCAGCCACCCAGCCACCGGCCACCGGCCACCGGCCGTCACCGAAGGGAACCCCGCCGACGCCATGGACACCGCGGACGCCACCGTACGAGCCACCGACCCCCTCACCTTCCGCACGGCCACCGAGGCCGATGTGGAGGCGCTGGTGGCCCTGATCGAGTCGGCCTACCGCGGGGACGCCAGCCGCGCCGGATGGACCACGGAAGCGGACATCCTGGACGGGCAGCGCACCGATCCGGAGGGCGTCGCGGAAGTAGTGGGGGCCGAGAACAGCCGGATGATGATCGTCGAGCGGAACGGTGAGCTGATCGCCTGCTGCCAGCTCGAGCACCGCGGCGACCACGCCTACTTCGGCATGTTCGCGGTCCGTCCCGCGCTCCAGGGCGGCGGCCTGGGCAAGGTGATCATCGCCGAGGCCGAGCGGTTCGCGCGGGCGGAGTGGGGCGCCAAGGAGATGCATATGACGGTGATCTCCGCCCGCGAGGAGCTGATCGCCTGGTACGAGCGGCGCGGCTACGCCCGTACCGGCCGGATGACCCCGTTCCCGTACGGCGATGAGCGCTTCGGCGTGCCGCGCCGCGCCGACCTCGAGTTCGAGCTGCTGATCAAGCCCCTCGTCTGAGCGTTCAAGCCCTCGATCCAGCCCTTCTGGACGCCTCTGCGGGCCTCCAAGGACCCCGGAGCGCCACTCAGCCACGACGGCGCCGCAGACGGCCGACGACGCATCGCGGCACTTCCAGCGGAGCGCTGAGTGCGTCACGCCGTGAAGCGCGCCGCCCGCCGGATCTCCGGGAAGTCGGTGGTGGCGCCGTCCAGGCGGAGGCCACGGGCCAGCTTCAGATGGTCGGGGGTGTTCACGGTCCAGCCGATGACCTTGAGGTCGTCGGCGTGCGCCTTCTCCACCAGCTCCAGGGTCAGCCTGCGGATGTTGAGCACCAGCATCCCGGCGCCGACGGCATGCGCCCGGTCGATCACATCGAGGCCGTAGCGGCTGGCCACGAGGGCGGTGCGGGCGGTCGGGAGCAGGGTGCGGATCTCGGCGAGCGCCTCGTCGTGGAAGGACAGGATGTCCACCCGGTCCAGCAGATCGCGGTGGGTCAGCACCTCGGCCAGCGCCCGGGCGGCCGCCGTGTCCTTGATCTCGGCCTGGAGCGGCGCCTCCACGGCGTCCACGACCTCCTCGAAGACCGGGATCCGCTCACCCTCCCCGGCGTCCAGCTCACGCAGCTCCGCGAGGGTGAAGTCGCTGATCGGGCCCTTGCCGTCGGTGGTGCGGTCGACGTCCGCGTCGTGCATCACCACGAGCGCGCCGTCCTTGCTGAGGTGGAGGTCCAGCTCGATGACGTCCATGCCCTCGTGCTCGGCGCGGACGAAGGACCGCAGGGTGTTCTCCGGCTCGACACCCATCACTCCGCGGTGTCCGATGGTGAGAAAAGTCAACGCTGTCTCGCTCTTCTGACGGCCCTCGACGGCCTTCGTCGGGTCGTCTTCGTCGGGTCGGGGGAGGCAGTGGGGTGGCTGATGCATCGGCACGCGGCGGACGGGCCGCCCGGACCGGCGCACACCATACCGGCCGCTCATGACAGGACCGTTCAAGCGGGGCCGTGGCATGAGCCGAGCCGATGGGGGCAGGAAAAACTGCGGTGGTGCGGGTGTGGCGCAGGATGATTTCCCGTACCGTCGCTTGAGTGAGGGAGCGTCCATAGATACGGTGGTCATACGCGAGTTTCTCCGGCGAAGGAGTGGTCATGACGGAAATCCTTTCGTCTGCGATAGCTGAAGGTGTCGTTCTGTCCGCAGAGCGTGTGGTCGATCATCCGGCATGGCCAACCCTCAAGGACGCTGTCGAAACGTTTCGCCCGTGGCAGTCCAAGGACGGTTCCATCGACTTCGACGCCGAGGGCGCACCCACTCGGGAGACCGCCGCGGCGACCATCGCCCGGGTGATCGGGGCCATCGAGGAGCTCGCCCCGCTGCTGCCGCACGACGCCGACTACCACCGGGCGCTCGTCGCGGATCTGCGCCGCTGGTCCGAGGGCGGCTTCGGCGTCCCCGACTTCCTCGACTCGCTGCTCGCCTTCCAGCCCGCCCGCACGCGCGCCGACGGCCTCCAGCACCTCGTGGTCTTCGCCATGTACACACAGAACGGCAACCCGGACCGCAATCTGGAAGCCGTGGTGCTGCGCATGGTCTGGCCGGACTGGCTGGCCGAGCTGGAGCGCACCCGCTATGACAACCCGCTCTACTGCGGACTGGCCTTCGAGGACTTCACCTCCGGCTACGACACCAACTCCGCGGTGCTCTTCCCCGAGACCATCGCCGTCCGCGAGGCCCCCGAGCGGTTCAGCTGGGGCGGCATCTTCTGCGACCGCGAGGCGGCCCGGTTCCGCCGGGTCAGCGAGGCCGCCGTCCGGGCCCTGAGGATCGAACTCCCGGACGACATCCGGGACATGCTCGCCGACCAGCACCGCTGCCAGGAGGCGTTCGCCCTGTGGGACATGGTCCACGACCGCACCCACAGCCATGGCGACCTGCCGTTCGACCCCTTCATGATCAAGCAGCGGCAGCCGTTCTGGATGTATGGACTGGAGGAGCTGCGCTGCGACCTCACCGCCTTCAAGGAGGCCGTGAAGCTGGAGGCCGAGGGCGTCGCCCAGGGCCGTGACGTCCAGTACGCCGTGATCTTCGACCGGATGTTCCGGTTCCCGGTCACGGGCGCGCGGGTCCGCAACTACGACGGGCTCGGCGGCCAGTTGCTCTTCGCCTACCTCCACCAGCACGACGTCGTACGCTGGACGGACAACACCCTGCACATCGACTGGTCCCGCGCCTCGCAGGTCACCAACCAGCTGTGCGGCGAGATCGAGAAGCTCTACCGCGACGGCATCGACCGCCCCAAGCTCGTCCACTGGTTCAAGGCGTACGAGCTGGTGTCGACCTATCTCGCCCCGCACCCCGGCTCGGTCTGGGCCAAGGGCCCCGAAGCCCTGGACCTGAGCCAGCCGCCGCGCAAACTCGTCGACGACGTGCTCCCCGACGAGTTTCCGCTGAGCATGTTCTACGAGGCGCTCGGGAAGAAGCTGCGGGACGTGGTGGCCTCCACCAAGGGGATCACGGCCGGCAGCGATCTACCGGCGGCGGCATGAGCACGGAGGCGCACAGCCCCCAGGCGGCGCAGGACGAGGAGGCGGCGAGCATGACCACACCGACATCGAGCCCCAGCCCGAACGAGCCGGGCGAGAGGCCGCTGGACGGTGCGGTGGTGGCGGTGGCCGGCGCGGCCGGCCCCGCGGGCCGGGCCACGCTGCTCCGGCTCGCCGAGGCGGGCGCCACCGTCGTCGCCTCCGACGCCGACCCGGCGCGGCTGGCCGAGGCCGTGGACGCGGCGCGCTACGCCCACGGCGGGGCCGTCGTCACCGGCGAGACGGTCGACCTGCTCGACCTCGGCGCCGCCCGCGCCTGGGCCGACCGCACCGAGAAGGAGTTCGGCCGGGTCGACGGGCTGATCCACCTGGTCGGCGGCTGGCGCGGCAGCAAGACCTTCGCCGACGCCCCGCTCGCCGACTGGGACACCCTGCACAATCTGCTGATCCGCACCGCCCAGCACACCTCCCTCGCCTTCCACGACGCCCTGCTGCGCAGCGGCAAGGGCCGCTATGTGCTGATCAGCGCGGCGGGCGCGTCCAAGCCCACCGCGGGCAACGCCGCGTACGCCGCCGCAAAGGCCGCCGCCGAGGCGTGGACGCTCGCGCTCGCCGACTCCTTCCGCAAACTGGGGGGCGAGGGCGGTCCGCCGGCGGCCGCTGTCATCCTGGTGGTCAAGGCGCTGGTGCACGACGCCATGCGGGCGGAGCGCCCCAACGCGAAGTTCGCGGGCTTCACGGACGTCAAGGAGCTGGCCGAGGCCATCACCGGACTCTGGGACCGGCCCGCCCGGGAAGTGAACGGAACCCGCCAGTGGCTGACCCCCAAGCCGTGAGGACCGACGCCCGCCGCCACCACGACCCCGAGGTGCGCGGCTTCGCCAGCGACAACTACGCCGGCACCCATCCGGAGATCCTCGCCGCGCTCGCCCTCGCCGACGGAGGCCACCAGGTCTCCTACGGCGAGGACGACTACACCGCGCATCTGCAGTTCGTCATGCGCAGCCACTTCGGCCCGCACGCTCAGGCGTTCCCGGTCTTCAACGGCACCGGCTCCAACGTCGTCGCCCTCCAGGCCCTCACCGACCGCTGGGGCGCGGTCATCTGCGCCGAGTCCGCCCACATCAACGTGGACGAGTGCGGGGCGCCCGAGCGCGTCGGCGGGCTGAAGCTGCTCACCGTCCCCACCGAGGACGGCAAGCTCACCCCCGAGCTCATCGACCGCCAGGCGTGGGGCTGGGACGATGAGCACCGGGCGATGCCGCAGGTGGTCTCGATCGCCCAGAACACCGAGCTGGGCACCGTCTACACGGTGGACGAGATCCGGGCCATCTGCGACCACGCGCACGAGCGCGGGATGAAGGTCCACCTCGACGGCGCCCGGATAGCCAACGCGGCCGCGTCCCTGGACGTGCCGATGCGCGCGTTCACCAACGCGGCGGGCGTCGACATCCTGTCCTTCGGCGGCACCAAGAACGGGATGCTCTTCGGCGAGGCCGTCGTCGTCCTCGACCCGGACGCGGTGGGCGCCATGAAGCATCTGCGCAAGCTGTCCATGCAGCTGGCGTCCAAGATGCGGTTCATCTCCGTCCAGCTGGAGGCCCTGCTCGCCAAGGACCTGTGGCTGCGCAACGCCCGCCACGCCAACACCATGGCCCAGCGGCTGGCCGACGGCGTGCGCGCGGTGGACGGGGTGAAGATCCTCCACCCGGTCCAGGCCAACGCGGTCTTCGCCCGGCTCCCGCACGAGGTGAGCGAACGCCTCCAGAAGCGCTACCGCTTCTACTTCTGGGACGAGGCCGCGGGCGATGTGCGCTGGATGTGCTCCTTCGACACCACGGAGCAGGACGTGGACGGCTTCATCGCGGCCCTCAAGGAGGAGATGGGCCGGTAGGCCGTCCGCGGAGCGTACGGGCGGGCCGTCGGGCCCGCCCCGCGGCCGTCCGTCCTAACGGCCCCGGTCCAGGGCCAGCGCCTCGTCCGGGGTGGGGGCGGTGCCGCCCAGGTGGGCCGGGACCCACCAGGTGTCGTCCGGGCCCTTGGGCCGCACCGGATACGCCCGCTGCGCCGCCTCCAGCAGCTCCTGCACCCGGCCGCGCAGCCGCTCGGTCAGGGTGTCCGAGGGCTCGGTCGGGTCGGCCTCCATCGGCTCGCCCACCCGCATCGTGATCGGGAAGTGATGGCGGCCCAGCGCCCGCTTCTGGCCCTTGGTCCACAGCCGCTGGGTGCCCCACAGCGCCATGGGCAGCAGCGGGACGCCCGCCTCCTGCGCCAGCCGGGCCGCGCCGGACTTGAAGTTCTTGAGCGTGAAGGACCGCGAGATCGTCGCCTCCGGGAAGACGCCGATGATCTCGCCGGAGCGCAGCGACTTGAGGGCGTGCTTGTACGCGTCCATGCCCGCCGCGCGGTCCACCGGAATGTGCTTCATCGCGCGCATCAGCGGCCCGGAGACCTTGTGCCGGAAGACCGACTCCTTCGCCATGAACCGCACCAGCCGCTTGGCCGGACGGGCGGTCAGCCCGCAGAAGACGAAGTCGAGATAGCCGATGTGGTTGCTCACCAGAACCGCGCCACCCCGCTGCGGGACATTCTCGGTGCCCTTGATGTCGAAGCGCAGATCGAGCGCCTTGAACATGGTGCGGGCGATGCCGATCACCGGCGGGTAGACGAGCTCTGCCATTGAGGACCCTTCGTCGTATGCCTGGGGAGGGTTCTCCCGGCGGAAGTTACGCGGCCGTAGGTATCCGGCTTCTGGCAGATGGTGCCCGATGTCGTCTCTTTGTGCTACCGCGCGGCGCGGCCCGGACGAGAGATCCTCATCACGTCGGGGCGCCGCCGGGGAATCCCCGGGCCGCCCAGGGCGCTGCACCAGGGAGGCCCGACCGGGAGGAGACAGGTGCGAGACGGCGACGGAAGCCGGCGGCTGGGCGCCGCCGAGCTCGGCGCGGAACTGGGGGAGCGGGCCACGCTGGTCCAGTTCTCCAGCGCCTTCTGCCAGCCCTGCCGGGCCACCCGGCGGACCCTGTCCGAGGTGGCCGCGATGGTGGACGGCGTGGCGCACATCGAGATCGACGCCGAGTCGCGGCTGGAGCTCGTGCGGGCGCTGGACATCGCCCGTACCCCCACCGTGCTGGTGCTCGACGCGGCCGGGCGGGTCGTACGGCGGGCCTCCGGGCCGCCGCGCCGGGCCGATGTCATCGCCGCTCTGGGTGATGCCGTGTGAGCCACCGTGCCCCGGCCCCACTTGACGGTCCGCACCCGGCGTGGTCAGGGTGAACGGCATGCGGCCTGGACCCCTTCTTTACGGACGTGTGCACGTGGACCTGCTGCGGACCGCCGGCGCACGGTGTCCGGGCGGGTGAGCGAACGAGGACAAGCGCAGCCCCCCGCCCGTACCTCCAGAAGAAGGACGACTCCATGACGGCGACGCACGACCTCGGCACGTCCCCGCTGACGACATCCGGCCTCTTCCGCTCCGTCTTCCGCCGGCACGCCTCAGGCGTCGCCGTGATCACCGCCCAGGGCACCCGCCCGGTCGGCTTCACCGCCACCTCCCTCGCCTCCGTGGCCGCCGAGCCGCCGCTGCTCTCCTTCGGCGTGGGCACCGGCTCCTCGAGCTGGCCGGTGCTCTCCGAGGCCGAGTACGTCGGCGTCCACATTCTGGGCGAGCACCAGCGGGAGCTGGCCGCGACCTTCGCGCGCAGCGGCGCCGACCGCTTCGGGCCGGCCACCGGCTGGCGCTCGGGGCCGGAGGGCGTACCGGTCCTCGACGGGGTGCTGGCGTGGCTGGTGTGCCGGGTGGTGGCCCGGATACCCGCCGGGGACCACCGGGTGCTGATCGGCGAGGTCACCACGGGTACCGCGGCCGGGGCCGGCCGTCCGCTGCTGTACCACCAGGGGCGCTTCAACGCGCTCCGCGACTGACCCTCGCCGCGCTCCGCGGCCCGCCCGTGCCTCGCTGGTTGGCATGTACCCCTCGTGTTGATCACTACCGTTGGCAAGGTCACAGTTCACGCGGGTTGCGTACGGGGAATGAGCTGGGTGTACTGACGAGTAATATTTTGCCGCGGTGCATGGGCCGCCCGGGCGGGAAACCGCCCGCGGTACCGCCCGGGTCCCGCCCCCGAAGGCGCCTATGCTGCCAGCAACAAGGCAGCTCGGTAGAGACGATGCAGTAGGAGAGCCGGCGTGAGCTTGAGGATCGTTGTCTGTGTGAAGTACGTGCCCGACGCCACCGGCGACCGGCACTTCGCCGAAGACCTGACCGTCGATCGCGACGACGTGGACGGCCTGCTCTCGGAGCTGGACGAGTACGCGGTCGAGCAGGCCCTGCAGATCGCCGACGAGGCCGATGACGCCGAGATCACCGTGCTGACCGTCGGCCCGGAGGACGCCAAGGACGCGCTGCGCAAGGCGCTGTCGATGGGGGCGGACAAGGCCGTGCACGTCGAGGACGACGATCTGCACGGCACCGACGCGCTCGGCACCTCGCTGGTGCTGGCCAAGGCCATCGAGAAGGCCGGCTACGACCTGGTGGTCTGCGGGATGGCCTCCACCGACGGCACCATGGGAGTGCTCCCGGCGATGCTGGCGGAGCGCCTCGGCGTGCCGCAGGTGTCGCTGCTGTCGGAGGTGTCGGTCGAGGACGGCACCGTGAAGGGCCGCCGTGACGGGGACACCGCGACCGAGCAGCTGGAGGCGTCGCTTCCGGCGGTCGTGTCGGTGACCGACCAGTCCGGTGAGGCCCGCTACCCGTCGTTCAAGGGCATCATGGCGGCGAAGAAGAAGCCGGTGGAGTCCTGGGACCTGGAGGACCTGGAGATCGAGTCGGACGAGGTCGGTCTCGAAGGCGCCTGGACCGCCGTGGACGGCGCCACCGAGCGTCCGGCCCGCACCGCGGGCACGATCGTCAAGGACGAGGGCGAGGGCGGCAAGCAGCTCGCCGAGTTCTTGGCCGGTCAGAAGTTCATCTGACCGGTTCCCGCCGCCCGTCCCAGATCTTTCGCATTTCGCAGGAGAGCGATTCCCATGGCTGAAGTCCTTGTCTACGTCGACCACGTGGACGGTGCCGTCCGCAAGCCCACCCTGGAGCTGCTGACCCTGGCCCGCCGCATCGGCGAGCCCGTCGCCGTCTCCCTCGGCTCCGGTGCCGAGAACACCGCGTCCACCCTCGCCGAGCACGGCGCCGTGCGGGTGCTGACCGCCGACGCTCCCGAGTTCGCCGACTACCTCGTCGTCCCGAAGGTGGACGCGGTCCAGGCCGCGTACGAGGCCGTGTCGCCGTCCGCCGTACTGTTCCCGTCCTCCGCGGAGGGCAAGGAGATCGCGGCCCGGCTCGCGGTCCGCATCGGCTCGGGCATCATCACCGACGCCGTGGACCTGGAGGCCGGTGACGATGGTCCGGTGGCCACGCAGTCGGTGTTCGCCGCCGCCTTCACCACCAAGTCCCGGGTCAGCAAGGGCACTCCGGTGATCACGGTGAAGCCGAACTCGGCCGCCGTGGAGGCCGCCCCGGCCGCGGGCGCGGTCGAGCCACTGACCGTCTCCTTCTCCGACAAGGCGACCGGCACGAAGGTCGTCTCGCGCACGCCGCGCGAGTCGACCGGGCGCCCGGAGCTGACCGAGGCCGCGATCGTGGTCTCCGGCGGCCGCGGTGTGGGCGGCGCGGAGAACTTCCCCATCGTCGAGGCCCTCGCCGACTCCCTCGGCGCGGCCGTCGGCGCCTCGCGCGCCGCGGTGGACGCCGGCTGGTACCCGCACACCAACCAGGTGGGCCAGACCGGCAAGACCGTCTCGCCGCAGCTCTACGTCGCGGCGGGCATCTCGGGCGCGATCCAGCACCGCGCCGGTATGCAGACCTCGAAGACCATCGTGGCCGTCAACAAGGACGCCGAGGCCCCGATCTTCGACCTGGTCGACTACGGCGTGGTCGGCGACCTCTTCGAGGTCGTCCCGCAGCTGACCGAGGAGGTCAAGTCCCGCAAGGGCTGACGCCCGCCGGACCCCCGCGAGGCCCCGTATGCGATGCGCGTGCGGGGCCTCGCGGCCACCAGGAGGGTGTTGACCCGCCGTTCCGTTGCTGGCTAACTTCACCGCACGGATCATCGTTTCCGTACAGCGGAAATGGCGAGAAGGGCGGCGAAGGACATGGAGCCTCGGAAGACGGTGCGGACCAGCCTGCCCGATGCCGTACGGGCGTCCATCGCCGACTCCCTCGCCGCCGTCGACGCCGAGCTCGCCCGCCGCTACCCCGGCGACCCGGGCACCCGCCAGCCCGTCCACACCGTCTACGTCCCCGCCGACCTCTACACCGCCGATACGGTGCGCGACTGGGGCGAGCAGGCGCTGGCGGCCCTCGACCGGCACGCCCCCGACGCCGCCTCCTTCGCCGCCGTCCTCGGCCTCCCCGACGAGCTCGCCGAGCCCGTCCACTCCCGGGTGCGGGCCAAGCTGGAGCGCGAGCCCGTGGAGGATCTGCGGATCGACTTCGAGGACGGGTACGGCACCCGCCCCGACGCCGAGGAGGACGCCGCGGCCGCCCGCGCCGCCTCGCTCGTCGCGGCCGCCCGCGCCGAGGGCACCGCGCCGCCCTACGCGGGCATCCGCATGAAGTGCCTGGAGGCCGCCGTACGCGACCGCGGCATCCGCACCCTGGACATCTTCCTCACCGGGCTGATGGCGGCCGGAGGGCTGCCGGACGGCCTGGTGCTCACCCTGCCCAAGGTGACGTACGCCGAGCAGGTCACCGCGATGGCCCGGCTGTGTGGGGAGTTCGAGAAGGCGCACGGGCTCGCCCCGGGCCGCATCGGCTTCGAGATCCAGATCGAGACGACCCAGGCCATCCTCGGCCCGGACGGCCGCGCCACCGTCGCCCGGATGATCGACGCCGCCGGGGGGCGGGCCACCGGACTGCACTACGGCACCTTCGACTACAGCGCCTCCTGTGGCGTCGGCGCCGCCCATCAGTCCATGGACCACCCCGTGGCCGACCACGCCAAGGCCGTGATGCAGGTCGCCGCCGCGGGCACCGGCGTACGGCTCTCCGACGGCTCCACCAACGTGCTGCCGGTCGGCCCCACCGAGCGGGTCCACGACGCCTGGCGGCTCCACCACCGGCTGGTCCGGCGGTCGTTGGCGCGCGCGTACTACCAGGGCTGGGACATGCACCCCGGCCACCTCCCGACCCGCTACGCCGCCGTCTACGCGTTCTACCGCGAGGGCCTGGAGGCGGCGGCGGAACGGCTCGCCGCGTATGTGGACCGTACGGCCACAGGCACCGGCATCGCCGACGAACCGGCCACCGCGAAGGCGCTCAGCGGCCACTTGGTGCGCGGGCTGGACTGCGGGGCCCTCGACGGCGCCGAGGTCGAGCGGCTGACCGGGCTCGGCCGCGCCGAACTCGACGCGCTGGCGGGCCGCGTCGCCCCCGCCGCCTCCTGACCCCGGAACACCAGAGCCGCGGGAGCCCGCGGATCGGCCCGCCCCGCTGATCCGCTTGGCCACATCCGCTCACCCGCACGTGTCACCCGGGATGCGGCCCCGCCGGTGAGGGCGGGAGATGGGTGTCATGGCCAGAAGCGCCGTGTCGGCCCTGCTGATCCTGCTCGGTTGCCTCCTCGTACCGGTGTCCGTGCTGACGGTGTGGGTCCACGACATCGTCCTGGACACCGACCGCTACGTGGCGACCGTCGCCCCGCTCGCGAAGGACCCGGCGATCCAGGACACCGCCGTGGACCAGGTCAGCCAGGCCGTCGACATCCGCCACAACAGCCAGGAGATCACCGCCGACATCGCCTCCTGGCTGCGCGCCCACGGCCTTCCCGAGCGGGCCGCCGACACCATCGAGGGGCTGGCCCCGCAACTGGACTCGGCCCTGGACCAGGCGGTGCGGAAGGTGGCCGCCCACATCGTGCGCAGCGAGCAGTTCCCCGCCGTGTGGACCGGCGCCAACCGGGCCGCCCACACCGCCGTCGTGGGCGCCCTCACCGGCAAGGGCGGCGGGCCGGTCGGCGTCGAGGGCCACACCGTCACCCTCAACGTCGGCGCCGCCGTGGAGCGGGTCAGACAGCAGCTGGTGGACGCCGGGCTCCCCGCGGTGACCGGCATCCCCGACATCCACCAGCGGCTCGTCCTCTTCCACTCCGACCGGCTCGACACTTTTCGGCGGTCGGCGCGCCTGCTCGACCTGGCCGGGAACTGGCTGCCCGCGCTGACGGTGACCCTCGGCGGCACGGGCGTGCTGCTCGCCCGCCGGCGCCGCCGGGCGCTCGCCCGCGCGGCCCTGGGCACCGCGCTCACCTCCCTCGCCCTGGCCCTGGCCCTCGTGGTGGGCCGCCGCTACTACCTCGACCATGTGCCGACGAGCGTGCTGTCCCGGGCGGCCGCCTCGGTCCTCTTCGACACGGTGGTGCGCTTCCTGCGGGTCACCGTGCTCACCGTGCTGGTGCTCGGCCTCGTGGTCGCGCTCGGCGCCTATCTGGCAGGACCGGGGCGGCTGCCGAGCACGGTGCGCGGCCGGGCCGAGGTCCTCGCCGACAGCGCGGCCCGCTGGGGCGCGGCCCATGGGATGCGCACCGGCCGGGCCGGCACCTGGACCGCCGACCACCGGCGGGGACTGACGACGACGGCCCTGCTGGTGCCGGTCGCGGTGTTCGCCCTGTGGAACCACCCCACCGTGCTGACGGTGCTCTTCCTGGTGCTGATCCTGCTGGCCGCCCTCGCCGTGATCGCCCTCCTGGCCGCCACGGGCCGCACCGGCGCACACGGCCGGGGCGGTTGAAGCCGGTCGTCCGTTCCACACGCCGTCAGCCGGGGCCCGCGCACACGCCGTCAGGGGGCCAGGATGAGCACGATGAAGATCAGACACGCGGCGACGTTGACCACCCAGCTGTGGGTGGTCAGCCATTCCCGGAGCCGGGGCATCGCGCGCCGCGCCCGGTCGCCGAGGAGGAGGTAGAACAGCAGCGGCAGTGCCGCGAGCAGCACGGTGGCGGCGACGAACGGCAGCGCCGCCGTCCACCCCGCGTCATGCTGCTCCAGATTCGCCCCCACGGTCAGCATGACCGCGATGTCGGACGGCATGAGCAGGATGATCAGAAGGCCGGTCCTGAGCGCCTTACGGGGACCGGCTTCCATCAGCGAGCCCAGCCACTTCGGCGGCTCGACCGTCCGCCGCTTCACCACGTTCTTCACCGCGACCAGCGCCAGCAGCCCCACCAGCACCAGCTGGACGACGACCGCGGCCACACCCCGATCGGAGGAGTTGCCCGGTGCGAACGCCTGCCCCAGCAGTGCGAAGATCCCCCGGGCGAGGGCGACTCCCGCCACCGTGGCGATCGCCACCCCCAGCAGAAACGCCAGGCCCACCCGCACCGGCCGCGCCGTGGTCACGAGGACGACGGCGGCCACGATCTGCGGCCCCGCCATCATCGTGACGGCCAGGGGGAGGACCTGGAGCTCCATGGCCCACCCGCCCTTCCGGCCTCCGCCGCGTGGTGACGCCCCGCCCTCCTCCCATTGGTACGCACCGCCCGCCCGCGTGGCATCCGCTGCTGCGCCGACCGGGGGCCGCCGTAAGCTGAAGACGTGGGCCCTGGTGGGACCCTGGTGGCCCCGCCGGGCATGTCCGACGGGAGGCAGACGATGGACTATCCACTGCTGAATGTTTTCCTGACCACGATGTGGGTCTTTCTGTGGATCCTGTGGCTGTTCCTGCTGTTCCGCGTGTTCGCCGATCTCTTCCGCGACGACTCGCTGAACGGATGGGCCAAGGCGGGCTGGACCGTCTTCGTCCTGGTGCTGCCCTTCCTCGGCGTCCTCGTGTATCTGGTGGCACGTGGCCGGGAGATGGGCATGCGGGAGATGAGGCGGGCCGAGAAGGCGGAGGCGGACTTCCGGGAGTTCGTGCGGACGACCGCCACCACGGGCCGCGCGGATGAGCTCGCGCACCTCGTGGAGCTCAAGAACCACGGCGACCTCACGCCCGAGGAGTACGAGCGCGCCAAGGCCAAGGTGCTCGCCGCCTGAGAGGTCCGGTGGGCCCCGTGGGCCCGGTGGTCTTGGCGGTCAGTACCGCACCGCCGTGCCCACGGTCGCCGTGACGCGGCCGGTGAGCTCGCGGTGGCTGCGGGCGGTGGCCGGGGTGGGCCGGTTCGGGGGCACCTTGGACAGGCGCAGGACGACGGCGTCCACCAAGTGCCCCCTCGCGTCGCGGAAGTTGACCTCGATGGCGTAGCCGGCCGGGTGCTCGCTCTCGTTGGTCACGGTCAGCGGGGCCACGGCTCGTCCCGTGCCGTCGCGGCTCACCCGGCCGACCTTCACCTCGCGCCTGGCCTGGGAGCCGCCCTTGATCTTGTCCAGCTCGGCCTGTGCCGACGCCCTCGCGGACGCGATGGCGGCGGAGGCCCGGGACACCTTGGACGACGGGGTGCCCCCGCCGTCCGAACAGCCGACGGCGGCCGGCGCCAGCACGGCCATGAGGCTCACCGCGCAGATCGTCCGCGTTCGGCGCCCGCTCATCGCGTCTCCCTCGTTCCGTCGGACGGCCCCGGGCCCTCCGCCTCCACCCTCGGGGCGGGGGGAGGCCGGGGCAACCGGGGCGGGGCCGTTCAGGCGTTCGGGGAAGCGGGCCCGTTCGGGGAAGCGGGCCCGTTCGGGGAAGCGGGCCCGTTCGGGGAAAGGCCGAGAGGAAAGGCCGATCGGACGTTCGGGGACGGCGTGCCGTTGGGGGAGCGGGTGCTCAGGATGCCGCGGGCGGGGGCAGTTCGCCCGAGCCGCGCGGGATCAGCCGGGTCGGCAGGACGACCCGCCGGGGGTCCCCGCCCGCGCCGTCCAGGCGGCGGAAGAGCAGATCGGCGGCGGTGCGGCCGAGCTGGGCCGAGTCCTGGGCTATGACGGTGATCCCGGGGGAGAGCAGATCGGCGAGCTCGAAGTCGTCGAAGCCGATGAGGGCCACCGGCGCGGCGGGCGCGGGGCGCTCGGCCAGGACCCGGACGACCGTGACGGTGACCCGGTTGTTGCCCGCGAAGAGCGCGGTGACCGGCTCGGCGGCGTCCAGCATCGTGGTGGCCGCGGCCCGGACCCGCTCCGGATCGGTGGGGCCGAGCGAGACCCAGGCGTCATGGACCGGCAACCCGGCCTCGCTCATCGCCGCGTGATAGCCGCGCAGCCGCTCGGCGGCGGTGTGGATGCCCGGCAGGTCGCCGAGGAAGCCGATCCGGCGGTGGCCGTGGGCGATCAGATGGGCGACGGCGTCGTGGGAACCGCCGAAGCTGTCCGCGAGCACGGCGTCGGCGTCGATGCGCCCCGCCGGCCGGTCCACGAAGACGGTGGCGACCCCGGCCGCCATCTCGGGCGCCAGATAGCGGTGGTCATGACCGGCCGGGATGATGACGAGACCGTCGACCCGGCGCGCGCACAGCGCGAGCACCAGCTCCTGCTCCCGCTCGGGGTCCTCCGCGCTGGACCCGTTGATCAGCAGCGCGCCATGGGCCCGGGCGACCTCCTCGACGGCGCGGCTCAGCGGACCGTAGAAAGGGTCGGCCAGATCCTCCAGGACCAGTCCGATGCTCGCCGTACGGCCCTTGCGCAGAATGCGGGCGCTGTCGTTGCGGCGGAAGCCGAGCGCGGTGATGGCCTCCTGGACGCGGCGCTCGGTGTCGGGGGTGACGCCCGGTTCGCCGTTGACCACCCTGGAGACGGTCTTGAGGCCGACCCCGGCCCGTGCGGCGACATCCTTCATAGTGGGCCGGGTGCCGTAACGGCGTGTGGGGGTGCGGCTGGCGGTGCCCGGGGCGGTGTCGGTCACAGTGCGCTCGTCCCGTCGCTGGTCGTCGTGGGGGAGGGAGTGACGAGCATAGCCCCTGGACAACGTTGTCAGCGCCGGGAAGACTATTGCCGCACAGCGAACACGCCCATGCCCACCAGCATGCCCACCAGGAGAGTCGACACCTATGCCACGTGACCTCATCGCCGCACTGGACATCGGCGGGACCAAGATCGCGGGCGCTCTGGTGGACGGGAGCGGAAAACTGGTCGTACGGGCCCGCCGTGCCACCCGTGCCCAGGAGGACGGCGCCACGGTGATGCGCCAGGTCACCGCCGTGCTCGAGGAGCTCGCGGCCACCGCGCACTGGTCGCGGGTCGCCGCCGTCGGCATCGGCAGCGCGGGCCCGGTGGACGCTTCCGTGGGCACCGTCAGCCCGGTCAACATCCCCGGCTGGCGTGACTTCCCGCTGGTCGCCGGGGTCCGGGAGACCACCGGCGCACTGCCGCTGTCGCTGGTCGGCGACGGGCCGGCGATGACGGCCGCCGAGCACTGGCAGGGCGCGGCGCGCGGCCGTCAGGGCGCGCTGTGCATGGTGGTCTCCACCGGCGTGGGCGGCGGGCTGGTCCTGGGCGGCCGACTGCACCCGGGCCCGACCGGCAACGCCGGGCACATCGGCCACATCAGCGTGGAGCTGAACGGCGACCCGTGCCCGTGTGGTGGACGCGGCTGCGTGGAGCGGATCGCCAGCGGCCCCAACATCGCCCGCCGCGCCCTGGACGGCGGCTGGCGCCCGGGGCCGGACGGCGACACCAGCGCGAAGGCCGTCGCCGCCTCGGCGCGGTCCGGTGACCCGGTCGCGCGGGCCTCCTTCGAACGGGCCGCCCAGGCCCTGGCCGCCGGGATCGCCGCGACCGCCGCGCTCGTCGAGATCGAGGTGGCGGTGATCGGCGGCGGGGTGGCGGGCTCCGGGGATGTGCTCTTCGCGCCCCTGCGGCGCGCCCTGCGCGACTACGCGACCTTGTCGTTCGTCCAGGGGCTGGAGGTCGTCCCGGCGCAGATGGGCACCGACGCGGGCGTGGTGGGCGCGGCCGCCGCGGCGGCGCAGGAGGCACGGCTGGAGGGGTTCGGCCCGGCGGCGGGCGCACGCCCCACCGGCGACTGAGGCCGCGCGGTCAAGGTGGTGCGCGCCACGGCCGGGCCGGGCGGCGCGGAGCCGGATGACACGGCCTCTCCCGCTCCGGACGGCGGCAACGGCGACCGGAGCGGCCCGGCGGCTCGTCGTCTGCGTCAAGGGCGGCGATAACGACGACGAACCCCTTCCCGGGCTGCCCGAGTGCTGAGCCCGGGACGGCCACGGGAAGGGACGGATCTCATCGGTGGATCTCAACGGTGGAACTCGGCGGTGGATCTCGGCGGTGGATCTCAGCGGAGTGGAGCGGCCTGAACGGCGTCTCAGCAGGTGAAGGCCGCGTCGGCCCAGTCCCCGTGGTCGCTGGTGACCCCGTCCCCGCCGTCGATGACGACGAGCCGGACCGTCCGCGCCCCGCCGATGGCGGCGTCGAGGGCGGTGGCCGGATCGGCGTTGGTCAGCGTCTTCGACGACGCCACCTTGGCGTCGTCCGCCCAGACCTCGAAGCCGACCGTCCCGGCGGTGCCCTCCTCGTCGTCCACGCCGACCTTCGCGGTGAAGCGCGAGCACCGGCCGCCGGTGTAGTACGTGACCTCACTCGGCGCGTGCACGCCCAGGCCCTTGTCGTAACGGGCGCCGTCGAGGGTGAGCGGATGGCCGTCACCCGCCTCGTTCTCGCCGACGCTGGTGTTCTTCTCCACCGGGCCCCAGCCGTTGAGCGCGCTCAGCCAGGGCAGATCGCTCGCGTACGAGGTGCCGGAGCGCGGTGCGACCACCACATGGACCGCCGAGACCAGCCGTGCGGTGGCCTTGTCGCCTCCCGGTGAGCGGTAGTCGGCGCTGACCGTCAGGTCGTACGCACCCGGCGCGGCACCGGCGGGCGCGGTGACCTGCCAGCGCGTGGCCAGCTTCGAGCCGCTGGGCAGCGAGGCGGCCCGGGTCGGGGAGGTGGCCTTGATCCGCCAGCCGTCGGGGCCGGTGAGCCGGACCGAGACCTGCTGGGCCGGGGTGCGGCCGAGGTCGGTGAGCGCGGTGTCGACCTGGGCCGCGGCCCCGGCCTCCGTCAGCGCCGTACCGTCGAGGCCGAGTTCGGCGGCGGGCGGGTAGGAGGCCCAGCGGGTGTCGGCCGAGGCCCGGTAGAGCACGGTGCCATGGGCGGGGACGGTGGCCGAGATGGCTCCGGCGGTGTTGTAGTCCTGGTGCGACCACAGGTCGCGAAGCTTGTACGCGGTCGCCCGGGGCAGCCCGACCCCGGTCGCCGTGGTGGCGATGTGCTGCGGCCGGTCGGTCTCGTTGAACAGCGCGACGGCGCGGCTGCCGTCCGCCATCTCCTTGGCGATGACCCAGCGCCCGCCCTCGGAGGAGACCACGGTGCCCTGCTTGCCCAGCGGGTCCTGATCGACGGCGATCACTTCGCGATTGCCGAGGATCTCATAGGTCTCGGCGTTGGCCTTGCGCAGATCGGTGCCGATCAGCAGCGGTGCGGCCATGATCGACCACAGCGAGAAGTGGCTGCGGTACTCGGTGGCCGTCATCCCGCCGTTGCCGACCTCCAGCATGTCGGGGTCGTTCCAGTGGCCGGGCCCGGCGTACTTCGCGAGCGGCAGGTTCTGCTTGGCGATCGACAGCATGCTGCCCCAACTGTCGCTGATGTCGCCCGTGGTCCGCCACAGATGGCCGACGTCCCCGGCCCACTCCCATGGCTTGTTCTGGCCCCATTCGCAGATGCTGTAGACGATGGGGCGGCCGGTGGTCTCGGACGCGGCCTTCAGGGCGTCGCGCATGGCGCGGTAGCGCTGCTTGGCGTCGACACCCTGGTTATTGCAGTTGTCGTACTTGAGGTAGTCGATGCCCCAGTCGGCGAACTGCTGGGCGTCGGACTCCTCATGGCCGAGCGCCCCGGGGAAGCCGGCGCTGTTGCAGGTCTTGGTGCCCGCGCTGGTGTAGATGCCGATTTTCAGTCCCTTGGAGTGGACGTAGTCGGCGACGGCCTTGATGCCGTTCGGGAAGCGGACCGGGTCCGGGACGAGCTTGCCGTTGGCGTCGCGCTGCGGCAGCGCCCAGCAGTCGTCGAGGTTGACGTACTGGTATCCGGCGTCCTTCAACCCCTTCGCCACGAAGATATCGGCGATGCCCTTGACCATCGCCTCGTTGAACTCCGCGCGGCAGTGGGTGGAGTTCCAGTTGTTGAAGCCCATCGGAGGGGTGAGGGCGAGCCCGTCACCGGGCGCGGCGCCCGGGGCGGAGGCCGGTGAGGTGACCTCGGCGGGATGCGAGGGCTGGGCGACGGCCGGGAGGGCCAGGCCGACCGTGGCCAGCAGGCCGGCGCTCAGTGCTCCGATGACTCTTCGTCTCGCGGGTCGAAAACAGCGGTGGCGCACGATGCGGTTCCTCCGTTCCCAACGGGGTAACGCAGTGTCATGGCTGCGTCACATGCGAGCGTTTACGGTAGACCCTGTTGGAGTCTGTTGGAAGAGATGCGATAACAGTTGTCCGATATCTCGTCAAAACCCTTGACGGTTCGCCTGGCCGCCGGGTGAGATCCCCTCACTCGCGTTCGGTTGTGTTTGATTGAACCTCTGTGGAGGGGCACATGGCACCGTCATCGTCAGGACATCGGATCTCCCGCCGTGCGCTACTACGAGGCACCGCGGCCGGAGCCGGCGCGGTCGCCCTTCCGACGCTGCTGACCGCCTGCGGTGGTCCGGGCAACGAAGTGAAGATCGGCTCCAACGCCTCCGACGCTGTGCCCCGCAAGGCGTTCGCCGAGGTGTTCAACGCGTACGAGAAGAAGTCGGACAAGAAGGTCAAGGTCAACACCGTCAACCACGAGGCCTTCCAGGAGGGCATCAACCGCTATCTGAAGGGCACCCCCGACGACGTCTTCATGTGGTTCGCCGGGTACCGCATGCAGTTCTTCGCCGAACAGGGGCAGCTCGCCGAGATCAGCGACCTCTGGAAGGGCTTCGACGGCTTCTCCGACGCGCTCAAAAAGCAGTCCACCGGCAAGGACGGCAAGCAGTACCTGGTGCCGTATTACTACTACCCCTGGGCCGTCTTCTACCGGAAGAGCGTCTTCGCCCAGCACGGCTACGAGGTTCCGAAGACCTTCGACGAGTTCCGGGCGCTCGCCAAGCGGATGGACAAGGACGGTCTCGACGCCATCGCCTTCGGCGACAAGGACGGCTGGCCCGCCATGGGGACCTTCGACTATCTCAATATGCGGGCCAACGGCTACGACTTCCATATCTCCCTCATGGGCGGCAAGGAGTCCTGGACCGATCCCAAGGTCCGACACGTCTTCGACCTCTGGCGCGGATTGATGCCGTACCACCAGAAGGGCGCCAACGGGCGGACCTGGCAGGAGGCCGCCCAGAGCCTGGCGCAGAAGAAGTCCGGTATGGCGGTCTTCGGGCTGCCCCACCCCGGGCAGCAGTTCTCCGCCGCCGACCGCGAGGATCTGGACTTCTTCCCCTTCCCCGAGATCGACTCCGCCTATGGGCAGGACGCGGTGGAGGCGCCGATCGACGGCTTTCTGCTGGCGAAGAAGTCCAAGCGGCAGAAGGAGGGCAAGGAGCTGATGAAGTACCTCGCCACCCCCGCCGCCGAGGAGATCTACCTGAAGCGGGACCCGAACAACATCGCGGTCAACGACAAGGCGTCCACCGCGTCGTACAACGCGCTCCAGAAGAAGGCCGTCGACCTCGTCTCGAACGCCAAGCAGATATCGCAGTTCATGGACCGCGACACCCGGCCGGACTTCGCGTCCCAGGTGATGATCCGGGCCATTCAGCAGTTCATCAACAAGCCGAACGACATCGACACCCTCACCAGGGACATCGAGTCCCAGAAGAAGACCATCTTCGCCAGCGACTAGGAGATTCGCGCCGTGCCGCTCACGACCGCGCGGCGTGCCAAACGGCGGGGTCCGCGGAGATTCACCTCCCGCGACCTCGCCGTCATCGGCGTGCTGCTGGGCATACCCATCCTGCTCGACCTGGCCCTGATCTGGGGCCCGACCCTCGCCTCCATCGGCCTGTCCTTCACCAACTGGGACGGCATCGGCGATATCCACTGGGTGGGCATCGACAACTACAAGACCCTCTTCACCGACTATCCGCCGTTCTGGCCCGCGGTCCGCAACAATCTGCTCTGGGTGGCCTTTCTCGGCTTGGTCGCGACGCCCTTCGGACTGCTGCTGGCCGTGCTGCTGGACAAGGGTGTCCGGTTCAGCCGCTTCTACCAGTCCACCCTCTATATGCCGGTGGTGCTCTCCCTCGCCATCGTCGGCTTCATCGCACAGCTGGTCTTCTCCCGTGACCAGGGTGCGCTGAACGCGATCCTCGCCAACGGACACGACCCGGTGGACTGGCTCGGAGACCCGGACCTCAATATCTGGATGGTGCTGCTGGCGGCCGCCTGGCGGCACACCGGGTATGTGATGATCCTCTATCTGGCCGGGCTGAAATCCGTCGATCCCTCGCTCAAGGAAGCGGCCGCGATCGACGGCGCCAGTGAGACCCAGACCTTCTTCCGGGTGGTGCTGCCCACCCTGCGGCCGGTCAACATCATCGTCGGCGTCATCACCGTGATCGAGGCATTGCGCGCCTTCGACATCGTCTACGCCATCAATCACGGCCGTAATGGGCTCGAACTGCTCTCGGTGCTGGTCACCGACAACATCATCGGCGAGGCCAGCCGGATCGGATTCGGCTCCGCGATCGCCGTCGTCCTGCTGACCGTGTCCCTGGGATTCATCGTGACCTATCTGGTCCAGGAACTGCGAGGGGGGAAGAAGGGATGACCGTCACCACTCCGCCCGCCCCCGTACGGACCGTGACCCCGGTGACCGGCACCGGCAAGCGCCGGGTGACCCGCGGACGGCTCGGGCTGCACGCCTTTCTGATGGTCGTGTCGCTCGCCTTCCTCGCCCCGCTGCTGCTCGCCGTCTACGCTTCGCTGCGGCCGTACGAGGAGACCGCGAAATACGGCTATTTCTCGCTGCCGCGCCATCTGTCGTTCGACTACTACGCCCAGGCGTTCAACGACTCCGGGATGGGCAAGTACTTCGTCAACTCGCTCATCATCGCGGTGCCCGGGGTGCTGCTGACGCTGTTTCTCGCCTCGTTCGTCGCCTTCTGCGTGACCCGGCTGAGAATACGCGGCGGGCTGGTGCTGCTGATGGTGTTCACGGCGGGCAATCTGCTGCCGCAGCAGGTCATCGTCACCCCGCTCTATGTGCTCTTCACCAAGATCGATCTGCCCTATTGGATGTCGGACTCGATGACGATGTACGACTCCTACTGGGCCGTGCTCGCCGTTCAGGTCGCCTTCCAGGTGGGATTCTGCGTCTTCGTCCTCGCCAACTTCATGCGCACCATTCCCGATGAGATCGTGGAGGCGGCGCGGGTGGACGGGGCGGGGGTCTGGACGCAGTACTGGAACATCACGCTTCCGCTGTGCCGGCCCGCGCTGGCCGCGCTCGCCACCCTGCAATTCACCTGGATGTACAACGACTTCCTGTGGGCGCTCGTCTTCATCTCCGACGGCGACAAGCTGCCCATCACCTCCGCGCTCAACAATCTGCGCGGCCAGTTCTTCACCGACTACAACCTGCTCGCGGCGGGCTCGGTGATCGTGGCGCTTCCCACGGTGCTGGTCTTCCTGCTGTTGCAGCGCCACTTCATCGCCGGACTCACCCTCGGCGCCAGCAAGGGCTGATACGACAGGGGGCACTGTGGCTCACGTGGCCACGGTGGCCCCTGTGACCCCTATGGCCCCTATGGCCCCTATGACACAGGGGCCATAGGATCCTCGACCACGCGCCGCCGTCGCCCAGCCCCGGCTCATCCCGCACCAGCCCCCCGCCCCGCGTCCCGCGCGCCCATCGCTCCGGAGCGACGCGATCCGTCACTCGGTCGTCTTCGCGCGTTTCCGTGGCAGGGTGATGCGGGCAACTGTCAGGAGGCGATGGAATAGGGGGAAATGTGATCGTCTGGCTGAACGGTGCGTTCGGTGCGGGTAAGACCTCCGCGGCCCGCGAATTGGTGGACTTCATGCCCGGCAGTACGTTCTACGACCCGGAGCTGGTCGGTAACGGTCTGCGGATGATGCTCCCGCGGAAACGCCTTGAACAGGTGTCCGACTACCAGGATCTGCCCTCCTGGCGCCGGCTGGTCGTGGACACCGGAGCGGCGCTGATCGCGGAGGTCGGCGGCCCGCTCGTGGTCCCGATGACGGTCCTCAGACAGGAGTACCGGGATGAGATCTTCGGTGGCTTCGCGGCCCGCCGCATCCCCGTACGGCATGTTCTGCTGCACACCGATGAAACGATCCTTCGCGAGCGGATAGCCGAGCGCGAGGAGATACCCGGGGACGCGGGCGCGAGCGAGTCCGTACGCCAGTGGTGCCTGGCCCATCTCGCGCCCTACCGGGCGGCCCTGACCTGGCTGACCACCGATGCCCATGTCGTGGACACCACCGGGCTCACCCCGCGCCAGACCGCCCAGCACATCGCCGACGCCGTCCGCGAGGGCGCCGGGATCTGCGACATCGTGCAGACCCCGGAGCCGAGGGCGGAGACGCTGGCCGCCGGGGTCCTGCTCTTCGACGAGGAGGACCGGGTGCTGCTCGTCGACCCCACCTACAAGCCCGGCTGGGAGTTCCCCGGCGGCGTCGTCGAGCCGGGCGAACCCCCGATGTGCGCCGGGGTGCGCGAGGTCACCGAGGAGCTGGGGGTACGGCTGGACGAACCGCTGCGGCTGCTGGTGGCCGACTGGGAGCGCCCCCAGCCGCCCGGCTACGGCGGCCTGCGGCTGCTCTTCGACGGCGGCAAGCTCTCCAGCGCGGCCGCCCGGGAGGTGCTGCTGCCCGGCTCCGAACTGCGCGGCTGGCGCTTCGTCACCGAGAGCGAGGCCGCCGCGCTGCTGCCACCGGTGCGGCTGAGCCGGCTGCGCTGGGCGCTGCGCGCCCGGGAGCAGGGCCGCCCGCTGTACCTCGAAGCGGGCGTCCCCACGGGCTGATCACACCGGCCCGGCCCGCGGGGCCGCCCGCTGACCGGGTGCGAGGGGAAGGGGGCGGCTCAGCCCTTGCCCGCCGCGTATATCCCCAGGAACAGCGCCTCGGTGAGCGAGAGCTTCTCCAACTCCTCGGGCGAGACGCTCTCGTTGACCGCGTGGATCTGCGCCTCCGGCTCGCTCAGCCCGATCAGCAGGATCTCCGCCTCCGGGTAGAGCGAGGCCAGCGTGTTGCACAGCGGGATCGAGCCGCCCTGCCCGGCGATCGCCATCTCCTGGCCGTCGTACGCCAGGCGCATCGCCTCCCGCATCGCCGCGTACGCCGGGCTCGTGGTGTCCGCGCGGAACGGCTGGCCCTGGCCGATCTGCTCCACCGAAAGCCGCGCGCCCCACGGCACCGAGGACCGCAGGTGCTCGGCGAGCAGCCGGTTGGCCTCGGCCGCGTCCACGCCCGGCGGCACCCGCAGGCTGATCAGCGCCCGCGCGCTCGCCTGGACGGACGGGGTGGCGCCGACCACCGGCGGGCAGTCGATGCCGAGCACGGTGACCGCCGGGCGCGCCCAGATGCGGTCGGCGACCGTGCCGGAGCCGATCAGCCCGACCCCGTCGAGCACCTTGGCGTCCTTGCGGAACTCCTCGTCCGCGTACTGCAGCCCGTCCCACTCCGCGTCCGCGTCGAGCCCCTTGACGGTGGTCGAGCCGTCCTCGGCGCGCAGCGAGTCCAGGACGCGGATCAGCGCGGCGAGCGCGTCCGGGGCCGCCCCGCCGAACTGGCCGGAGTGCAGATTGCCCTCCAGGGTCTCCACCGAGACCCGCAGCAGCGTCATCCCGCGCAGCGTGGCCGTGACCGTCGGCAGCCCGACCCGGAAGTTGCCCGCGTCGCCGATCACGATGGTGTCGGCGGTCAGCAGCTCCGGGTGGGCCTCGGCGTAGCGCTCCAGACCGCCCGTGCCCTGCTCCTCCGAACCCTCCACGATCACCTTGACGTTGACCGGGACCCCGCCGCTCGCCTTGAGCGCGCGCAGGGCGGTGAGGTGCATGATCACGCCGCCCTTGCAGTCCGCGGCGCCCCGCCCGTACCAGCGGCCGTCGCGCTCGGTCAGCTCGAAGGGCGGGGTGTGCCAGGCGGCCTCGTCCAGCGGGGGCTGCACGTCGTAGTGCGCGTAGAGCAGCACGGTCGGGGCCCCGGCCGGACCGGGCAGGAAGCCGTAGACGGACTGGGTGCCGTCGGGAGTGTCCAGCAGCGCCACGTCCTCGAACCCCTCGGCGCGCAGGGCGTCGGCCACCCACCGGGCGGCGGCCTCGCATGCGCCGGGCGGGAACTGCGCCGGGTCCGCCACCGACCTGAAGGCCACCAGCTCGGCCAGCTCGGCCCTGGCGCGCGGCTGCAGGGCGGCGACGGTGGCGGCGAGAGGCGCCTTCTCCATGGGGGGACCCTCCTGGGGTGCGACGGGCTGGCGGCGGGATGCGCGGCGATGGGCACGTATGTACGGCTTGATACCGCGTGGCCGATCATCCCACAGCGGGGTCATCCGCCGGGGAGCCGTAGGATGCCGGGTAGGCGCATCAGGTCGGTCGATTGGGAGCGGATCCACACGTGAGCAGCGACAACGCAGCCCCGGACAATGAGACGGTATGGGACGTCGTCGTGGTGGGCGCGGGCCCCGCGGGTGCCTCCGCGGCCCATGCCGCCGCCTGCGCCGGGCGCCGGGTGCTGTTGTTGGAGAAGGCCGAGCTGCCGCGCTACAAGACCTGCGGCGGCGGCATCATCGGCCCCTCGCGTGACGCCCTCCCGCCGGGTTTCGAACTGCCGCTGCGGGAGCGGGTGCACGCGGTCACGTTCTCGCTGAACGGCAAGCTGTCCCGCACCCGCCGCTCCAAGCAGGCGCTCTTCGGGCTGATCAACCGGCCGGAGTTCGACGCGGCCCTGGTCGACGCCGCCAGGGACGCGGGCGCCGAGGTCCGTACGGGCGTCGCGGTCACCCGCGTCGAGCAGCACGGCCCGGCCGTGCCCGACCGGCGCACGGTCGCCGTGGTGCTCTCCGACGGTGAGACGGTGCTGGCCCGGGCCGTGGTCGGTGCCGACGGCAGCGCGAGCCGCATAGGCGCGCATGTCGGCGTGAAGCTGGACCAGGTGGATCTCGGTCTGGAGGCGGAGATTCCCGTTCCGCAGACCGTCGCGGAGGACTGGGCGGGCCGGGTGCTCATCGACTGGGGCCCGATGCCGGGGAGTTACGGCTGGGTCTTCCCCAAGGGCGACACCCTGACCGTCGGCGTCATCTCGGCGCGCGGCGAGGGCGCCGGGACCAAGCGCTACCTGGAGGACTTCATCGCCCGGCTCGGCCTCGCCGGATTCGAGCCGAGCATCTCCTCAGGCCATCTGACCCGCTGCCGCTCCGACGACTCGCCGCTGTCGCGCGGCCGGGTCCTGGTGTGCGGCGACGCGGCCGGGCTGCTGGAGCCGTGGACCCGCGAGGGCATCTCCTACGCCCTGCGCTCGGGTCGGCTCGCGGGGGAGTGGGCGGTGCGCGTCGCCGAGGCCCATGACGCGGTGGACGCCCGCCGCCAGGCCCTGAACTACGCCTTCGCGATCAAGGCGGGGCTCGGCGTGGAGATGGGTGTCGGCCGCCGCCTGCACACGGTCTTCGCCCGCCGCCCCGGGATGTTCCACGCGGCGATCACCGGCTTCCGCCCGGCGTGGCGCGCCTTCACCAAGATCACCCGCGGTACGACCACGCTGGGCGACCTCGTCCGCACCCACCCGGCCGCCCGCCGCGCCCTGGCGGCGATGGACCGGGGCTAGGGTCTGTCGACAAAGGGCGACAAAGGGGGCGCCCCGTTCCCGACGCCTGGCACGGCCGCTCGCCGCGCTGTCGCGTCACCCGAGTACGCCCAAGTAACGAGGGCGACGCTCCGCCTTGCGGTCGACCGCACCAGCCTCCCCCAGCTACCGCTGGGAGGTGCCCCCTGCTCGCGGCCGGGCGCCCCCTTTGACGACAAGACCCTGGGGCCCGGGCTCGGCGGCATCGGGCTGATCTTCGCGGGGCCCGCGACGCCCATGCCGGGGGCGCCCCGCCCGTACGGGAAGAGGCCGCGCTGCCGGGGACGGGCGAAGCGAGGGCCCTGGCGGGCATGCTGGGCGACCCGCTGCCCCTGCGCGCGCCCGCGCGGCTCGTCGCTGGGCGCCGCGGAGGTTCGGGTCGGGCTTCCCCACGCCCGCCGCACCCCGGCGGGGGGCTGGGCTCGGCTCGGCCCCGTCCCGCGAGCTGTCCCGCGATTTGCCCGGCAGGGCAGGGGCGCCTACTCCGCCGGGAGTAGGCGCGGGCACCGCGCAGGGGGGACGCCGGGGGCTCCCGGCCGGTTTAGCGTTGCCCGTATGCACGGATTCACGGGGGAGCACGGCCCGGGGCAGCGGCCGGGCGGATGGTGGCGCGGGGCGCCCTTCGACCCATCGCGTTCGGCCGTGCCCTGGCGCTCCTCGGTCGCCATCGCCGCCATCCAGATGGTGGGCACCGGGTTCGCCGCTCACAATCAGCCCGACCGGATGGGCCTCGGGCCCGGGAGCGCCGCGCTGCTGCTCGCCGGGCCCGCGCTGCTGCTCATGCGCCATTGCCGCCCCGGGACGGTCGTGGTCGGCACGGCGGCGGTGATGGCCGTCTACCTCGCCGCCGGATATCCGTACGGGCCCGTCTTCCTCAGCGTCGTCGTCGCCTGCGTGGCGGCCGTCGCGGCCGGGCGGCGGATCGCCGCGTGGAGCGCGCTCGGGCTGCTGTGGGGGAGCCATCTGCTCATCGGTCACTGGCTCTACCGCTGGCTGCCGCCGGGCGGTGACGGGCCCGTCGGATGGGGGCAGGAGCTGGCGGTCGCCGCCTGGGCGACGGCGATCGTGGCCGCCTCCGAACTCGTCCGCGTACGGCGTGAGCAGTGGGCCCGGGAGCGGGCCGAACGGGAGGCGGCGGCGCGGCGCCGGGCGGACGAGGAGCGGCTGCGGATCGCCCGCGAACTGCATGATGTCCTCGCCCACAGCATCTCCGTCATCAACGTCCAGGCGGGCGTCGGGCTCGCCCTCCTCGACCAGGACCCCGAGCAGGCCCGCACCGCGCTGACCACCATCAAGGCGGCCAGCAAGGAGGCGCTGGGCGAGGTCCGCCAGGTCCTCGACACCCTGCGGACCTCCGGCTCCGGCGCGCCCGGCGCCGCGCCCCGCTCACCCGCGCCCGGCCTGGACCGGCTGGAGGAGCTGACCGGGCAGGCGGCGGACGCGGGGCTCGCGGTGCGGGTGGAGGTGGACGGCGTACGGACGGCCCTGCCGCCCGGCGCCGATCTCGCGGCGTTCCGTATCGTGCAGGAGGCCCTGACCAACATCGTCCGCCACTCCGGCTCCCGGAACGCCCATGTGCTGCTGCGCTACGCCCCCGGTGAGTTGGAGCTGCGGGTGGACGACGACGGCCCCGCGACCGGGGACGGGGCGACGGGCGGCGGCAACGGCCTGGTGGGCATGCGTGAGCGGGCCGCCGCGCTCGGCGGCACAGTGGAGGCGGGCCCGCGCCCGGACGGCGGTTTCCGCGTCCGGACCAGGATCCCGTTCAAGGGTGGGAGGAAGACCCCATGAGGGATGAGGACGGGCCCGAGACCGTGATCCGTGTCGCGCTCGCCGACGATCAGCTCCTCGTCCGCGCCGGATTCCGCGCCCTGCTGGCCGCGCAGCCGGACATCGAGGTGGTCGGCGAGGCGGCCGACGGGGAGCAGGCGCTGACGCTCGTACGGGAGCGGCGCCCCGATGTCGTCCTCATGGACATCCGCATGCCGGTGCTCGACGGCCTCGCCGCCACCCGCGGGATCACCGGGGACCCGGCCCTCGGCGAGGTGAAGGTGGTCATGCTGACCACCTTCGAACTCGATGAGTACGTCTTCGAGGCGATCCGCTCCGGTGCCTCCGGCTTCCTGGTCAAGGACACCGAACCGGATGAGCTGCTGCGGGCGGTGCGCGCGGTCGTCGGCGGCGACGCGCTGCTGTCGCCCGGGGTGACCCGCCGGCTCATCGCCGAGTTCGCGGCCCGCTCCAGGGAACCCGCGCCCGCGGCGGCGCTGGCGGAGCTGACCGAGCGGGAGCGGGAGGTGATGGCCTTGGTCGGCATGGGGCTGTCGAACCAGGAGATCGCCCGGCGGCTCGTGGTCAGCCCGCTCACCGCCAAGACCCATGTGAGCCGGACGATGGTCAAACTGGGCGCTCGGGACCGCGCCCAACTCGTCGTGCTCGCCTATGAGTCGGGCCTGGTCCGGCCGGGCTGGCTCGGCTGAGCGAGGCTGTGCGGTCCGGGCTTCGTGCTCCGGGCCCCTCGCCCAGCCCTTGCCCAGCCCTCCGCTCAGCACGGCCCCTCCGCTCAGAACGACCCCTCCGCTCAGAACAGCCCCTCCGGGGCCTCCGCTTCCCGCTCCCGTGCCGCCACCGGCGCCGTCGTCGGGGCGTCCGCCGCGGCCGCCGCCAGTGCCCAGCCCGCCAGCTGACGGGTGTCCAGCAGCAGGGCCCGGCCGTCCGTCGAGGTCAGATGGATGTCCGGGCCCGCCACGGCGTCGATGCGACCGGCCACGGTGGCCTCGGGGACGAGCCGGATCAGCCCCGGCGCGGGGCGCACCCGGTCCAGATGGAACGCCGCGTCATGGTGCACCGGCTCGAACGGGGCCAGGGCCAGCGACTCCGGCAGACCGCCCAGGCCGCGCGCCCGCTGGTGGAGCGCGGCGAGGTCGGCGGCCCGCCGCTCAGCTGGCGGTGGGGTCTCGCGGGCGGTGCGCTTGGCGGCGTAGGGGAAGCGGTCCGGGACGCCGAGCGCGGCGCCCAGCACGGCCTCGGCGCGGCGCGCGGCCATCAGCGGGCCACGGCCCAGCAGGCAGTACGAGAGCGCGGCCTGCTCCAGCAGCCGGGCCCCCTCCCGCTCGGCCGCGGTGATCCCGACCTTGACCAGCTCCGGGCCGAACCAGGCGAGATAGACGTCGTAGGGGCGCGGATCGTCCGTACGGGTGTCGGCGGCCACGGAGTACGAGCGGTCCAGCCGGGCGCAGTCCGGGCACTGCGCCGACACCGCGGAGGCCGGGACCTCGGCCCCGGCCGGGCACGGGGTGTGCCGGGCGCCCCTGCGGACGCCGACGCAGGCGCGTCGCGGCCCGGTGGTGAAGGAGAGCGGGCGGTCCGGCGTCAGCGGGGAGAGCCGTTCCCCCTGGGCCGGATGGCGCCAGACCAGCTCGGGCCCGCCGTGGCCCCAGCGCGCCCCGGCGCACTGCCACCGTGCGGGCCGCGGGTGCTGGCCTTGGTCCCGGCCCTGGCTCTGGCCCCGGCCCTGCGGCATCAGCGCTTCTGCCGGGAGAAGAGCCACAGCGCCCGCACCAGGCGGACGGCGAATCCGACGGTGGCCACCGCGACGGCGGCTCCCTGCCAGGCCCGCTCCTGGGCCCGGCCCAGGTCGCCGAAGAGGGCGGGGCTCGCGACCGCGACGTACAGCACGGCCGCCAGCAGACCGGCCGTGACCAGGGCGAACACTATCTCGATGGTGAGCGCGTCGCGTTCGTTCTGGGTACGGGGTCCGGTCATCTCGTCTCAGCCCTTCGCCTGGTGTCCGGCGGCCGCCGCCGGGTTGGTACTCCCCGGCCCCGGCCCGCGCTGCCCGTCGCGCTGCTTCCGGCGCACATACAGCTGCTTCCGCACGCGTGCCACGACCGTACCGTCCGCGGCGACCACCTCGTTCTCGAACCACGGCAGCGCTTTGCCGCCGTCCGCCGTGGCCTCGCGGATCTCCTCCAGCCGCTCCTCGGTGAGTTCGAAGTCGGCGAACACGTCGCCGCGGCCGGGCGAGACGAAGTCGATCTCGCCGGCCTTGTCCCAGACGGTGTAGTCCCGGCCCAGCCGCCGCATCACCAGCAGCATCCAGAACGGGTCGCTCATCGAGAACAGCGAACCGCCGAAATGGGTCCCCACGTAGTTGGAGTTGAAGCGGTGCAGCCGCAGCCTGACGCGGGCGCTGCTCCAGTCCTCCGCGAGGTGGACCACCCGCACTCCGGCGAAGAGATAGGGCGGCCACCAGTTCATCGCGCGGCGCAGTCCGCGCGGCGACATCGATCGACGTGACATAACAGGAAGCTAACACGGGTTATTACTCGCCAGTAACCCGGCGGTCGGCGTACCCGAGCGGTGGGCGCGACCGAGTGGCGCGCGCTGCGCGAGCAACGCGCAACCCGGGCGGCGCGCGCAACCCGGGCGGGGCGCGCAACCTGAGCGGTGGGCGCGCCACGGGCGGCGGTCGCGCCCCGGGCGGCCGGGCGGTCAGATCCCCGAGTGCTCCCGCCACAGATCGGCCAGCTTCTCGTCCCCCTCCGTGGTCAGCGCGGTGATCGGCAGCCGGTTCCAGAGGGCGAGATAGAGATCGCCGGCCGGGCCGCTGAGCTCGCAGTCGGCCGTCCCCTCGCCGCTCCGCTCGGTGCGCGGAGCGTCCTGGGACAGCCGCATCGTCCAGACCGCGCCCTGGTCCGTGGCCCTCACCCGGAGCGTGCGCGGGGTGTCCGTGCGCACCCTTGACCGGTCCA
Organism: Streptomyces sp. 5-10; assembly: GCF_014712245.1. NCBI lineage: Bacteria > Bacillati > Actinomycetota > Actinomycetes > Kitasatosporales > Streptomycetaceae > Streptomyces > Streptomyces sp. 5-10. Next base: position 46,459 of record NZ_JACVYG010000069.1, read on the forward strand.
GGCTGTGGAATCCGGTCAGCAGCTCATCGACCCCGTCGGCCGCGAACTCCGGGGTGAACGGGGAGAAGTCCCCGCCGCGCGCCGACTCCGCGTCGATCCGGTGGATGGCCGTCTCATGGGCCTGGCGCCGCGCCCAGAACCCCAGCGGGGACTCCGCGGGCAGGAAGGTGAAGCACTTCACCTCGGGGTCGGCATGGGTGAGGGCGTCGACCAGACGGCCATGGACCTCGCGGTACCACGACACCAGCTCTCCGTCGGCCGGTGCCGCCTCGACCGCCGGCCGGACCGGCTCGGTCAGGCCCTCGGCGACGAACCGGGCGGCCCAGCCGTGCACCCGGCCGATGTGGGACAGCAGGTCCCGGACGCGCCAGTCCGGGCAGGTGGGCACCGGGGCGTCCACCCCGGCCTCGGCCGCGGCGTCGGCCAGCAGCCGGCCCTCGCGGTCCACGATTTCGATCAACTCGGCAGTCTCCATGGCGGAATCATGCCAGCCGCCTCTGACAACCCCGGGCCGGGCCGAGGGAACATCAGCTTCCGGCCGTGCGCGCGGCGTTCCGCGTCCCGTAGGCGACCACGGCCGCCACGGCGGCCAGGGCCGCGACCGTGGTGAGCGCGACCGGCAGCGAGTACCAGTCGGCGAGGAAGCCGATCGTGGGCGGGCCCAGCAGCATGCCGCCGTAGCCGAGCGTGGAGGCCGCGGCGACCCCGCCCGGCCCCGTCAGCGCGCCCGCCCGCGCGATGGCGACGGGGAAGAGGTTGGCCAGGCCCAGCCCGGTGACCGCGAAGCCGAGGAGCGCGAGCCAGATCGTGGGCGCGAGCGAGCCCAGCAGCATTCCGGCCGCGGCCGTGGCACCGCCCGCGATCAATGTCCTGGTCTGGCCGAGCCGTTCGAGCAGCGCGGTGCCGCTCAGCCGTCCGACGGCCATCATCAGGGCGAAGACGGCATAGCCCGCGGCGGCCGGCCCGGCCGACGCGTCGAGGTCCTGGTGCAGGTGGAGCGCGGCCCAGTCGGCCATCGCGCCCTCGCCGTACGCCGTGCAGAGCGCGATCAGGCCGAACACGGCGACGAGCCACCGGGCCCGGCCCGGCCGCCGTACACCGGGGGACGATTCGAGGCCGGCGGCCTGCTCGGACGCGGCCGCGGGCCCCGTGCCGCCCCGCGGCGTGGGCACCGGCAGCGAGATCAGCGTCCGGCCCGCGGCGGCCGTGAGCAGCAGCCCGAAGGCCGCGAGCAGCGACAGATGGCGGGTGGGGGAGAGATGGCCGGCGATCAGCCCGCCCAGCCCGGCCCCGGCCATCCCGCCCAGGCTGAAGGCGGCGTGGAAGCCGGGCATGACCGGGCGCCGCAGGGCGGCTATGAGGTCGACGGCCGCGCTGTTCATGGCCACGTTGAGCGCGCCGAACCCGGTGCCGAAGACCAGCAGCACCAGCCCGAGGGCGAGTGCGGAGTGGGTCAGCGGCGGCAGCGCGACGGAGCCCGCGAGCAGCACACCGGCGGCCACCGTCGTCGGATGGTTGCCGAAGCGGCGGCACAGCCGTCCGGTGGCCATCATCGTGGCCGTGCCGCCCGCCGACACGCCGAGCAGCGCCAGCCCCAGCGCGCCCTCCGAGGCGCTCGTCTGGTCCTTGATCGCGGGGATCCGGGCGACCCACCCGGCGAACACGAATCCGTCGAGGAAGAAGAACGCGGTGATGGCGGCGCGGAGTCGGGTGAGGTCGCGATCCGTGGACACGGAGCGGCGCGCGCCCGGGGTGGCCGTCCGTGTTTTGTTTGGAGTCGGCACAAAGTGAGAATAGAGGCGTGACCCAGACACGGACAAGGCTCGAGCGCGGCCGAAGCGCTCTTGGCCCGGCACTGGCACTCGTCCACACCGGCCGCGCCCCCACCCGCGCCGTGCTCACCGCCGAACTCGGGGTGACCCGCGCGACCGCGGGCGCCGTCGCCGCCGAGTTGGAGGCGCTCGGCCTGATCCAGGTCGACTCGCGGCCGCTCGGGGCCGCCGGGGCACAGGGCCGTCCCTCGCACCGGCTGTCGATCGCCCCCCACGGGCCGGTCGCGCTCGCCGCCCAGGTGCACGCCGACGGCTTCCGCGCGGCGCTGGTCGGGCTCGGTGGGCAGACGGTGGCCACCGCGCCCGGCTGCATGACCGTGCCCGCGGACCCGGCGCATGTGATCGACGCGGTCGTCGAGGCCGGTGCCCGGCTGCTGCGGGAGACCGGCCGCCGCTGTGTGGGCGCGGGGCTCGCCGTCCCGTCCGCGGTCGCCGAACCCGAGGGCACCGCCCTGAACCCGCTGCACATCGCCTGGCCCGCGGGCGCTCCGGTGCGCGAGCTGTTCAGCCGCAGCCTGGCCGCGGCCGGGATCCGCGGCGACGACGGGGAGCCGGTCGCCGGCTTCGCGGGCAATGACGTCAACCTGGCAGCGCTCGCCGAACACCGGCATGGCGCGGGCGGCGGCGCCCAGCACCTGCTCTGCGTCGCCACCGGGCACCGGGGCGTCGGTGGGGCGCTGGTGCTCGACGGACGGCTGCACACGGGCAGCGCGGGGCTCGCCCTCGAGGTGGGCCACCTGACCGTCAACCCCGAGGGCCCGCCCTGCCACTGCGGCAGCCGCGGCTGTCTGGACATCGAGGCCGATCCGCTCGCCTTCCTCACGGCGGCCGGGCGCGAACCGGGCCCGGAGGTGTCCCTGCTGCAGCAGGCCCGCGATCTGCTGCGTGAGGAGTACGCCACGGCGGCGTCCGTAAGGGCGGCCACCGAGCAGCTCATCGACCGCCTCGGCCTCGGACTCGCCGGTCTGGTCAACATCCTCAACCCGGACCGCATCATCCTCGGCGGGCTGCACCGCGAGCTCCTGGAGGCCGACCCGGAGCGGCTGCGCGCGGTGGTGGCGGAGCGCAGCCTGTGGGGCCGGAGCGGGGGCGTACCGATCCTGCCGTGCACGCTGGACCACAACAGCCTGGTCGGGGCGGCGGAGTTGGCGTGGCAGCCGGTGCTGGACGACCCCTTGGCGGTCCTGGGCGTGGGCTGACCCGCCTAAGCGTGTTTCGAAAGTAGCGCCGTCCGCGCGGTCACCAGTGCCGCCCCCGGGGCAGCGCGTCCAGGCCCGGGGTCGACAGATGGAGCACCTGGTAGCGGTCGCCGGGTACCGAGGGCGGTGCCGACTCCTCCCAGAGCGTGAAGTGGATCAGCTCCCAGCCGCGCGGGTCGATGCCGAGGGCCGTGGTGTGGACGCCGTCCTTACGGGCGCGCTCGGCCAGCCGCGCCAGCGCGCCCTCGACGGCGGAGGCGGGATCGGCGGCGGGCGGAACCGGCTCGGCGTGGCGGGTGGCGGCGCGCGGAACGGCGCCAGCGGCGGGGCCCCGCTCGAAGGCGAGCCCCTGCCAGTGCTCGACCGGAGGCCTGCCGAAGTCCCGGACGATGCCCTGGAATCCGGGGCCCCACAGAAAGCGGTTCATGGCCTCGGGCGCGGTCCACAGGTAGAACGGGGCGTACTGATGGACCGGCGAGCCGTCCACACCGCGCTCCCGGATCCCGTACGCCTTGAGGCCCAGCCCTGAGAAGTCGTCGAGCAGCGGCCCCTTCGTCTCCACCCGGTGCCGGATGATCTTCATGTCGTAGTCGGCGGGCAGGGTGATCCGGTACTGCATGGCGAGCATCGGTGAACTCCTGTCGGCGGGGCGTGCGTTCGCACGCGGTCGTCCTCGGCCCCGATCGTACACACTAGTAGGTACAGAACGAGGTCGCGCCGGTGCGCGTACTCCCCGGGAGGTACCGGAACTGTCGTCGGCCGTACGACGACCAGGGCGCCGTAAGGGAGTGATCCTCGGGAGTGGCCACGAGACGAGGGCCATGAGAAACCCACTCCAGAGGAGCGCGATCACCATGAACACCCTGGCGCACGGCTTCGCCGACGGCGATGGCCCCGGACCGTGGATTCTGCTCGTCCCGCTGATGTGGGCGCTGGTCGTCGGCGGCGCGGTCTTCCTGCTGCGGCGCGCCGGATGGCGCGGACGCGCCCCCTGGCGGCACGGCCCCGGCCCCGTGGACTTCGGCGAGCGATCGCCGATCGCGGTGCTGGGCCGTCGCTTCGCGGCCGGTGAGATCGACGAGGACGAGTACTGGCGCCGACTGTCCGTCCTGGACGAGCAGTTCGGCCGCCATGCGACGAAGGGCGGGGCACTCTGACGGCGGAGCCCGGGGCCGTACGGGCCGCCGGGGCCTATCGGATATCCGGGCCGTCCCGCCTCGCCGGAGGCGGGACGCTCGCATGCTCAGCGGGGGGCTGCCGACCGGGCGGCCGCGGGGGCCCGCTCGCGCACCGCGGGCGAAGGAGCGGCGGCGGCCGGAGCCGGTGCGGCGGCAGCAGCGGGTGCGGGGGCCGGTGCGGCA
>NZ_JACVYG010000007.1:0-272101 GCF_014712245.1 Streptomyces sp. 5-10
CGGGCTTGTCACCGCCGTCAGGGGCTGGGGTGTCCTCGCCACCCGGGACCGGCATTGGGTCCGGGCCTGGCTCCTCGTCACCGCTGGGGCCCTCGGGGATGCCCGGACCTGGCTCAGGGGTTGGCTCCCCACCGTCGCCAGGGCCCTCCGGGCCCGGCTCGGGCTGTGGCTCGGGCAGCGGAATCGGGGGGGTCTCGCCGCCGTCGCTCGCACCACACTTGACGGTGATCGTGCTCTTCGACTCGATCGTGATGGTCTTGTCCTGCGAAGTGCCGTCACCCTCACCCTCGCCGGGCAGAGGTGGAAGTGGCATGGGCTCGCTCACGAAAACTCCCTGTAGTCGACTTCGTGTATATCTTCACACAGCGTAACAATCAGATGTCAGCTGCCGCACGGCGGGCAAACGTCCACCTGCACAAGCCCATCCGAAGACTCACCCTGCGGATAGAAAGTGATCTGCAACTGAAGCGGAGCCTCGGTGTCATTGACGACATTCGGGTCACCCGAGTACACCTTGAAGACCGTCACCCAGTCGCCTTCGGCCGCCTCGGGGTCCTTGCGCGGGTGCTTGGAAATCCGCTGCACGAGGTAGCCGGAACGCAGCGGCTTCTTGAACAGCTGCATGACCTCGTTGTAGATGGACTCTTCCTTTTTGTTCGGATTCCGGTCCACAAAGAAGTTGAGCTGCGCCTGGTAGTTCTTGGTGGTCGGGTTGTTGACCGCCGCGTCGTCACACAGGCCGCGCGTGTCGTCGGTGTCGCGGTCTTCCCATCCCAGGTCGAACTCGGTGGTCATGGCGCAGGAGATGTTGACGCCCGCGTTGATCTCGGCCGAGGTCGGGCAGGAGATGTTGTCGAGCCCGTCTCCGAAGTGGCCGTCGTAGCAGTCCTCTTCTTGGTTACCGTCGTCGATCCACCACACGGTCACCGTTGGACCTAGGGCCTTCACTGCTGACATGCGTCTTTCCCCAGCCACTAGTACTTTGTGGGCCGGAGACCGTTACCCACAGCGATCAATAGTCACTCTTAGTGTATGTGCCCAGTAGCACAAAGTGACCGACTCATCGCTCTACGTGGAGGTTGATGGGCAAAGCAAAGGGCGCCCCACGATCAGGGGCGCCCTTACCGAAGGGACTCAACCCTTCTTGTTGTAACTTTCCTTCGCGCGCTCGCGGTGGCACACGCGGCAGTACCGCTTGCCGTTCGTCCAGCGTGTATTTTCTTCGGTGCGCGGATGTCCGTTCTTGCATGTTTCGTCGGAGCGCCGGTTGTCCACGCCACCCTTGCGCTTAGCGTGGTTGTCGCGCGCCTTGGTCAGGGTGCAGGTCCGACAGCGGCGGACATGTGTCACGTCACCATTCGAGCGCTTCCGCCTCTCCAGGACGAGGTTGTCGCCTTCGAGGAGGTGACCTTCCTTGCAACAGCCCTTCTGTGCTTGATACTGCCCTTTGCCGCGCACCCCCGTTATCGGTTCGCGTGCCTCCCGGCGTCGCGCTCGATACTCGTCGGTGCTGACGTAGGTCTTGCTGTGTCCGCGATTACATGTCCTGCATTGGCGCCACCCGTTTACCTGAATCAGCGTGTTCTCTTCCGTGTACTCATGACCTTGTGGGCAGTGCGTCTTGCGAGCGTTTTCCGCAGCGAAACCTATGCCACGAAGGTAATTCACCTTTCCTGGGACCGGCTCCAGGTGGCCCGGATTGGAGCACGGCCTAAACCGGCAGAGGTGGTCTGATTCGAATCCATCAGGTATCTGGATGCCAGCGAGGTTGAGCGAGACTCGATGCGTCTTGGTACTGTCGGCGATTACCTTTCCGCCATTAAAGTGACCGTATCCGCTAACATCGAGGGCCCCAAGCCAAACCCAGCAGTCAGGTTTCGCTCCAAACTCCCGTTGGGTATCTTTACCCACTCCCTCTTGGATGTAGAACCAGAAGCGATCCACCTCGGTTTTCCCGTACAGGCGTGTCCGCTTTCGCGGGAAGTGTTCCAGCCACAGGCTGTGATGGCGTGGACACATGCCCCACTTGACCTGCCGTTCTGTACATTCATCGACCCAGCATGTAACTTGTCCCACGATGACGCTCCTTCGTCATTGCGCACAGCCAACCCCCGGGGTCCACGTCCCGGGGGTTTCGCGTTCGTGCAGGAATATTCTATTAGATCAGAGCCTTTTTCGCATAGGATCTGCAACCCTTATTGAGGGGAAGGATCGCCTGAAACCGGTGGCGTAATGGGCGGAACGATGCCACCCGCCTGAATCTTGCCCGAGAACACAATGGGCTTGTAGAAGCGGATCGTGTCACCGATGCCCACCGCTGTCGGATCACGGATCGTTGTTGATCCTGTTTCCGACAGCGGACCTTGATCATCCGGCTTGAACCCGGTCAGCAGCCCGCGCACCAAATTCTCCAGCTGGAGCAGAGACAGTCCGGAAGGCGCGATTGCCTCGACCAGAACACTGGCCACCTTCTGGGCGGAAGCATCTTCGCCGTCTTCATCGCACAGCCCGGTCACAGTTGTCTGCATGCGGCTCTCATAATCTGTGAGCTGCCCATACCAGATTACGATCAGAGGTTTGATCAGCCCCGTCGGATCCTTTGGAAGGCGAGAGTTCTCCGGCACACCTTCCAGGAAAACCCGCGTATGCGGCAGTCCGTTCCGCAGGCGGTCGTAAATATCCATCTGCCAGTCGTAGACAGTTGCCATCAGGTTCTGGCGCCCAGATCCAGAAGGGCTTGATTCCATGAGGTAAATGGCACGGCGCGGTCGTCCAGGTATGCGCTGGCGGGCAGCTTGCGGTTAGTCACCAGCAGACAACCACGCTTGTTCCAGAATGTGCCATCAAAATCAAGCTCGCAGGAAAAACCTCGTTCGGTAAGCCACTGGGCAACCTGGCCAGCGTCTCTGCTTGTGAAGATGAACACCGCGTGGACCTCCATCAGGAGACAAAGGCCCTCCAGCGCTCCCTGCATTGGCGGGTCGTAGATCGTCCCGTCGTGCCAGCCCTTGCTGTACGCATGGATAACGCCATCGAAGTCAACCGCGACCGTTATGACCATTCACCCTTCCGGTTCCTCGGACTCAATCCATGTCAGCTTCTCGATCAAACAGAAGAGTCAGGTTCCGCCAAGCCTTGATCGCAGGTCAGCGAGTACTGTGTTGTACGCCGTGAGGACTGCCATCATGGGTTCAATGCCCCTGCGGGTTCCGAATTCCTGGAACGGAGCGTAGTAGGGGCGAAGGGTCTCCCACCCAAAGGAAATCTTCAGGATGTCCGTACCGAAATCACCCGTGCCCGTCACCATCGACTTCATGCGCCCTGTGTCGACACGGGATTTCGCGCGGACAATGGACTCGCCCTTGCGCCGCATATTGGACATGTCAAGAATGAGACGCTGACGCGTTCTGTTCAGATGATTGACGACGAAGGCGTCCAGGCCGACGTCATAGCCGCCACTCGGCGCCCCGCTCCCGTAGTACCGGTATCCACCACCACCGGATTGATAGTTGTACTTGAATTCCACTCGGGCCATCTCAGCAACCCCTCCCCTTGGGTACGTTACGGATCATCCGCACCCCACGCAGTCCGTTACCGGCTCAGGAATTTCCGAGATATCCAGCGGCTTTCCCTCGTACGGCGGAGGGAGCACCTGGGGGTGGGCGGCGTCCAGATCGCACAGCAGATTCCGCACCCAGGCATTCGAAGACGTCATTGAATTCCGGACATGGAAAACATGATGCAGCAGCTCCATGTCCGGAGGTACAGAAACAAAACGGATCACATCATGGGCATGAATCGGAGGACATTCCCGCTGCGGCACCTGGACGCGGAACGCATGAACCGTTCCGGACTCGCCCTGGGTGGTCCGCACCCTGGCCCTCCAGTCCTTGTTGTTCGCCCCACGGGCCTGACCCCGATACAGCAGACACATATCCGGATAGGTCTTGCCGCCCCGGCCGTCCGGCTGAGTGAGCCCTCCGGTCATGACGTCAAATCCGTAGTCGTTCACGTCTCCCGAGCGCCGGAAGATCTCGACCACACCGTTCATGTGGCCAATGGGCACGCTCCTCTGATGCCAGGGCCACCGTGCGTCCATCGCCCGGCGACTCAGGAGACGCGACACGGTTTCAGCTCCCGACGATTCCGCCGACCTCTGCGCGGTCGGCGCAGAGGATCGCGGAGAGGAAGACGGTGACGCGCCCGTCGTAGCTCAGCCGGACATCGGCGCAGATACCCGGGATGCGGGACTCCTCGCCGTCGATCATGAGTACGGTGACGTCACCGTCGCGGAAGATCTGAATGCTGTCGATGTGCGGGCGGCCGGGCTTCTCGTCTCCGCCGTGGCCGTGACCCTCGTCCCAGTCGTGACCCTTGTTGCCATGGCCGCGTCCACGCCCGTTGTTGTGACCGTCGTGCTCGTAACCCACCGTGGGCCCCTTACGATTTGTATCTAACCGTGACTCACGGTGATCGTACCGGGCGATACCTAAGAGGCTCCATGCGCACCGACAAGCACCAGATCCGGCGAGCGAACTCCGCGCGGCTTATCGCCGAGGAAAAGCGGCGGACTCGCAAAATCCGCATCACCGTCGGGTCGGCAGTCGTCATTGGAATCGCCGCCCTCACGGGTGGGGGATGGGCCCTGACTTCCGCGCTCCAGGACAAGCAGCGGTCCCATGTCATCGAAGGCGTCAAGGTCTGGAGCGACCTGAGCCGGAACCACACCAAGAAGCCTGTGCACTACCCGATGAGCCCGCCAGTCGGTGGCGACCACAATCCGGTGTGGCTCAAATGTATGGGGACCGTGTACGCCAAGCCGGTCCGCGACGAGAACGCGGTGCACTCACTGGAGCACGGCGCGGTGTGGGTGACATACACCGACAAGGCCAGCGAGACCGACGTCAAGGCACTGAAGAAGAAGGTGGCCTCGACCACCTACACCATGATCAGTCCTTACAAGGGTCAGAAGTCACCGATCACCCTCACCGCCTGGGGTCACCAGCTGAACGTCAGCCGGGCCGACGACCCGCGCGTGGACAAGTTCTTCAAGGAGTATATCCAGGGCAAGCAGACCCCGGAGCCCATGGCCAGCTGCTCCGGAGGCTACATGCGCAAGGCGCCGTGAGCAGATTCCAGGCCCACGGCGCCTTGAGGTGAAACCGAATCAGTCGCCATCGAGGACAAACCAGTCGGTGCCCAGCATGTCCGTCTGGGACGCAATCCAGGGAACGAACGCCCCGTCCGACGTATGGAACATCAGGTACGGCAGGAACTTCACCACCGTTCCCTCCGGGATCCCTGTGGCATCCGAAGTGTTCTTGTTGATCGGAATGCCCTCCGGGTACCCCTCCTGATAGACGACATACTGACCCTTGCCGTTCCATCCGGTCCGCGAAATCCGCTGCCTGCTGTGACGGCAGATATGCAGAGCATCCGAGTAATCCATGAGGTCCATGACCCTGGACTCTACTGCCCCCTTGGTGACCTGCTTCCCGGTTCGGCCCAGAAGCTAGACGACAGCAGCGGTGAACGAGAAGTCATCTGCCGTCAGCTCGTCCCTTCCGGAAGCCCGTCTTGTGAGGATGTGGCGTTGCGATCATTGCGGGTCTGACAGGCGTACTTCCACACTCTCGCGGCCAAGTCGTCCCCCAGCTTGTTCGCAACCAGTTCATGCAGATGCGCGAGGCCGGGACCGCTCTCCCATGCATCCATGACGTCGGCAACGCCATCGACCGACATCTCCGGGACCGGCATGTCCGGGAACCCGTGACTCATCTCCGATTCCTTTCGTGGATACCCTCACCTTCGGGTCGTGGGCGCTTTGCTCATGTCGCTGAAGTTCTTGGCCAGCTGATGGACTGCATCCTTCTGCTGCGCGTACTCCTCCTGCCATGTCTTGAGCAGAAGATTGCGGCTGTCGAATGAGTAGGCAGTCTGGTTGAGCAGGATTGCCAGCTCCCGGTCGTTGAGCGGCTTGTCCGCCAGGAACTTCTCGACAATCTCCTTCAGGTAGATCTCGCCGCGCAGTGCGCGAGACTTGATCATGTCCTTCATCTTCAGAGCGGCATCCCGTACCGCCCTCCAGGCTTCGGTGTGCTCCACCGTCGCCACAAAGGCGTCTGTCACCAGCTGGCGCTCGCGCCGCTCACGCAGGTCCGAGATCCACTGCTCAGGCTTGGCGTAACGGTCAGCGAGGTAGTGGGTCACGCCGGTACCGGACAGACCCTCCTCCAGGACGGCAACGAGCTGCGCCGGGCTGAACTTCGGCCGCTTACTGTCCAGGCGGGACATGGCATTGATCATGTCCGTGGTCAACCCCAGTCCATGCACCTGGATCGCCAGATCGGCAAAGCTATTCGGACCCCAATGGTCCTGTTCGCGCATCAGCTTGCCGAGGGCCGAGATGAAGGATGGGGAAACTCCGGCGCGAGCCAGATTCAGCACGTGGTCCGGGTAAACCAGATTCCAGGGGTACATACTTTGCCGCTTCTCGGCATCCGCATGGAAAAAGCGCCTCTTGCGCTCCTCCTCAACCGGCATGCTGTTGTTGTCCCAGCGGACCAGAGAAACCTTCAGGTCGGTCGCCTCGACCAGTAGACGGAACGGCAAGACGCCGCCCTCCGTGCCAAATTCACCGACACCCTTGTACTTCAGGTGCTGGATCTTCGGCACCTGAACCTTCCACTCGTCAGGCGTCAGGCCGTCGCGGCTGGCGCGTCGCACCAGAGGGATACTGATTCCGGAAGCCAGCAGTTCCTTGATCTCGTCAGCTGTTATGGCGCCGCATTTGACGAGGTGAACAGCGTCGTTCGCCTTGCGACCCAGGCCCTTGCGGAAGAAAGAGGCCGTCTCGGCGTGCGAAAGACCCGACTCGGTCAATTCCCTGAACCAGTGATCACTGTATTCAGGCAGTGCAGCGACATCGGCAGGCACCGGCTCTGACCCAAGGAGGTCGGCTAGCTTGGCAAGGGGAACACCCTGGTCGAGAGCATTGATGCCGAAGGTGGCCAGACTCTCCGGTGTATGGCCGGAGGCGACCGCCAGCTCCACGAAGGTCGGCTCATCCTCGTCGTCAGCGTTGGGCATAGGCAGCTCCGTGCTCATGCCGCGCCGGTCCGCCTCAGCCTGAAGGTGCGCACAGGTGCAGAACCAGGCATAGGGATCCTCGGTTTGCCCGGGGTAGTCGTCGCCGAAGTAGAGGCGGGCGAGTGCATCATTGACCGTGAGAGAGCCTTCGTCGGGCAAGCAGTCCTCGGGGTAGCGACTGAAGCTGGCGCCGCTGGCGACAAGCTGCTGATGCCTCTCGGCCAGTTCGCCGAGAGCAGCAAGGGTGTCCACGCCAAGCCGGACCAGCTCATCCGGGATTCCAGTACCCAGCTCTTCCAGATAGCGGAAGACACCCAAGGCGCTCTTGGCGTAGCGGCGCTCACCCTCCGGGGTGGCGGAGCGGACCTCGGCGACCGTGTCCTTGTACTTCTTCAGATATACCGGGCCGGTATCGTCGAGGTTGTCGATGACCTCGGTGAGGTCACTGCGGAAAGCGGTCAGATCCATCACCCTGGCCACGGTCAGGCCCTCCCGTCGATACGCGCGGACGCCGTTTCTCCGGCAGCCCAGACGCGGTAGTCGATGTAGTAGTCATCCTCGCCGTCCGGAAGACGGTCCACCTGGACACTGAACCCGTCGCGGTGGCCCCAGGTGACCAGCTCGGCCTCCACGTGAATGTCGGAGTACTGGGAGTGCTCCCATGCTTTGGCCCAGTTGGCGAGTGTGCCGACAGCCAGCTCGCCGTCGATGCGGTAGACGTAGGTGATGGCGGGAAGCTGCGCATCCTCCGACCAGGCTCGACCTTCCTCGGTGAGACTGATGTCGTGGTGCCAGCTCTCAGGGTCGATCTGGACGAGTCCGAGTTCCTGGGCACCGAGGGCGGCGTCATGGATGGCCTCGCTGGCGAAGCCCTTGAGGGCTTCCTCGATCCGGTACCCCTTCATCGGGTACTTGATCTCGGATTCCGGCCGGGCGTGCAGGGCCCTCATCAGGTCGGAGATCACCGGGTGCCGGATGGTGCCGGTCATGTCATTTCCCCTTTCCGGGAGTGCTCGCTGAGAGCGAAGTCATCCTGACACACTCTCGACGATGATCACAATTACAAACATCTACTCGCGGAAGGTTGCAAACATTTGCCCCCTCCCCGGGTAAAGAGAAAGCCGCCTCCGCGATGGGGGCGGCCATCTCAACCGAGATCGAAGACTGGATCCAGGATCATCAGCATGTCGTGCACCTCCGGAGAGGGAGTCCCACGCTGCGGCAACTCACATGGCCGCCGCGACGGCATGATCGACCTTGCCAAGGAACTCCTGGCACAGACAGCCGTCGACAGGTGACCAGGACGGGCAGCTACTGACGGCCTCGGCGTTGTGGCTGCACGGGTAGAGCCAGCTCCCTTCGGTGCAGCCGCACCTGTCATTGTTGTGCCAGCGGGGCACCGGCTGACGGCAGAGGTCGCAGACGAGATGCGGGTTGGCGAACGCAAGGTAGACATGGGTCCTGGTGTGGGTCATGCAATGCATACTCCCACCCCGGATCAGGGGTCCCCTGGTTCACTCCAGGAGGAAGACCTTGGCCCGCTCCGACCATGGAGCGTCCGGATCACCTGCCACATACGGCTCGATCTCCCAGATGCCATCCCGGTACTCATTGCGAGCCGGGATGTACTGACGAGTACGGATCACCGGGCCCACCACCGTCTTCACCTTCCACGATGAGCCCGAGCCCTTCGCTTTGTTGCTCCGGTGCCGCAAAGGCTTGCCGATGCGCACCACCTCCACAGCGGGGCGCTGACTCTCGACGTCCGCACCCGCACGCCGCATCCGCTTCACCGAATGCTTCGGAGCCGGAACCTCCTCCCGGGCGGTGAGCTTCATGTGCCGGATCACCAGCGTCGACACGAACGTCTTCACCATCTGCGTCAGCATCGGCAGAACCTTCTCGTTCGCCTGAACGAACTGATCGCCCACGTGGCGACGTTCCGCCTCCCGCAAGAAAGACGGATCCGAAGAAATGGTCGGCCTCAGACGCTCCTCGACCGAATCATCATCGAACCACCCCAAAGTCCGGTCCAGCGGAAGAACCTGCTCCCGCTCCAGCGGCAGCGGGTCGGACAGCTGAAGTTTCATTGCGTCCTTGTCGAGACTCATGCCAGGCGGCAGCTCACGCCTCTGACTCTCGGCGAACGCCTCATAATTCGCACGGGCCTTGGTGCCGTCCGAGTAGAACACCACCCCGACCTCCTTGGCGCCGGGCAGCACACGCCAGCTCGCGGCAACCACCGGAGTGTCCGATTCACGGAAGCCCTTCATCATGTCGTCGACCAACTCGACGTCGAGGAGCCGACCGGTCCCGGGCTCGTAATGAGCCGTGAGCTGCCCTCGGGGCTCGGCCTCGCCGATGGGGGTGTCCCACAGAATGAAGCCACGTGAGGCTGGCAGCTTGTCCAGCTCAAGCCGGTACATGCCCATCTGAGTGCGGGCCGCCAGGTAGGTGATGTCCTTGCCGATCTTGTGCGGCATCCTGTAGGACGCCTCCAGGGTGTCGGCATGCCAGTCGGCCAGCTCACGATAAGAGCGAATGGTGGCCTTCTGTTGGGCCTCCAGAGCCATGCCGTGCGCCAGGTGATGCTCCCCGACCTGCCCCAGCATCCGGCCGTACACCTCCTCGCGCAGCTCAAGGGCCGCCTTGCCCGGGTTGGCCACGCCGGGCGGCCACCAGAACGGGGAGCCCTGGGCCGCTTTGGCGCACCACAGAGTGGCTGCGGACTGCCGGGTCCAGGTGGCGAGGTCGTGAACGAACTCGGGCAGCATCGACGGTTCCATCAGGGGTGATCTCCTTCTCTTCCCTTTCCGGAACGGACTCTACTTGCCCCCTGAGACACACCCTTGGGGATGGTGTCAGAGCCAGCGTCCGAACCCGGCCGCCGGAACCGTCGGTCCGACCGGCCGCCCCCCGGGGAAGCCGTGCATCCAGTACGGAAGATCACAGGGAGACGGTTGGTAGTCGACTACCTGGAAGCCGTATTCCCAGTCGTCGTCCTCTTCCTCTTTGTCGGCTTGATCATCCAGCTGCTTGGCGCCCGCAAGCAAAGCCGTGGTCATCTTGGCGCCATCGGTCTGAAGGTCTTCGGTGCGAATAACCTTCGCAATCAAACCCTCGGAGACCGCGACGGCCCGCAATGCGGCAGCACCGGCCCGCAGTACCCGGATCGTCTGCGGCTTCGATGAGTAGATCGCCAGGAACGCGTCGATATGCGTGTCCGAGAACAGGTATTCCGGGACACCCTCCCCGGCGAAATCCACCTGCTCTACATCCGGAATCAGAGCCCGGACTTTACCCCGATCCGTGTTGTAGTCCGGCGGGTAGATATCCCCGGGCATCAGCGACTCCCCATCGGAGACGGGGCATTCGGGCCTGATGTGTCGCAGGTGTAGTCAATTGGGTGGAACGTGTCGTAGTGGTCGTCGCTCCACCAGTCCTCGACCTTGTCCTTCGGATCTCCACCGGTCACAATCCGCAATTTCCCCCGGTTAGGCGCACCGGGCGTGATTACGGTGTACTCCTTGTAGTAACCCTGGGGCTTCCTGGGGAATGGATACGGGTCATTCGGCCGCCAGTCGAAAGTAGAGCCGTCCTTTTTCGGGAACGGGAACTTGCTTCCGTCGTCCCCGTACTTCCAGATCAAACTCAGCGTGTCGTGAGCCTCCTTGGGCAGCTCGTTCACGCACACCGGATCCAGAATCTCGTGAGGCGAGCCGTTCTCGGCACTGCCGCTCGGCTCGGGCCTGGGGGAGTCCGTGCCATCAGGTGAAGGCGAGGGCTCGGAGGACGGGCCGCCTTCACATTTGTAGTCGATCAGCTCGAATGACCTGTAGTGATCGTCGCTGTAGTAATCCTCGACCTGATCGGCTTCCTCGCCGCCCGTGACGATCCGGCGGGCCCCCCGATCGTCCGACCCCGGGGTCTCCACGGTGAACTCGTGGTAGTACCCCTTCTCCTCGGGTGGGAGGATGCCCTCGCGGTTCTTGAAGACCGTCCCGTCCTTCTCGTGCGGATACGGTCCGCCCTTGAGGATGTTCTCGATGGTGTCATGCGCCTCGCTGGGGAGATTCGCGGCACAGACGGCGGGGATGTTGATGTCCTTCCCGCCGTGATCCATGCCCTTCATGCCGGTCATGGATTTCTCTGTGTGCCTCTGTGGCGGCCTGGAGTCCTGTCCGGCCTGATATCCGGAGACCCATAGCCCTGAGGCCGCGAGAAGGGCAGCCAGGCCGCCTGCTGAAGCTGTCAGGCGCCTGCGGTGGCGAAGGAGGAAACTCAACAGACAATCCCTTGATCGGAGCATTTAACCCACGGTCACCATTGTGACCGTGGGTAGTCGATGCGTCACACACCAAGGGGTGCCGGATCAGCGCAAGTGCCGGATGACCACCAGATCACAGTCGTACTCCGTCTCCACATGGACTGCGCCGTGCCGGTCGAGCGCCTGCACGACCTCGCGCCACTCGCTCTCGCTCAGGAAGAACGCGTCGTCCCCCTCGGAGTTCGAGTCCGCCAGCCTCATCCAGGACCACAGCTCGTCCGGGGTGGCGGCGACGTGACTGAGGATGCCCTTGTCCTGGTCCATGATGACGACGCTGACCCTGCCTACAGCGTGGGTGTGCAGCTTCATCGGTCTTCACCTTTCCCGTAGAGACCCCTGTCCAGCGGGCAGGGTGAGGCAAGACTGCTGTGGATACAGCCCTGCCGTGAATCCGGGCCCGGCACATGGCCGCCGGTCCCCGCTGCGGCTGCACAATGCAACGTCAATCACTCTGTGTAACCGATACTCGGATCATGAACTTCGTGCTCGACTACAGCTGGGACCGGCCCGAACCCAGCTGGACCCGCCGGTCCGGCTTCACCGGAGTACTGCGCTACCTCAGCATCGGCAAAGACGACACCGGCCAAGGGCTCACCACAGACGAACTGACCTCCCTGCTCAAAGCCGGACTCTCCGTCGGCTGCATCTGGCAGGAAGACGGCGACGCCATGACCGGCGGCAGCAAGACCGGCGAAACCCACGGCAAACGAGCCCGCGAAGCCATGCAGAAACTCAAAGCCCCCAAAGGGTCAGCCGTGTACTTCGCCGCCGACTCCGAAAAAATCACCGCCCAGCATGCGGCCGACTACCTCACCGCAGCCCGCCCCGCCCTCGGCCCCTACATCATCGGGCTCTACGGGGGAATCGACGTCATCACCGGAACCAAAGAACGCATGGGCGACAACGCTGCCTACTGGTGGCAGACCGCCGCATGGTCCGGCAGCCGCATCGCCGACCGCATCCACCTGTACCAGGCCGTTCACCGGGGAAACTTCGCCGGAGCCCAGGTCGACGTCAACGCCGCCTACGCCGACAACTGGGGCCAGTTCACCGAAACCACCTGACCGGAGTGACTTCTCCCCGCCCTGAAGGGCGGGGTTTGCGGCCTTCGTCGAGTCGATCAGCGCTTCGGTTTCGGAGCCACCGGCCAGATCGTCAGCTTGAGCTGAGC
This sequence comes from Streptomyces sp. 5-10, assembly GCF_014712245.1. Taxonomy (NCBI): domain Bacteria; kingdom Bacillati; phylum Actinomycetota; class Actinomycetes; order Kitasatosporales; family Streptomycetaceae; genus Streptomyces; species Streptomyces sp. 5-10. Next base: position 12,588 of record NZ_JACVYG010000007.1, read on the forward strand.
ATGAACCACCCTCACCGGGCACTTCGCGTCATGCGCCACCATCAGCCCCACCGGAACCCCCCGGTGGACAAACAGGCCGTGCTGCTTGGTGAACGCCTGCAACCCCGGTGACGGCACCCGGTGATCCGTCCCTGTCGCATTCCCGCCCGCACCCTCATCGCCCTGCTCACCCTTGACCAGGTTCAGTGGATCCCGGACGAATCGGTCTCGTACCTCGCAGTACCGGTTCCGGTTTTTGAACAGCCAGTCCGGGATGCCGGGGATCTCCACCCCGCCTACCGGCGCGGCCTCCCAGTGAATGTTCGCCTCCAGCTGCCCCCAGCCCTCCCGCGACGGCCAGATCAGACCCGAACGGTCATCCGGGAACTCCGACTTCCCGCCGTCCGGCTGAACCGGATCATGCATGCCGAACCGGTCATACGACTCGCCTTCGAATGGGAACCGCAGAAGCTGGTAACCGCCGGAAGCGATGACCTGAGGTTCCTTGTTGACCAGCGAGACGACATGAACGCCCGACACGAACCCTCCCGGATGGTGAAGAGCCGCGCCCCGGCTCCGGGGAGAGAAGCCAGTGACGCGGACACGCGATCATTCTGCCAGGAGGAGATCCGTTCAGGAGAACTGGTCACGCCGCCTCGCTCGCCGCCTCACGGAAATCCCCCTCCAGCTTCCTCTTGATCTCTTCAGCAGAGCGCCCCAGATTCAGCTGCTCCACGATGACAGGACCCTCGTTCAGCAGCTCCTCCAGCGTTCCCCGTTCACCGAAGTACCGGAAACTCAACCGGTCCCACGCACTCAGCACATCCAGAGCCTCACCCGGATCCACCCCGACTTCGATCGCGGCAGTCGTCACGACCTCGGTCACCTCGCCCGGGAAAGAGCCCCCCTCATCGCTCCCGGGGTCCGCCGCCGACCGCACCCCGGCGGGGTTGTGAGGCGAAGCCGCATCTCTCTCGTCGGGCCCTTCAGGGCCCGCATCGCTTCCCGCACCCTCCCGAGAGGGGTAAGGGGAGAGAGATGAGGGTTCCGTTGAAGATTCGCGTGGGGGTTGCTGTGGACTTTCAAGGGGTGCACTGGTTGCACCCTCGGGGGTGCAAGGGGTGCAGGGGGAGGGTGCAGTGGTTGCACCCCCAGGGTGCAGCTCTTGCACCCCCTCACCCGGGGAGGGTGCAGTGGTTGCACCCCTAGTGACCTGCGGCTCTTCCTGGCGTGCGAAAGTGATCTCCTCCACAAGGTTGTCCTTGTAGTCTTTCGCTTTCCGTGCGATGGCCTTGACGCCAGCGAGGTTGACGCGCACCAGGTCAGTGATCTGACGCTTGTTTGCGTCGGTGCGCTCCTTGTTGGCGATGAGGTTCATCTCGATGAGCGCAGTCTTCGCGTAATTGACGCTGCGCAGGGACAGTCCGGTGTCGTCCGCGATGCGCTTACGGCCCGGCCAGGAGTAGCCGTGGGCGTCGGCACGGATGCAGTAATTGAGGAGTACGGCCTTCTGGGAAGCGGACAGGCCCGTCGCCTTCATCGCGGCGTCGATGTACTCGAAGCTCACCTCTCCACTCCTTCCAGGTGTCCGTTGTTGTATCGGCTGTTGCGGGATCGGCGCAGCATCCGCAGGTTGTCGTCGTTGTTGGTGACCTCGACCTCGGCCGCGAGAAGCGGCATCGAAGGGAAGCAGCTGAACTGCTCATCAGCATGGTTAGCCAGGAGCATGAGAACGGTCGGGTTGCCAACCTTCAGGGTGCGCACGTAGTCGAGCGCTTCGATGCTCATGACTTGACCTCCGCATGCTGAACTAGCTGGCTTTCTCGCATGAGTTGAGGTACCTTCCTTGAGGTTGAGGGATTGAGTCACGTCTTGCTCATCCTCGAACTGGTGCACTTCTTTGGCATGAGCGGTGCACGTCTCGTGTGGTTGTAGCGTTTTCAGGCATGCGACAGGCCCCGGTCTTCCAGGACATCGGGGCCTTTGTCGTGTTCAGTTGGAGATCTGCTCAGATGAGATGAACCCGCTGAGGCAGCTCGTCCCCTGGATGCCGGATCATCAGCTCGCCACCGGCCGCCTTCTCCTTCTCCAGGAAGTCGTAGACCTCCAGGGCGCGGTTGACCATGTCGGACTTGGACTCCCCGGTCTCGGTGGTCAGCCTTTCGAGGCTGGCGAAACCCTTGCGCGTGAATGAGATGGCCTGACGTGAAGCCGTCATCGAACCCTCCCCGTGGTTCTTGTTTGCGGACAGAGCGAACCTACCACAGGGTGCTCGAAAATTCGCATAGATTCGAGCCAGTTTTCAGGTAGACAGCGACATGTCTTGCTACGCTTTTATTCCTGAAACGCCCTGCCCAGCTGGCGTACCGCCCACCCTGCGCGCCGCCACTGCGCCGCATCCAGAACATTTCGAAGATCCACCACGGTCGGAGACGGGGTCCGCCCCACCAGGGCGAAAGGATTCGCTGCCGCGAACTGCGGCCACTCGGTGGCCACTACGACCGCATCCGACCCGGAGACTGATTCCTCCATCGACTCCGCCACCCGAAGACCAGGGCGCTCCCTCAGGGCCGACGTCAGGGCCTGCGGATCGTGCACCCTCACCACAGCCCCGTGCAGCGTCAGGCGGTCTGCCAAGGCCAGTGCGGGGGACTCCCGGACATCACTTGTCCCTGCCTTGAACGCGGCTCCCCACAGCGTCACCCGCATACCGGCCACGCTGCCGCCCAGTGCATCCTCGATCAGATCCATGGCGGCCTCCGGGCGGGATGAGTTGACCCGGTCCACCGACCACATCAAGTCCGCCATATCCAAGGCCCCCAGCTCTTCGGCTGACGCTGCGAACGCCTTCAGATCCTTCGGTAGGCAGCCGCCGCCGAACCCCGGGCCGGGCGCCATGCCCCGGATGCCGATGCGCGGGTCGATCCCGATGGCCTCGGCCAGCTCGATCGCGTCCGCACCGGCCTGCCTGCACATGTCGGAGACTCCGTTGATGAAGGAGATCTTCATGGCGAGGAACGCGTTCGCCGCGCCTTTGACCAGCTCAGCCGTGGCCGGGGTCGTGATGAACAAGGGGACGCCACCCTTGAGGATCTTCGAATAGACCTCCCGAACAGTGCGCTCGCCACTGTCCGAGAACACCCCGGCGACGATCCGGTCAGGGTTCAGGGTGTCGTCCACGGCTCGGCCCTCACGAAGAAACTCAGGGTTCCAGACGAGTTCCACCGACTCCCCGGCTGGCGCGTGTTCAGCCAGCAGGTTCTTCAACAGACGTGACGTCCCTGCGGTGATCGTGGACTTCCCGATGACCGTGCATGGCCCGGTCAGGTTTGGGGCGAGGGTCTGTACGGCCCGGATCAGCTGGGAGGTCTCGTAATGATGGCCGACTTTCGCGGTGGGGGTGCCAACGGCAAGGAAGTGCACGTCACAGTGCGCCACCTCGGACATGTCGGTGGTGAACCACAGTTTCCCGGAGGGGATGTGACGGTTCAGCAGTTCCTGGAGGTTTGCCTCGTGGATCGGGCAGTCTCCCTTGTTGAGGCGGTCAACTTTTGTCTGGTCCATGTCGACGCCGATGACCGTATGGCCCAGCTCGGCCATGGCCGCAGCGTGGGGGATTCCGAGGTGGCCGCAGCCGATGACCGAGACGCGCATGTACCCACCGTTCTTCCAGGAAGTCGCTTACCGATCATCGCTCAGTGGCTGACGGAACCTCAAACGGAAGCAAATATTCGCTGTTTGCTGAGGACATGCGGGGGCGGTCGGCGTCACACTGGAGCAGGTGGCGCGGTCTTCGCGTCTTCACCTACGGTTCAGGCAGGTCGCATCACGGGGGCAGCGGCTCGATCCACGATCGAGAGACGCAGGTCACAGGCATAGGCCGTAGGTACCTAGGGGAGGGTATGTGACTGATACAGATCGATGCATGCCAAATCAGCAGAGCCCGCAAGGGACATGCACATGCCGCAAGAACGCTGCGGCGAGCGCCGAGGAGGCGATCAGGCGGTACCAGGAATGGCGGGCGCGCATGATTGGGGACAAGGTCACCGCCGCCTCCACCATGGAGGAGCTGTGCATCCAGCTCCGCGAGGAACCCCCAGAAGTCGAGGGGGTCTGCGCTTTAGTCAGGGCCCTGTGTACCTAAGTGCGTGCGCCCGAAAGCAGCTCCGCCCACACCTTTTTTCCGCTCCGCGTCACTTCACACCCCCATGAAGTGGCCAGGGTTTCCACCAGGAACAGGCCGCGTCCGCCTTCATCGGAAAGATCTGCCGGACACCTGTTCGGCTTCTTTGCGCAGCGATCGCACACCGAGATCTTCACCCCGCCAGTGAGGCGGGTGACAGAAAAACTGATCGGCCCCTCGCCGTGCCGAACAGCGTTTGCCATCAGTTCGGTGACAATCAGCTCGGCTGCCTCAATCATTGGGTCCAGATGCCAGGTGAGCAGGATCAGAGATGTGTCGTGACGGGCGCGGGTCGCAGACACCTCGGTTGCTGGATAAGTTTCGGCATAGCGCTGTGGACCTACCGGTGCTGCTGCCACTGTCATGCAACCTCATATCCTCTCTGGCCCAGAGATGAGTCGGCGGCCCGTGTCCCACGAGGGAAGAACAGGGGCCGCCGCCGCGAACGCCGGATGGATCGGGGTAGATTCATCCGGCGTCCTTGACGCTGCCACATGCGGGTGGCGCAAGTAACTCGCCAGCCAAAGTGGCAGTCGCTGGTGCGTTTCTTAACCAGAATCCACCACATACTAGCCTTGTGGCAAGTACCACTCTGACATAATCTCAGTCTTGCGAACTACTGTTCTGCACTCATGTCACCCGAATGGGTGAACCCCGAGAGGAAGGCACCATGACATACCAGGGCAAACCCACGATCCGTAAGCAGATCGTGGGTCGGTACCTGCACCGTCTGCGTGAAGCCGCAGGCTTGTCCATGGATGACGTGGCCAAAGAGTTCGGGGTGAGTCGCGCTGCTGCCTATCGTCACGAGACCGGCAACACTGCGGTAGATGTCGCGGCGGCCGAAAAGTACATGCGCTTGTATGACGTACAGGACGAGGCGGTCGCGAGGCGCATCATCGATCTGGCCCGAACCAGCCGGAAGAAGGGCTGGTGGGAAGGTTATCGAGGGACAGCGGATCTGGCTCAGATTGAGATCGCCGACCTGGAAGACCTGGCCACATCGATCAGTAATTACGAACCAATGGTTATCCCTGGTCTTGTTCAGACAAAGGCGTACAGCGAAGCACTCATCCTGGGCGCAGATGATCAGACATTCCCGTACAAGGTCATCCCTCGCAAGTCTCTGGAGATTCGCAATCAGCGCAAGGCGGTCCTGACCAAGAAGGATCGACCTGACCTTCGGTTCGTTTTCAGCGAGATTGCCTTCAAGGCCCCGGTTGCCTCGGAAGAAGTGATGACAGACCAGGCGAAGCATCTCGTCCATCTGATCCGGGACAAGGGCGTCAGCGTGCAGATACTGCGCCACACACCGGGGGAGGGGATGGCCACTCCGGATCGACCACTCCTCCTTGTCACGGCTGGAGGCGAGGACGCGGAATCGATTGTCTACCTCGACAACCTGTTCGGAGGCAGTGCAGTCGACGATCAGCAGGTTGCTCGACGGGCAGCGGAGCTGTTCGTGCATCTCCAGCACAGGGCGCTCTCACCTGAGGAGACTGCACGGTACCTTGAGCGAGTACACCAACGTTGAGAACCGGGAAGGCCGAAGACTGTTGACTGAGACTCCTAAGGGAAGGCATGGTGTCACGGGGTGGCACAAATCTTCTTACTCGTCGAACACAGGTACGTGTGTAGAGCAGGGTGTACACCCGACCGGCCAGGTCGCGGTGCGTGACACCAAGCTCGGCGAGGACAGCCACATCCTCACCTTCGAGGCCAGTGACTGGAAGGCGTTCATCGCCACCCTCTGACAGGTATCCTGTCTCACGGCATATGAGGTGAGCACAGACGGCCCCCACCCGGGAACGGGCGGGGGCCGTCTGGCTTCCCAGGCTCAGAAGTCGAAGGCGCCAGCGGTGGCGATGTTGCCCTCGCACTGGTTCGCGAACTTCTTCGACCAGTACACCCGCTCACCCTTCCAGTGACCAGTCGCCGTGAACACCACCGGCTGGTACTCCTTCGTACACACCTCCCCGTCGAGCGGTTCGATCCTGTCGAAGTCGCCGTCCGCCTGCTTCAGGCTGTAGCAGGCCGTCCAGGGGTCGCTGTGGTCGCCGCCGTTCGGCATGCACTGAAGGCTGGACGAGTAGGTGTATCCCTTCTGGACGTCGGTCACGAACATCGTCAGCTCGGCGCCGGGATGAGTCACCCCCGTCGCGGAGGATCCGGAGGGTGTGTATGCCATGGCCGCCGGAGCGGACAGAGCGAGCATCGAGGCGGCCAGCAGGGCGGCCCGTCGGAGGAGTTTCACTTCTTGTTCCTCAGGTGATCGGGGTGGGTGAAACACCAGTGTCCCAGCGATCACAGAGGGTGACGACCTGGTCCGGGGAAAAGAAAAACCCCCCGCCTGAGCAGGGGGCTTTCCCGGAAAGGAGAAGACGATCCCGCCGTATCCCTAAGGAGTAAAGGAGGAAAGCTTCCTGAGTCAGACAGTACATGGGGTGACCATGAAAAATCCAGCTCCCCGCCGAGTCAGGGTCGAGCGGGGAGCTGGATGGCGGACCGGGAGAGGGGATGGGGCCCGGCCCGCCAGGAGGCGCCGCCCGCAGGGGGGAGAGGCGGCGCCGATCAGGGGATTAGCTCTTGTCGGTCCCCTTGGCCTGCGTGCGGCCCGTGGACCGAGGTGGAGGGGACTTCGTCTCGGCCTCCTCCTTGACCTCGGCCTCTGCCGCCTTGGCCTCCGCTTCGGCCTTCGCCCGGGAATCCAGCTCGGCCTTCACCGCAGCGCGGGTCTCGCTGGCGATCTGCTCCCGGATGTCGCGGTGCGGCGGGGGCGGGACGTCCGGAACCTCGTTCGGGTCGGTGTCGTGGACCGGGATCACCGGGCCGCGCATCAGACCTGGGGCGTGCGGGTCCTCGGCCGGGCCGGTCGACTCGCCATTGCCCCTGGACACCGCGACCGCCGATGTGTCCAGACCGGCGGCGCCGATGATGGAGCGCACCCGGTACTGGATGTCATCGTGCGAGAAGCTGCCCTCGAAGGCCGGGATGTCTCCGCCGCCGATGGCGCGGCCGGTGTCACCCATCACACGGACCTCGGGGACCTCGTGGCCACGCAGGAACGCGGTCACGATGGCGGGGCCCCGTTCGGTCTGACCGCCAGCGGGAAGCAGATACCAGGTGGTGGGGGCGGCGCGCGACTGGTCGATCAGTGGCAGCCAGGGGCTCTCCACGACCGTGAAGCGGCCCGCGACCGGGCTGCTCACGTTGGTGCGGATCTCCTCGTCGGTGGCCAGCCGGTGCACTCGCACGTAGGTGGTGGACTGCGCGATGGCCTGGGCGGTCAGCGCCAGGGATGGCGGGACCAGCAGCACGAAGTTCTGCACCCGGACCTGGCGGCCGTTGACCTGCCGCATGCCGATCTGCTGGATGGCCTTCTCCAGGGCATCCAGCGACAGCGGCGGGTTGTCCTTGACGTAGTTGCCGGTGCCGACCTGCGAACCGAAGTTCTCGGCCTGGTTGAAGAAGTCCGGGTTCGGCCCCTCGGCGGTCGCCAGGACGCCCGTGGTCAGGACGTCCTCGGTGTCGCGCGCCCAGCGGGCCATCTCGGTCGGCAGCTGCTGAAGAACCCGCAGCTCGTCGTTCATGAACGCTTCCCACGAGAAGGGGAATCGCGCACCGTACTTGTTGACGAAGTAGTCGGCACCTTCGGTGGTCAGGTTGAAGGTGGGGTACTCGGTCAGCTCGGGGATGCGGGGCAGTGCCCGGACGTGCCGGTCGGCACCGCCGTTGTAGTCCGGGAGCTGGTCCAGCTGGGAATCCCAGCGGACCATGCGAGCTGGACGGAAGTCCGGCACGGTAGTGCGCACGGCGAAGGTGGGCCACTGCTGTGGAAGCTCGGCGTACTGGCCGAGCATGCTGGCCTGGCTGATCGTCTGGAAGAGAACCGGGAAGTCGCCGGAGGACACGGCCTCGCGGAGCTTGCCCATGGCCAGATGCTGTCCGGGGCCGGTCAGGTTGCTCGCTTCACGGATGATGCGCAGCAGTTCCATCTCTCCGCGCCGCTGGGCGAGTGAGGAGAACGCGCGCTTCTTCAGTGCGGACCGGCGCTCGATGTGAGCCTCGGCGATGTCCGTGAACATCGAGTTCGAGGTGGCCTTGATGCCGTCCAGGGCCTTGAGCTTGGGGTCAGACATATTCATAATCCTTTACCTCCCTCCCGTGGGTCAAGAACCGGCGGGCTTGTCGGGAACAGCGTTCGGGTGCGGCCTGAAGGACTGCACGACGTTGATGATCGGCACCATGACCTCGGGCCCGATGGGCTCACAGGTCTCCGGGTCCTTCATGTGCATCTTGGTCTGGCCGACGATGTGGCCGAACCAGTGGTCCTCCTCGGAGTTGAGAACCAGGACGGCCTTCTCCTCGGAAGTCTTCGCGGCACGGATGCCGACCGCCGAACCAGTGCCGGAGGTGGTCGGATCCCAGCCCTCGACCGGGTAGCAGAAGGCGCCGACGAGTGCGACCGACGCCCAGCCCGGCTCCAGGGAGTTCGCCGTGTTGCGACGGATCATCCAGGAAATGCTCGACTTCTGGCCGCTGCCGTTCGCGCATGCCTCAGCGTCCGGCCACATCACAGGAACGCCCCCGACCTCCTGGGCGAATCCGACGATGTCACCGATGAGGACCGGATCGCCGTTGCGGGTGGGGTCCTCGTTGACGTGGGGGTCATCCCCGCGCAGAGGGAGCGGCAGCGAGAGCCACTGTCCGTACTTGAAAATTTCGTTGGTAGCCATGAATCAGAACAGCTGCTTCCCCGAGAGAACCGACTCGATCTCGCCGAAGTCCTCGTCCGACACCGTTGTGGTGTCGGAGCGCAGAGCGGACTCGGTCAGCCCCAGGTTCCCGGTCTCCGACTTGGACAGGCCGCTGCGCTCCGACTCGCGCCAGACTTTCTTCAGGTACTCGCGCTCACGCTTGATCGACTCATGCAGGTCGTCCTGGCCGAATCGATACGTCTGCGCGATGCGGATCATCGACGGCTCAGGCACTCCGGATTCCAGGATCTCGGCGAGCGTGTCCCCGATGCTCTTGGCCTCACCGAGCTTGGCGTCCGACGCCTCCTGGCGCTCCCGCAGGAAAGTCACCGTCTCGGACAGGGTGCGGTTCTCCCGCAGCAGCTTCTCGGTCTCCCGCTGCGACTCGCGGAGCTGCTGCCCCAGGCGCGCGATCTCGACCGAGAATTCCTGGAACCGATCGGAGATCGACTCTTTCAGGGAAGAGACCTCGTTGACGAGGCTACCCGCGCCGATGGTCGACGGAATATTGACTTCCGTCGCCGCCTTGGACTTGGTCTCCTCTGCCGGGGGGGATACCGGCTTAGTCGACTCTGTCATATTGACGAGCCTTCCTCCCGCTCCAGCACGGGTGACTAGGTCAACAGATACGCCCTCACGGATGCTGCGCACCACTTTTCCGCTCGGGGTGTTCTCGATGTCCCCGGATGCCCGGATGGACAGTCCGATGATGGGTGCGAGGGACTGGGCCAGGCTCTTGGCGCCTTCGACGAACTGGATTCGGGCGAAGAGCCCGTTTCCATCGGGGCCTTCTTCGAACCCGGCATCGTCCACCAGGTATCCCGCGAGGTCACGGACGCTGCGCTCGGGGCGGTCGTTTTCCTCGTTGGACGACGGGTGGTCGTAGTACACGTGGGTTCCTGCCGGAAATGCGGCAGGTCCATCACGTTTCAGCACTTCGGCCGGATAGAAACCGGAGCTGCCCTCGACGTCGGCTTCGATCAGCCGGGCACGCCAAATGCCCTTGCCCTCGATGTCGCTCGGTTGGGCAAGGGGTGCGGATTCCGCCAGGACGGCAGTTACCACCGGGCTACCTCATGTCACTGATGGTGATGGATCGCTCCTTAGAGTAACGCCAAACGACCTTGCTCTGACTACTCAGAGTTTCCGGAGCTCTCATCCCGTAGTCCGTGGTCGCCCATCGACATAGGATCCGGCTGCTTCGGCGGGCGCCCCCCTGTCCGGCTGCCCGTCTTCAACGGGGATGGCGCACCCGGGCCACCCGTGCCACCGGAAGAAGCCCCGCTCTCCAGGTCTTCCTTCGGTTTCATCGGATGCGGCAGATCCTTTTCCTTTGGCGGGTCTGCGGGGAAGTCATCCCACTTGTCGTGCCATGCGTCCAGCACCATTGACCGGGCTTCCCTGTCCGACAGGACGCCCATGCGAACTGCCATGTCGATTGCCTGTAGCCGCCGATGGATTGGCTCCTCGGCAATTTCCGGCCAGCGCAGGCGGACTTTCAGGCCGAGCATCCTGAAGATCAATTGGAATGTTTCGTCCATCACCTTCTGGCGCGCCTGCATCACCAGAGTGGTCGAGGTGTCCAAAGAGGTGGACCCCGCCCGGTTTCCGATAGTGGGGTCCTCGGTCAATGCTGGCAGCGGCACGTCGAGAGCGGCAGCGATCATCGCCGCCAGAGGGCGTCCGGCGTCGAAGTCAACAGCCGACTTATTGCCCACAGCCGCCAGATCCTGACCCGCGCCCAGCACGGCCGACGCCCCCACCGACAACGGCTGGCCGGTTGCCGGATCCGTCCGGGGCGCCTGCGCCAGCGTCGCCGCCGTCCGCCGCACACCCTTGGACTTCTCGTTCGTCACCTTCCAGGCAAACCTGGCGTACGCCTTGGTCAAAGTCGCGCAGTTCTCCAGGTACTCCTTGTATGCCTTGGTCCACCAGATCGCGGGAAGCACATCCGGGACGCCCCACCTCCAGCCGACCATCCGATTGAAAGCGATGTGCACCATGACCTTGGAATGATCAACCGGATCATTCTGGATCGCCCCCGACCGCAGGTCACGCCTCCCCTCCATCGCCGCAGGGGTCGGATACCACACCGACTGGTAGTTGAACTTCGGCTTACTGCGGCTCTTTTTGGGTTTGGTGAAGGGCTGGATGTCAATCTCTTCACTGGGGTCAAGCTCCAGATCCCAGTCGTTCCAGGTCCGCCGGATGTACATCAAGCGCTCCCGGTTACCCCGTTGGGATACTCCCTCCGAGATCTCCTCGAAGGGAATGCGCTGCACCGTCTTGGCCTTCTTGTCCACGAGGAAGAAGAGGTTGCCGTCGGTGGCCGCCGACATCTCGATCTCCATCTGGGCGAGCGCGCCGGTCAGGACGTCGCTCAGCCCCGCCGGGAGTTCCGGCGTGGTGTTCACCGTGCGAGGACGCCCCGGGCCGGTGATGAACTCACTGGGAACAACGGAGACGCCGGATCCCCAGATGTATCCCGTCCGGACCTTCAGGCCGCGCTCGACCAGCGGATTGATAGTCGCCACCGCGCGGCACATCTCAGAGGCCCGGTGCAGGCCCTCCAGAGTGAAGGAGTTGGCGGATTTCGCGATACCCGACAATGGGCGCCATCCGATGTCCTCCAGAGCGAGCTGCGCCGTTCCGAATTCCCCAGCCTCCCGGATCTCGTCACCCACCAGGTCCAGTAGTTCTTCGTTGCGGGTCTCCAGCGTGTTGATCAGGGCTCGCACTTCGGTGGGAGACATGTTGCTGATGGGCTGATCCGGGCTGTCCATGAAGCACAGAGTAATCGCATGATTCTCTAGAGTTATCTCGTGGATATTCCAGGATTTGCCTCATGCGAGACCTCCGTGCCGTTCCGGTCCGGAGAAGGCGGCTATCACACCTACCGGATCCCCGCCATCACGCGGACCGCGAACGGAGACCTCCTCGCGTTCGCCGAAGGACGAGTCGGCTCCAGCCGGGACCACGGTGATATCGACATCGTGATGAAACGGTCCACCGATGGAGGGCTCACCTGGGGGGACTTGAAGGTGGTGGCCGAGAACGGCGCCGGGGTGGCGGGAAATCCTTCGCCTGTCGCACTCGATGACGGACGCATCTTGTTGCTGTATGTCCAGCAGGCAGAAGGGGTGAGCGAGAAGAAGATCCGGCGTGGCGAGGTATCGATGAAGGACGGCCGACGCGTGTGGATCACCAGCACGGATGATCAGGGGGAAACGTGGTGCGGCCCCAGGGAGATCACCTCGTCAGTGAAGAAAGAAGACTGGAGGTGGTACGCCACCGGGCCCGGACACGGGATCCAGCTTCAGGTGGGAGAGTACCGGGGGAGAATCGTCGTCCCGGCGAACCACTCCATCCCGCCTGGGGGTGACGACACCGGAGACGAGCGGCAGTACAACGGTGGCCACTGCCTCATCAGTGATGACGGCGGGGAAACCTGGGAAATCGGATACACCGACTCCGAGCCCGACGGATGGATCAATGTCAACGAAACCACGGCGGCGGAGCTGCCCGACGGAAGGATCTATTTCAACTGCCGCAACAACTCCAGCGCACCGGGTGTGCGGGCAGATGCCTACTCATCTGACGGGGGGCAGTCGCTCGGCCGCCCGTTCAAGCCGCAGCCGTCTTTGATGGGACCCGTCTGCCAGGGCAGCGTGCTGAATCCCGGAGTCCCCGAAATGCTGCTCTACACGGGGCCCATGCATACGGGGAAACGTGCCTTGATGATGCTTCGCGCGAGTTTCGACCAGGGGAAGGTATGGCAGCCCGCTCTCCTTCTGAGCGGACTGCCTGCCGCCTACTCGGACCTGGTGTACATTGATCCGCTGTTTATCGGTGTCCTGTACGAGACCGGAGAATCCGACCCCTACGAGACGGTCACCTTTCAGCGAATCCGCTTGGTCTACTGAGACAGATTTCCCATCTGGGCCAGAATAGTCATCACGGTCCCGACGATGGCGATGGCTGCGGTCGAGGCATACACCTTGATCTTCAGTCTGCCCAGTTCTTCTGCCAGCTCGCCGAACTGGGCCCGGTCCTCTTCGGCCCGTTCGGCGAGCGTGTTGACCTGCTGTACCAATTCGGCGGTCCTCGTATTCAGCTGCTGCACCAGCGTGTATACGTCACGCATGGTGACAATATCTTCAGCCACTACGTTTCCCGCTCATTGTGGTGGATTACTTGACGGTCTTTCCGTCACTGCCTGCCGTGGGCTCGGTCACCCCGACGGAGGGCGTGACGGTCTTGGCCTTCTTCTGAGTCAGCTGCTCGACCAGACCCGGACCCCGCCCCTTGGTAGCCCCAGCCTTCCCCAAGGAGGTCAGGAGCGACGACAGACCGGCGAAGACCGAGACCGAGGTGATGGTCGACCACGGAAGGCCGTTCAACCCAAGCTTTTCGATGTCCGTGGCGGAGAACACGGCCACCTGGGCGCCCAGCGCCTGGATGACGGTCAGGACGGCCCGCTCGAAGGATGCACCCCAGAATCGGGCGTTGAACAACGCGGTACGGAAACCCAAAGCGGATCACCTTTCTTCAATGTGTCAGGCCGCCGGGCGGTACCTGATATCCGGTCGCACCCCCGGCCCATTGCTGCGGCGTACCGCGCTGTTGCTGTGTGCGCTGGCGGTACGCCTGCACCAACTGGTCATGATCGAGGATGTCGTTCAGCGACTCGGAGAGTTTGCGCAAGGCCATCGAACGCAGGGGTCCTGACTCCCCATACGCCTGAAGGATGTGCCCCAGCAGATGCGCGTACAGATCGACCGTCTGTCGCTGTCTCGTTCCCTCGGGGGCCGCTGCCCTCCGGATGGCAATCCTGTCGTGTACCGCGTACGCCGGTTCGTGCATGACGGCCGTCCTGATGCGCAGGGCCCCCTCAGGGGCGGTCGGGTGTTACTTCTTGTGGCCCTTGACCTCGTCCGGCACGGGCATGCCCGCCAGCTCGGCCAGCACGAGGAGGAACTGGCTGGCCTCGGCCAGCTCGGCGGCGGTCTTCTCGTGAGCGGAGGTCAGCTGCTCCACGGTCGCCTTGAGGTCGGCAAACTTCCCGCCCAGGTCAGCCACCCCCGCCTCCAGGGGCGCCACGGTCTTCTTCAGGCGGACGTCGACAGGCTCGACGATCCGCTTCATGTCTTCTGCCATCGATGCAAATCCCATGGTGATCAGTGTACGCAGAGTTACCTGATGAACACACTGAGTGACCGAAGCCAGGTCAGAAGGGTGCGATCGACAGCTCACGGTCATCGTCAAGATCCGAGAGATCGTGAGCCATGTCACTTGCATCCTCCGAAACAGTCGAGCCGACCTCCAACCCCTCAGCCACCGGGGCCGTCGCATACACCAGCGCATCGGCATAGTCAGGGGAACGGCCATGCTTCTGCCTCATCTCCTCTTTCGGGATGATGAACAGCTTGCCGGTGCGGATGAAGTAGAAGACGATCGCCAGGTCGTCCCGAAGTTGCTGATTCTCTTCGATCTTCACTGTGCCGTTGCGCATCGACTGCCGCAGCTGATCGAACCAGAAGGCCCTCGCGTTGCCGTAACCGTGCACCGAGCCGCCGACGTCAACCGGAGGGGAGGCCGACCCGTGCATCTCGTACACACTGAACCAGGGGTCCGGAAGAAGCGCGGCCCTGGCGTTGAGGGTGTCCACCACACCGGCACCCAGACCTACCGCGTCCACCCGGATCTCCACCCACGACGATTTCAGGCGGTCCTTGATTTCCTCAGCGAGGCGGAGAACCCGGTAGGCCGACGAGACCGTGTCCGTACCCGCCCAGACCTCCTCGATGCGTGCGGTGGAGCCGATGTACGAGGACACCACAGTCTCGTCGGTTCCGAAGCGCGCCACATCCACGCCGATCCGCACCACAGGGCCGACAGGCTGAACCGGTACATCCTCGAAAGCCTGGTTGATCACGGCTGGGGGAAACAGGGACGACTGTGACTGCTCGGGGAATCTGGCCAGCACCTTCGAGATGTACCGGGGGTCATCCTTGCCCCAGGCCCGCAAGCGCTCCTCGGCCCAAGCCTTCGACACCAGAACCTCATTCAGGAGCGAGGGCACTTCCTCGCCAGTGAAGTTCGGGGTGGAGGAAGCAGGAACTGAGATCCTGTGCCAGTCCTGCGCATTCTCCGGCTTGGTGTACATGGCACCGAACTCGGTGTTCCGGTCATCCGGGTTGCCTACCGCAAGGATGCGGCAGCCCTCGTTGGTGGTGATCGCTTCGATACCGGTCCAGATTTCTTCCGGGACACCGCACGCCTCATCGATGACTCCGAGAACGAAGCGGCGGTGGATGCCCTGAAAGCCATGCCTGTCACCATGTGCTGGCTTTCGCCCGAAGGCCAGGATCTGCCCGTCGTCAGCTTTCCATTCATCCCCCTGGGTCACATATCCCGGAAGTGGTGTACCGCGACGCTTGGCTGTTGCGTGATGCTTGCGGATTTCTTCCCAGAGGATCTTGTTAACCTGGGCGTAGGTCGGTGCCGTGTTCCCGCACCAGATGGGTGACCCACCACGCCTCACATACAGGCTCTCGTTCGGCACTGAGACGCAGTACACGTTCCCCTTGTACTGGGATCGCGACGCCTTGATCCGCTTGGTCTGGCAGTCACCGAAGATGAGGTAGTACCCGGTTCGGCAGTTCTCCTTGAGGATGCGCCGACCGTCTTCGAAGGCGCCCCCGTCGCGGGGCTCCCGTTCGGTGATGGTGGCGTGGCGTCCGATCTTTTGAGCGACCTCCTGAAGGTCGTCGGCGAGGCGCTTGCTTACAGTGCATGACCGCCATGATCCGTAGCCTTCAATGCCACGCTTGCCCTGCGACTTCTGGAACCAGCCGTCGCCGAGGAGGTAGAACTCCAGGAACTTCTCCAGGGCTTCAGGGCCCCAGTTCTTCACCTCGTCAGGGATGTACTTGTCGCCAGCCTTGCCGAGGGGCTTCAGGTACTCGTAGAGATCAGAGCAGGAGAAGAACCAGTTCTTATCCATACTGCGGGCGGGCTCCCGGCCGATCATGCGGGCGAGGAGTTTCCGGTACGGCTCGTACCCCTTGGTGTGGGGGAGCTGGGTGAGGATGACGGGCCCAGCCATCTCGGTGACGTCACCCTCGACGCTCCCCGCATAGCCGCCCTTGCGGACATACTCGCGCTTCGGACCCAGGCTCCCTTCGGCCATCCAGGCACCCAGGAAGGCCGCGAAGTCAAGGGTGTCCCAGGTGTACTTTCCGAAACTGACCGTCTTGGGAGTCTTCCCCCTCCATGAAGAAAGAGCGGGAAGCTCTGAGCCGCGAGGTCCGATTGAATCGGCTCGCTTGAAAGTCTCGCCGACTTCCTTCTGTCCATTTTTGTAGACAGACCACTGCGTCAGCATGCGATGGTTTGGTGTTACCCGTAGATCGACACTACGTCCCTTGATGTCGACAATCTCGCCGTCCCAGGGCGCTTCGTGATACTGGAAAGCCTTCTGCCACTCAAAGGTCTTTGTCTTCGGGCTGCGAGTGGCGAACTCATCGCCATCAGGTCCGGTTTGTACGTCCTTGAAGAGCTTCCATCCGTCACGCGTAAGCACTTCAGTGTCGTCTGTGTAACATGAAACGGCGATGGCTTCCCCCACTGGCCTCGTTGAAATCCACCAGCAGATCAACACGGAGGAAATCATGGAGTTATGTGTAGGAATTCGATCAGTGCCGCACAGATAAAGATGATCCGGCGCATCTACCTCAATGCACTGGACTTCACCGTCAGTAATCTGCTTGACCGATTTGACCCGCCACCCCGGATGCGGCTCCACGTCGCGATACGTCAGGTGCCGGGTGATGGCTACCGCACGAGCGTCCAGGTCAGGGAGGGCGCCGATCGATGCGTCGCCCGCAAAGGAAAGGGTCCATGTTGCACCCTGGCCTTCACGCTTCTTGTGCAGCAGCGTGTGCACACCCCTGGCCGACATCCACGCTCGGACTTTTGCCACATCCGATGGGGCGCCGGAAGTGTGGTGCGTCTCCCACGACAGGGCCGGTCGGCCTTCGCGGTCGACGCATCCCCGCTCCAGGAGAAGTTTCGAAATCCATGGGTCCGGTGTCCACCTGGGGCCGCGAATATGAAGCTGCGGGGTTTCGGCAGGGATCGTCAGCCTCTGATGGCCTGCCACCATCTTCTTCAGCTCGATCGTCGAAACCGTCCGGGTCTTGTGCTGCCACAGCCCGGTATGCAGAGGGAGACCGGCGCGCTGGCATTTGAGTTCGGCCGCTGCGCGGGGGCGCGATGTGAGTACGGGCCACAGGTGGTCACCCGATGCAATGATTTCCCGGTCTCCGTCGGGACCTTCGAGAACAATCCGATAACGGCTCGCAGTGTGGATTCCGGTGGTGGCCGTGACGGTCACAGGCGATCCGTCTGAGCCGAGCACCTTCATCCCGGTCTTCATGTCCCCCATCGACATGAAACCGCCGGGCGTGGGGATCGGGGTTTCCACGGCCAGCGCCTTTCCGGTTCCGTGACAGCTCGCCACGACGGTGCGCTTGTTCTTGATGACCGACTCGGTGATCTCTTGCTGCTTTGACCACATGTGGACACCCAGCACATCCCGGGCCCACCCCGCAGGGTCGGTCATCCAGCCAGCCTGACGTGCCTGGTTCCGCAACTGCGCGGCAACGGATGCAGCGACATCCCGATCGGTTTTGCTCACAATCCAGCCCTTCTTCGCTGCACACCATGCAAGCACGCCGTTACGCTCTGCATCTAAGCTGGTATTAAGAAGGACTCTCGGCCACGCACCGGCATGCGGGGGCGCAGAGGAAAACCGGACTACCGAAGGTGCAGAAGTGTCCAAGAAGAACCTGACTCGCGCCGCCGCCGTTTTCGGTGCCGCTGCGGTCATCGCTGGCCCGCTGACCGCAGCCAGCGCCTCCGCGACGGAGCTCCCCCCGTACGACTGCGCGGTGGCTCTCCCGCTGCTCGACCAGGAGAACCCGATTCTCCTCGGCGCCCTTGGCTGCAAGGACAACACCGAGAAGTTCACGGCCGAGCACGCCGGTTCAGGTGACGAGTCCGGCGGCGGCCCGGACTCCGGTGTCGAGGTTCCAGACGTGCCGGATGTGCCAGACCTCCCGGGTCTCCCCGGCGGTGATGACCAGGGAGACGGCGGCGACCAGACTCCGGCTCCGGGCGATGAGACCCCAACTCCTCAGCCCGGCGATGACGGTGGCGATCAGGGCGAGGAGACCCCAGCGCCCACCCCGGACCCGACCGACCAGAGTGATCAGGGTGACAACGGGCAGGGTGAGGACGGCCCCGGCAAGTCCGAGCATGCACCTGGGCACGACGGTGACAAGGGCGATGAGGGCAACAAGGGCAACAAGGGCAACAAGGGCCAGGACACCCTGGAACTTGCTGGCTCCGAGGCCGGTAAGGGACAGCTCGCTCAGACCGGTGGGGATGACAGCACCGGTCCGATGCTGGCCGCTGCCGGTGGTCTGATCGCTCTGGGTGCGGGTGCGGTCGCCTTCAAGCGTCGCCGGGACGCGGACGCCTGATTTCAGTACGGAAAGTACGGAAACACAGACGGCGGTGTTACCGGAAACGTTTCCGGTAACACCGCCGTCTGTGTTTCACCAGGTCAGGCGCCTTTCCATTGCATACCTTGGTCCTGGCACTTCTTGAGTCCCTTGAGGGCGGCAACTTCGCTCGGATCTGCGGTCAGTCCGTAGTGCAGTTTCACGGCCACCCATGAACCGGCGTATGCACAGACCGCATCCCTGTTGGGAGGGAGCCAGCTCGCCGGATCGGCGTCACCCTTTTCCGCGTTCACCTCGGGGGTGACGGCGGTCAGGGTGGGTGCGTAAGACGTGTCATTCCCGAGCTTCGCCAGCTTTTCACTGCTCCACTTGGATGCGCCGCTGCGCCAGGCTTCGGCCAGCGGGACGAGGTGGTCGATCGAGATGCCAGACGCATTCGTGATCGACTTGTTGTCGAACCAGGACAGCCACTTGCCGCCCTGGAGCCTGCATCCAGGCTGAGCGATCTTCGGCTTCCTGACGGCCTCAGCGAGGAGAACTTCCTTGCGGGTGTTACATCCATCTCCATCGGAATCGGCCCAGATGTTGAACTTGTCCCGCGAGTAGCCCAGCCTGCTGCCTTCGTTGGCGACCTTCAGTTCGCCGATGGCTTCCCTCAGGGGTCCTTGGTGAACTCCGGCAGGAAGCGTCTTGTTCTGGGCTTCCTGCTGCTTCGTTTCACTTGAGCAGGAGACGAGAGAGAGGGTCGCGAGTCCCGCGAGAACCCAGGTAACGATCCTTGTACGTGGCATCACGAAGATCAAGCATGCCACCATTGCTTCGTCACGTTACGTAGTATGGGATCACTCGTTGTAACTGTGAGTGACGATCGAGACCCGAGGACGCACCCATGAACAAGCTCGCCACCCGCGTCGGCGCCGCCGTCGCCCTTGTCGCAGGTGCGACCGCTTTGTCCACGGGCACCTCCTTCGCATCGGACACCTCTCAGATTCCCAACCAGTCCACCCAGCAGGGAGTGACAAGTGCGCTGGGAAAGCTGGGCGGACTCACCAGTGGCCTGACCGGGAACAGCGCAGGCTCCGCACAGCCTCAAGCTCCATCCGGACTCCTGGGGGGACTGAAGGCGGTCGACGGCGAGCCGGGTACCGACAACTCCCAGGAAGACCCTTCCGACGAGAAGCCGGGTGACTCCGGAAACGGAAACAGCGGAGACCCGACGGACAACCCGAACCCGGGGCCGCTTCCACCGGCTCCGGCGCCCACGCCGATCCCCGCGCCGAACCCGACCCCCACTCCGGCGCCTCAGCCTCAGCCGGACAAGGATCAGGACGCGCCACAGGGCAACCAGGGCGACCCTGTGAACTATCCATCGTCGAAGAAGACCGCAGCAGAAGCGGCGGGCCTGCCTTTCTGCCCGCCGGTCAAGGACATCAACCTCGGCATCGAGGGGATGCGCAACTCCTTCGTCTTCCCGTTCGTCGGCGGGACGATCGAAGGCGTCCCGGACATCGTGAACGACATGAAGGGCATCTGCCTCAACCTCGACTACCCGAGCAGCTTGCTCTCGCCGGGTAACGAGATTCCAGCAGAACTGTTCTCCGCTGACCACGGTAAGGGCGAGACCAGCACTCGCACCGAAGACGGAGGCAGCGGGCAGGGGGATGGCAATGGCAATGGAAACGGTGGCCTCGCTGCCGGTCTCCTGTAAGTGAGGAATACATGAAGAAGATCACCAAGTACACGACCGGTGCGCTCGCGGTTGCTGGTCTGGCCACTGGCCTCGGCGGTCTCACCGCCACCACCGCCTCGGCCTCCGAGCTGCCACCCTACGACTGCGCGATCGCCCTGCCGGTTCTGGAGCAGCAGAACCCCATGCTCCTCCTGGGTGCGGGCTGCAAGGACAACACCGAGAAGTTCCTGGAGAAGGCCGGTGGTGGCCAGGCCGGTGGTGACGAGCAGGGTCCTGGCAAGTCCGACCAGGCTCCGGGTCAGAACAAGGGCGAGGACACCCCAGCCCCGGGTGGTCTGGTCTGAAAACCCCGAACACCTCACATCATTGATGGTCCGATGACGTGAGGTATCCGACGGAATCCTGCGGGGAGCAGGGAAAGTACCGGTGACACCAGCCGAGTTGCCGGTGCGGTTTCCCGCAGGATTCTGCCGGACCTCCTTGTGTGGCAGGACCGCCCGCACGCCGGATGCGTTATGGGATACGCAGATGGCAAGCACTGACCATGGTGCGCGGGCGGTCCTTCTTGCGTGCACGCCAGGTTGCACACGCTGGCAGACGCTACCTGACGATCACCCAATCCGTACAGAGGGCATCTGAAAACGTGAACCCTGTCACCGTTCATCGCCAAGAGCTACGGCAATTGGAGTAGTCTTCTCTGGCGAGCCCGGCCGGTCTCGAACACCCCGTCCCCCCTGGGTTTGCTCAAGCTGGCCGGGCTCCTCTCACTTCTGGACCAGTTTCCCTCCGAGGCGTTCAGCGACACGGAGGCGGATCTCGTCCATCCCGGGGAATCCCGGCCCCCTCGGATCGACTTTCCCTACCTGCCACTCTTCGTGCCCGATGACGGAAGTCACCCCTTGAACTCCCCATCCATGGGCTCGGAGGAGCGCGGCGGATACGCGGACCATGGCCTCGATCTGGTCTTCCGGCCAGTGATCCTTGTTGTCTCCGAGGTTGATGCATTCGAAACCGTAGAAGCGAGCATTGCCGTCGACTGTGGCAAAACGGGGCTTCGAGAGTTTGCTTTCCCGGACCACGGCACGCAGGACTCCTCCATCCCCAAGTCCAGCGTGGTTAGCCCTGCCCCAGCCGACCATGTGGGTGATGCCGTCTTTGTCGATGACGCCGTGGCATAGCGGTCCTGGGAGGGCGGTGTGTCCGTCCCGGCATAGCTGGACAGATGATTTCGTTCCCGCTGAAGCCGTGTGATGGAGCATCACTCCGTGAACGGGTCCCCACAGGCCGTGCCCTGCCCGGTTGTGTTTTTTCCAGTCTCCGAAGCCGCGTACCCGCACGCCTTCGTCCTTGATTGCCTTGTATGCCGCATCAGCGGAAAGAGGGTAAGCCATGCTACATACAGTAATCGATCGTCACCGTGAGCAACGAAAGTGGGTTTAACAGAATGCAAAAAGCGCGCCGGGCGCAAAGATCGGCATATGCCCCCTATCACATTCGCCCTGTCGTATTCACCTACGACGTGCCATCATCGAAGTATGAGGGCGAATAGATATCCGGCTCGGTGCAGCGTCTGCCGCATGGACGTCAGCAGTTGGGAGGGGTCGATTCACCAACACGGAGACCGGTGGATTGTGACCCATCGCACTCCCTGCCCAAGTGCGGAAATCAGTCAGATCAACGCACAGACTCTGACCCGGCGATGCATAAAGATCCTGGAAAATCCCACGTCAGATCTCAAGCACGTCGTCCTGGCAGTCTCGTCTCTGAGCCGCCTGATCTCCACGGGGTGGCTCGATTACGGCAAGTGCGTCCGGAGGATCCTCGGGTCTCCAGCCACTCAGGACATGGACCGCCTGGAGGTCGAGGGGCTGATCGAGCGGTGGATGCCTGAGCCCGCTCGCATGTAGATCAGCACCACTGCCAGGAAGATAGCACCCAGCGACACCCCTACCCACCCGACGATCTGCCAAAGCGTTACAAAGTCTGGGTGTATGTCAAAAATCTTCTGGGTATCGGCGGGAACCTCGCGCTGTGTGGACATGTTTTCAGGCTAAGAGCATCTGAGACTTCTCGGTACCGCGATTTCCCGTGACCCTTTTCATATATGGGCCGACTCTTGCCTAGGCCAGTTGCGGGCCGCCGGGACCTTGTGCATTCTTGGTTCGTGTAACTGAGAATTCCCGGAAATGAGAAGGATCTCCATGAACAACGCCAAGCGCGTCGCCGCCGTGGCCGCCGTCACCATCGCCCTCTCCGGCGGCGTCCTCATCACCACGGCCGTCGCCGACAGCGCCTGCGGCCCCGGCGCCATCGGCAAGACGAGTGAGCAGAAGGTGCTCAACCCGGCCACCGGCCGGTACGAGACCGGAACCGTCACCGACTGCCCCGACGTCACCACCTCCAAGCCGACCGGCACCGTCACCTCCGCGATCAGCCCGCTCTACTCCGCCGTCGACTTCCGCGACAGCAACGGCGTCAAGACCGGGTCCGGACTATCCAACCGTGACCAGTTCCAGTACCTGAACGAGAAGAAGACCGTCGGCGGTGTCGAGCTGATCCGCGTCAAGCAGATCACCAAGGGCATGGGCGGCTACGGCAGCCTCTACGAGGGATGGATCCCCGTGAACTACACCATGCTGCCCAGCATGTTCCACTGATCCACCGGCTGCACATGCGAAAGCGGCCCCTCGCTGTCCGAAATGAGGGGCCGCTTCGCTGCTTTCTGAGCGCCAGAGAGAATGAATCCCGTGAGTACATACAACAGCAAGTTCCGCGATGCCCTGAACCGGATCGAGACCTACACCAACAAGGCCCGGGGCTCCAAGGACCCCAAGAGCGCCAGGGTGTACACCGACCTGGCCAAAGCCTGGGCACGTGTCGCCCAGGCCATCGCCGTCAAGGAGGGGAACGGCGACTGATGCCACGAGACCGCAAGGGCGAGCAGATCCTTGCCGAGAAAGCCACGAAAAGTGAAGCCTGGGTCAGCGCCGTCCGCGCCGACGAGTCGACCAATGGCGCCAGGGTCACCAAAATCGCCGACTCGTATGCGCCCGGTGTAGCCAACGACTCGTCAACGACGTCCGCCCTGGATGAGGCGAGCGGGGAAGTGGGCACTGGATCCCCTGGTGTCGGACACAAGCGCCCTGTCTGGTGAAAACGAGGAAGCCGAGGGTTCGGTAGCCGTACCCTTCCCGCGTGAACTTCACACACCGCATGCTGGCCTTGTGCTGCTCCATTGTCGCGCTGTCCACCGGATGTACGCAGGACGACGAGCCGTCTGACAAGGGTCCGTCCTTCTCTCGAAGCGTGTCGACGGCAAAGGGCTTGGCTGAAGCCGAGTGGGGTCTGGCGTCTCCGGAGAAGAGAGCCGAGCTGTGCCGCGTCTACCGCCAGCAGGGCGAGGGGGGTCTGAGGATCCTGCCCAAGACGGGACTGTTCTCGGCGAACGATCAGGCGGTTGAAGAGTGGATCAAGATCGTCGTCCGGGAGTGCGGCAGCGGATGAAGGCAAACGGCCCGCCATCACACATGTGAGGCGGGCCGTTTCCGTGTACCCACCCTTCCCAACGGAGGGGCAATTCAGATGGATGCGTGTGCGTCAACGTGGCGCCGGTCATGCATCCCTGCGTGTGAGCGATACACCAGCAGCAATGACCGACACGGCCGCCCAGACCGACAGGGCGATCAGTGCATCCCTGGGGGAGGCGTGATCGGTTCCAGGTTTTGCGGACATCAAAGACTCGCTCGCCTTCATTGGCATATACCCGGAAGCCGTCCTCAGCCAGGCGTACGGGAGGATCGACATGGCCTGCGGGATCACCGTCAACACGACAATGTACTGGCCGATGGCCGCCGGGGTACTGCGCAACAAGGCCCCCAGACCCAGGCCGAGGATCGCCAGGAGAGTCAGGGAGACCCCGGCCCCGATCAGGGCGCGCTTCGTCCCGGGGGCGCTGAAGGACACTTCGAGGTGCGAGCCTTGCAGGAAGAGCTGTGACAGCGGGAAGACGGTGAAGGCGACCACCAGGAAGATGGGGAGGACTGTCAGCATCAAAGCTGCAACCTTTCCCCACAAGACCCACAGGCGGTGGGGCACCGCAGTGAAGGTGGGCCGGATGGTCCCCGTCGTGTACTCACTGGTCATCATCATGATCCCCATGACGGGAATCAAAAGCTGAGCGAAGTTGAGACCGGCCATACTCACGAGAACCGGATCCATCTGAATCTTTTCCGCGTTGCCGAAATTCACTGCCGCGCCGACGACCCCGGCAAATACGTACGCAGACCCCACGGACGCGGCGATTGTGTACCAGGAAGAACGAAGCGACCATAGCTTCGACCACTCGGAGCGAACCACGCGCCGTCGCGTGATATACCCCTTCACCAGCGGAGTCATCGGCCAACCCCCCGATACTCAACCGATTCTCCCGTCAGTCTCATGAATGCGTCCTCCAGGGATTCTGATTGCGGCGTCAGTTCAAGCAAGGGGATTCCGCATGATGCGGCCAGGTGGCCGATCCTTCCCGCCTCCACGCCGGAAACATCGAATGTGTCAGGAGAATGTACGGTGAACCTTGCTTCATCCCGATCGAGGAGACCACGCAGAACGTTCGCCTCCGGTGAGACCACCCTCACCCATGAACCAGCCTGCTCCCGGAACTCAGCCATCGACATATCGGCGAGGAGTTTCCCCTGTCCGATAACGATCAAATGGTCGGCAGTGAGAGCCATTTCGCTCATGAGGTGGCTGGAGACAAATACCGTCCGGCCCCGGCGGGCCATCTTCTTCATCACGCTGCGGATCCATTGAACGCCTTCCGGGTCCAGGCCGTTCACCGGCTCGTCGAAGATGAGCACTGAAGGGTCCCCGATCAGGGCTGCCGCCACCCCCAGTCGCTGGGTCATACCCAGCGAGAAGGCCCCCGCCTTCATCCTCGCTACCTTGTCGATGCCGGTCATCTTCAGTACCCAGTCAACCCGGGTGCGCGGGATTCCGTGCGTGTGGGCCAGCGCCATGAGGTGGTCGAAAGCGCTGCGTGAAGGGTGCGTCGAATGGGCATCCAGGAGCGACCCGACTCTGTGCAACGGGGCGGTGTGGTGCGAATAGCACTTCCCATTGATTGTTGCTATGCCGGATGTCGGCGCATCCAGGCCGAGGATCATTCGCATCGTGGTGGATTTCCCCGAGCCGTTCGGTCCGAGGAAACCCGTCACTCTGCCCGGCTTCACCGAGAACGACAAATCGTCCACCGCGACTTTGTCGCCATACCTCTTGGTCAAGTTCCGGACCTTGATCAAGATCTTCTCCCTTCAGGGCCCGGAACCCTCCACCTTCAGATCGGCGTCAGCTCAACCGGGCCCGCGCCCTGTCCGACCTGGATCATCGCACCAGAGTTCTTCTCCACCGCAGTCGCCGCCACCTCGGAGAAAGTCCCGTTCCACATGGACTCGATGTCGGCAAGCGTCGCGCCCGAATTCAGCATCTCCCGCACCTTGTCGAGCATTTCGATCCGCAGCGTGTCGACGGTCGCCAGGACCATCTGAGTCTGAGCCTGTGTCAGCCGGACTTGCTCATCACGGAGCCTGTCCTTCTTCAGATCCATGAGTTCGGTGATCTCGCGGATCAGGTCAATCAGGTTCTTGATGTTCTTGCCCTGAGTGGCGAAATCACCGGACATTGCCTGTTCGTACAGAACCGGCAGGATCTGCTCCAGCCTCCGCAGCTGGAGCATCCGCATCTGCACGACGGACATGGACGTCGCCATGCTGTCCAGGTGTGCCGACATGCGCTCATGGCACACCGGAATAGGGAGGCCCACCGTCGCAGCGATCTGCGCCAGAGTGGAACCTTTCACCATCATGCCGACCATGGCCTCAGCCAGCTGGTCAGGAACCCCAGTCGTCTCCACAGTCACACCTGCTCACCAGATAGATGATGAACGCCGCCTCCACAGCGATGATTACGCTCATCACCGCCAGCAGCAGGGGCATCATGACTTCGCGTCCTCGCCGTCCTTCGCTTTCTCCTCCGGGGCAGGCTCGGAGGTGGGCTGCTCGCCCGACTCCGGCTCTCCCTCCGGGGTGGGCTCGGAGGTCGAGTCACCGTTCGGGGATGGGGTCGGCTCGGGCTTCTCGTCGGGCTCGGGCGCCGGAGCCGGAGCGGGAGTGGGGGTTGAGCCGCCGATCTCGATGCCGCACTCGGACCACGCCTTGGCGACCTTGTCCTCGTGCTTTCCGGCGACCTCGATGGTGAACTTTGCGAACTCTTCGAAGTTTGTCTGAGGCTTCGACTTGTTTGCCGCACGCATCCAGGTGCGCAGAGGCGCCTCCCACACGGGGCCGTCCACCAGCTCGGCGAACAGGGCGAACGCACGGTTCGGGATGCCGGAGTTGATGTGCACGCCGCCGTTGTCCATGAACGTCTCTTCGTAATCGTCCATGTGGCCGACCTGCGGATCCTTGCCGAGGGCCAGGTTGTCGTACGCGGTGCCTGGATCCTTCATGTCGCGGAGCGCCGACTTGCCGTCGAGGAACAGCTCCGCCCCGATCCGCCAGTTGGGGCCGCTGTCGTCGCCGCCCTCCTTGGCTTCTTTCTCCCGCACGCTCACGCCGATCACGTCGGCCAGGTGTTCGTTGAGCGCGCCGGGCTGGCCGAAGTATTCCAGCCGAGGGCCGCCATCAATCAGCTTGTGACCGAACTCGTGCGCGAAAACGTCCAGGCCAAGAGTGAAGTCACCGAAGACCTCGCCGTCACCCATGCCGAACACGAGGAACTGCCCGTCATAAAAGGCGTTCACATAGTCCACGCCGTAGCGGACCACGCCGTCGGGGAAGTCGCCGACCTCCATGACCTCGCTCGTAACCTGCGCCCACTTGCGGACCCTCTGGGCCTGGGGGAGGTTCTGGCCCGCCTTTTTCTTCGGGGGCAGATCCATCGAGGAGTTGGCGTCATACACCGAGATCTCACCGGGCTCCGACTTGGAATCCAGTGAAGCCCGCACGTGGCGGATACCCATGTCCTGATGGAGCTGGGAACGGAACTTCGGGTTGGTCTTCGCCAGGTGAGCCGTCAGATGGGGAGGGAGAATGGAATGCTGCATGCATACAGACTGTCACACACGGTAAACACGCCACCTCCGGCCCAGGGAAGTGCGGCGTCGGGAGAACAGGGCACTCGCCCGAAAGGTTCGCCTAGGCAAGCCTATGCGTGCGCGCGAGGCGAAAATTTTCCGAGGCCACTGAAAGTCCAACTACTCAGCCTGGCCTGGAAGTTGGCCCACGGAGCCCACGTTGCAGACGTTTACACGCCCCACATCTGGGCCCCATTTTCCATTTGTATTTGCGAGTTTGGTTTTCTGTTTTGGGTGGGGGAGTCTCAGGTCTTTTTGTTTTTGTTTTCGGATGGTTTTGCTGTGTGTTTGATTGCTTGTTTGTGGTGGTGTTCGTGTCGTGTTTGTGGTGTGTGTGTTGGTCGTATTGTTGGGTGTGTTGTGTGTGGTGGTGTGGTGTTGTTAGTGATTGGTTCATGTATGTTGAATGTATTTGTTTGCATGTCATGAGTTCATTGCATGTCGCATGCTTCAACTCCATTGTTATGCACTCGTGTTGGCCAAGCGTGGATCATAGGCATAAGGCAGGTATTAATGGCCCATTATTCAAAAGCAATCAGTCTTTATTCATCATTCATCACCCAATGGGCATAGCCATAACCGCACATGTGGTGCGGACCGAATAGGCGCATACCGCAGCATGGGGAAAAGGGGGAAAGAACCGTTCAGTGAAAAGCGAGCCCATTGCCTCACTGCCTCATTCATCGGTCATTCATCGGGGCTGTTTCCACAGGTGTTCCATGCTGTGCACCCATGAGGGGGTGTGTGTGCCAGTGCCTAGGGGTGCATGGCATGCATGGCCATGGGGGGTGATGCCCGCTCATGCTGCGCCCCTCATGGCCACGTTGCCGGATGGCATACCGGGGACCAGTCGCATGCGGGTGCCCAGACGGCACACAACGCCCCCTGAGACGGGCTCAACGGTGGGCAGCGTCACCTCGGTGCACTCGGGCCCATGGCGCAACGGCAGAAGAGCACACAGCAGCGCACAGACAAGCCCTCCACACACAACACACGGCACACACCACACAAAGCAGACACAACAGGCACGGCACACGCAGCACCACCCATGCCAGCGAGGCACCCACCCATGAACGGGCCCCCGCAACACCCCCCCACCCGCACCCATGCCCCCACACCGCAACCCCCGGCCACACCCCCCATGCACCCCCCTAGACCCCTCCCATAGGCCCCCGCACTCCACAAACCCCACAAGGAGACAACGGCAGACAACCGCCCACACACCACCTGACCAGCCAAAACACCCCCCACACAACAAACCCACCACACGACACCCCCCACACAGACCCCCCGACCATGCGCACACAACGGCAGACACACACCAGACCCCTGACCAGCGGATTCGTATCCGGCCAGACAGAACCCTGCCAGGAATGCCCGGTTTTGCGGGGTGGTGTGGGTGGAGATAGATGGCGCGAGAAAGGCTGGTGGTGTGCGTTGGCTCGGAAAGAGAGGTGACTGTCTTCCTCTGTCTGTGTTTCATAGATCGAAAGGGCAGGGGGGTGGTGTGTCGTGGGGTGTTTCCGGGGGGTGTGACCGTTGTTTCTAAGGTTGATGGTCGGGCTTTGTGGCGCCGGTAAACCCCGTCCGAGGGGGGTCCGTTTTGGTGGGTTTCAGTCCCGTTTGCGATGTGAGCTGCGTCACTTTTTTGGTTACCTAGAGGTAACTTACACGTTTGCTCTCCTGATTGCTTCAGTAAATTTTGACAGTTTCTGGGCCGGTCCCAGGTGATCGCGATCAAGGAATGCCCAGCTCAGGGGGCATGCACTTTCGTAAGTTCGCAGGTCACAATACCTGTCAGAACTTTCTTTGTGATGTTATCGGTCTGTTACCTAATACCCTTTGACCTGCATGTTTATGCCTGCATGGCGACACTCTGAGTCTTCTCGTCGACCCACTATGCCCCCTGATGCCCGATTTACAGCTGGCTTCGCGTAAGTGATGTCTGCCGTTGTCTGCCAATGTTCTCGGTGTCGCCACGACGCACCGCACACGGAGCGCCGAGGCGGCGGGCAAGCGCACCGATCACGGGGCGCACCCCCTGACACTCCCGTTCACGGGAGGGATGGCGGAGCCGACCGAATCGCCGATCACGGTGGGGCGGATTCCTTGAATAACGGTATGGGCAGGCACTCCGGTGCCTGAGGTGATGAGCCGTTCCCGCGAATGCCGACCGGCCGTAACGCTGTGAAGCGTCACGGACTACAGCGGAGACCCGAACTCCGGAAAAAGTCGGGTACGGATCTCAGCGGACCGTGCGTGATCCCACCTGAATCGGTGGTGTGCGGAATGCGGCTGTTGACTCCCCTCCGGGGTGAGTCCGGTGAGTGAACGTATGCGGGCAGGGCTAAAGCCGAAGCTGTAAAAGGTGGGGCCTCCCTGACTAGCGATTGACCCTAGGTGAGTGGTCGATTCCCCCACACCGATCACGGTGTGCGCGTGTGAGTCCCATTACCACCTAGCGCGATGACCCGTGCGTCTCACGTGATCCCGACAAACCAAATGCCACGGTGGTTAGGACTGTCCACCGATGATCACAACCCCTCGGAGCGTGGTTTCTCCGGGCGGTGGTTGAACAGTCGGGGCGGCTGAGTAAGTAGCGATTACTCGGCCGCCTGACATGGTGTGACGCGTTGCGTTGTGCCATGCGCGCCAATCATGGCGCGCCACGAGTACGGATGCACAGAGTGAGCCTTTCTGGCTTTCTGTGCATCCTTCCCGTGGCGTGATTCGGGCCTGAAAGGGTCCGGCGGCGCGGAAATCCTCTCGGAAAGGGGAAGTCGTGGTTTTCGAATTGACCAATGGAAATCAGGTGCGCGTTCGTTCTTCCGGCGCCATCGAATTCCATGCGGGCGGCAAGGTGTTCCGGACCAAAAAGACCAATTACGTCACCGCCCTCAGGTTCGTTCAAAACAAGATGTGGGGCGCGGAAGTCCGCTTTTCGCGTCCGCTCTGAAAATCCGGCCGGAAGTCAGTTCCCTGCCATGCATGGCAGGGTGAAAGGGGAACACGGAAATGGAACTCTTCATCGCGCTCAACACGGACAATGACGCTCGCTGGTACGGGTACGGAAAGGGTGCCGGACACGCCCTGATGATCCCGGACGGGTTTTTCGGTGACCCGCTGTCGGGTGCGACCGGTGAGACGCTGTGCGGCAAGTCCCTGGACATGTCGCGGCTGACAGAGAAGAGCGGCAGCGAGGCGCAGTGCAAGGCATGTGCGAAGCGCCTGACGGATGCTCTGCTGGAGCGCGCCCGCGCCGCGAAGAGCGCGATGGACAAGTTCTGTGAGCCCGTGGCTATGGAGGAGGGGCCGGGGGGCGCCCCCGTGGCCGTGGAGACCCTGGAGAGCGAGACCGCCGCACCGGGCACGGACAGCGGTTCCGTGTTCGTGACGGTGGACGGGAAGTGTGCGCGGGAGGTAGCCGGGGAGGATGGCGCCGTTTCGCTTAAGGCCATTCACGGCCGGAGCAGGATCACACCGGTTGACGGGTCGGTTTCCGTGAACGGGGACGGCGCGGAGGTGGGCGTATGCCCGCAGTGCCACCGTGAGGTGAAGCTGACCGGCTCGGGATTCATCGGGACGCACTACCCGGCAAAGCTGGGGAAGTCCCCGATCATGAGCGAGCAAGCCGTGACCGATGTCGTGGCGGATGCCGCCGAGCGGAAGCGCGCTGCGGAAATCGACACCGAGCGTGCGGCGGCCGAGGAGGAGGAGCGGGAATTCCGGGCCCCGGTCGCGGAGAATGTGCGCCGCGCTTCGGGTGACCAGGGGACCGAGGCAACGCGGGGCGCCGCGATGGTTCAGGGTGCGGACATGCCCCCGGTGCAACCGAATTCGGGCCACGCGTCCACATGGGACGGGGGGATCGGCTCGGCGCGGCCCGACCGCAAGGTGATCGATGAGCCGAAGCACGGGGGCCGGTACGGGTATTTCACCAAGGAGGAGTACGACGCTCTGTCGCGGACGGCACAGCGTCAGTACTGGCGGAACGTGAACAAGTTCGAAAAGCAGGCCAAGGGTGCGCGGGAAGCGCTCCGGGCAAAGGAAGTCGCCACGGGTAAGGCGATTCCGGCGGGGGAGCGTCGGAAGGCTCGTAAGGCTGCGAAGGTGGGGAGCGGGGTTACGGGTCACCGGGTGGGCTACGGTCACCCCGGGATCGGTCACGGGAAGTCGGCGGAGGAATCCCGCGCCATGGCGTGATCGCTGGATTTTCCCGGGGGTGGCGGACGTCACCCCCGGGGGCGGGGGAATGTGCGGGGTGCGGGAAAACCTCGCGATATGATGCCTAGGCAAGAACGAGGAGAGGGAAGACGAAGCATGAAGATGAAGCGTAACGCGGTGGCCGGTAACAGCCAGTGGCAGACGTTCATGGTGGTTATCGAAGCGGGTCGGGGTGGTGGTACCGGGCGACTTCCGCGCGGCGGCGCTCAGTTCGGCGCGGCTCCGGTACCCGGTGAACTGTCACAGCTTCCACAGGAGTGGGACAAGGAGATCGCGCACGCGTCGCACGTCGGCTACCACTACGGGACGCCGATCGTGTGGCTGGATGAGCGGGATGGACTCTGGGTGATCCCGGACGAGTTCTACTCGCCCCAGACGTCCGGCGTCCAGAACCGAATCCGGGAGTACCTGGGTGAGGGGAATTACCGCACCGCGTCTCTGTGAAGTTCGGGAGCGCCCGGAAGGGGGCCGGGCGTTCCAGTGCCTTACAGGGGAAGGGGAAGACGTGGGGGACGATGGGCCGCGCTCGCTGGCCGCGACGTACCGCCTCATGGTGTTCATGTTCCTGCTGGGTGCGGCGGCGGCGCTGCTGGCTGTCGCCGCACATGACAGCGGCGCCCCGGGCCCGGTGAAGGAGTCGGACCCGGGGCGCGTCACAGTGGATACGGGAAAGCTGCCGGGTCCGCATTGCTGGTATGAGGTGGGCCGGGACGAGTCCGGACGGGTCAGCAGGGAACCCATCTGCCCGTGACTTCCCAGCATTCGCATTCTTAAGGAAAGGGGACGACAGTGGACGCCATGACCGTGGCCGCGACCGTGAGCCTGACGGATCTGCATAACGACATTTCCGGCACGGATGGGCCTTTCATCCGCGAAGACGGGAGGCAGGTGGCCCGTATCTGGTTGCGGAACGGGTACGGTGCTTCGGTCCTGGAGGAGGGGCCGGACGCGTGGGAAGTCCTCGTCATCCGGGAGATCGCCGACAACCGTCCGCACTGGGGCGGTGAGACGCCGTGGATCGCGGACTACTCGACCCCGGCCACTCCGGCGCGGGACGCGTGGGACAAGTCCCCCACGCTTCACGGGCAGACCGTTGACCAGGTTGAATCGGTGCTTCGGGTGCTGTCGGAGCTGCCGGACAACGACCCGCGTGACATGCGCGCACGGTACGCCGTGTGAGGCTCTTGCCGGGGGGTTCGGGGGCACATCGCCGCGTGCGGGGGGTGTGTCCTGGTGTCCGCCCGGACGGGTGGCAGGAAAGGGGATACGGTCATGGCGGTCACGCTGGAGAAGTTCACGGAGGTCGCGACGGTCGGGAACGGCCGGAAGCGTCACGCGTTGTGGGCCTCGGGCTGGAGTTACGTGGGGGTGACCTTGACGCGGTGTTCGGAGGTGGCTACGGGCCGGGAGTACCGCCAGTCGGGGCGGCCGGTGCCGATGGACTGCGGCAGGTGTGCTCGGGTGCCGGTCACCAGTGGCTGAATCGGTGATTCTGGCCTAGGCATGAGCCGATTTCGGGTAGTGTTTTCCTGGTGCGCGGGCCGGATTTTCGGTCCGTGGGCCGGGATATTGCTGCCGGTGGAGCCCATGGAAAGGGGTAGACGTGGAGCGGGAAACGTATACGGTGACGCGGGAAATCCGTAACGGTACGGCGCATTGGGTGCATGTCAAGGGTGCCAGTTTCAATGAGGCGGCGGCCGGTCGTGCGGCCCGTGCGGAAGCCAAGAAGTGGGCCCGTGAACTGGGCCATGAGCGCGCTTACGTCGTGTCCGGTGGCGGGCAGTACGGGACGGATTCATTCCGCCACAGCGTGTGCCTCGGTTTCGAGTGATGGGCGGGAGTATGGGAGTCACCCCGGAAGAGGCTGCCAAGATCATTCGGTGTGAGGTGGATGCGATCCGCATGGAATTGTGCGGGGAGATCGTTCCTCGGATGTGGAATGACACTGATGTTTTCGAGGCCCTGGAGCGCATGGCCAAGAGCTTCGGGAAGATCTTCGCGAAACAGAACGCGGCTTTCAACTGGACCGACTTCGAACGGGCCTGCGGGTTTCTGGACTAGAAAGGGCGGAAGATGGCCACAGGAAGCATGGATGCACTCCGGGAGCTCTGGGAGCGCGTGGAGGAGGGGTGGCGTGTCAAGGTCACCAATCACGACTACGCCATGGATGGCGGGGAGCGCATCGTGACCCTCAAGTTCACGATGCCCGATCAGACCTATCGGGCTGACGGACGTACGCACCTCATCCGCAAAGGCGGGCCAGCCTTCCTGAGCCGGGAGGTGAACGGGAGGCGCCGGGAATTCCGTCACGAGTTGCCGGTAGAAGGGGACGATTTCGAGGTGGAGGGTCGGACGCTGCGGATCTACAACCCGTCACATGCCTATGTGCATGGCGGCCGAGCCATCGTGCTCACGCTGGAATTCCAGCCTCCGGCGGGGTGACCGGACCCAAGGGGGTGCGCCTGGTTTCAGGGGGACGTGGGAGGCATTCCGCGCCCCTCTGTGACTGGACGGACGGAGGGATGGGAGAAAGAACGTGACGGAACGCAGCAACGACTACCCGACAGGCAACCCCAACGGCATGTCGTTCCTGCCGGGCACGGGATGGCGATATACCGGGCCGGAAGGGTACCGGGTGGTATTCGACGGGACCGGGCCGGACGAAAGCGGCTGGACGGTACTCCGGTATCACGGTGCGCACACGAGCCCGGTCCACGGTGGACGGGGGCTCACGGAAGACGACGCGCACGCCATGGCGGCGCGTCTCGCGGGACAGTAGGGCGGCCGGTGCCGTTCGGGAGGGTGCGGATTCCCGTGCCTTCCAGTGCAGCACCGGAAGTTCGGGAGCGGATTGGAGGGGTGCGCCATGGGATGGGAGTGGCATGTGATGGTGGACGGGAAATGGCGGGTCCTTCTGTCCCCGGATATGGATCCTCCGGCCACGGTTGCCGTGGAGGGCGGGGTGCTTCCCGTGGAGGTTTTCCACTCTGGAATTGGTTGCACGCGGACAGAGTGTTTCCGCCCCTCCGGGGTGGGACGCTGAAAGGGGAAAAGGTATGCCGTACATGTTGAAGATTTCGCGCCGGGACATCACCGGGTACCGGGAGGAGTGCCCTTTCAAGGATGAGGAGGGGCACAACGCGAACGGGACCGGCCCGGATTGTGTGCCTGACTGTCTGTGGATGGACGGAGACGTTCGGGAGCTGCACGACTACGGCACGCACGTAGCAGAGTTCGGGGAAAACGTCGATGCGTACGACTGGGAGGAGTACGAGGGTGACGCGGTCGCATGGGCCGCGCACTACCTGTCGAAGAACCACCCGGACGTTACGACCAGCGGGACGGTCGGCGAGACAGCCAGCGAGCGTGAGTGGCTGTCCGGGAACACTCCGGATCCGTACGAGGAGAAGGAGGAGGAAACCCACGTTTACGTGCTCGGGGACTTCACGGACCGGGAGCGCGCCGAAGTGTTCAAGCTGGCCGCGATGCCGTACGACCGGATGGTCAAGGCGCTGCGGGAGCGGGGGATCGGCGCGTGACGGATGCTACGGCGGTAGTCGTCAACTGGGTTCGCACCGATCGGCCGGTGCGGGATTTCCTCCGGGCGATTCTCGACGGACGGGAGGGTTTCCGGGGACGCAGGGCGAGCTACGTATGGGGCACTTCCCCGTCCATGCAGGGCGTTTCGGTGCATGTCGCCGCAATGGCCGACTACGTCGAACATCTTCTGCGCTGGGACGACGGGAGCACGTATCGGTCCCTGTACCTGCGGTCCGGTCAAGAGAATTTCGAATCCACGACTCCCCGGAGGATTCGGGACAGTCTCGGATCTGTCACCTGGTTGACGTTCCTGGACGGAACTCAGGTGAGTTCGGATTCAGTGGACTGGATCGAGGTTCGGGACGCTGTCACGCGGGAGGGCAACGCATGATCAAAGAGAGGGGAGTAGGGACAGTGGAGACCTCGAAGTGCCCGATCTGCAAGGTGAACGACCGGGAGTGGGACAGCGAGCCGCCGGGTCCGGGCGGCTACTCCGCGACGTGCGGACGGTGCTGGTGGCTGACAGGGCACCGGATGCACACGCACACCTACGGACCGAGCGCAGCACAGGTGAAGGCGGGGACCGTCCGGGAGGGGCACACGTGGCGCACATCGCGGCTCATGCGCCCCCTCTGGGAGGACGGGAAGCACGTCGGGTACTGCTGCGCGGACATCGACCCGTGCGGCTTCGAGGAGCGGTTTTCGGGTCCGGATCTCGACCTGTGCCCGGTTCACACGGGACCGCAGTACGGAGACATAGTCAGGGGTGCGTGCCGGGACTATCGGGAGCATCGT
Organism: Streptomyces sp. 5-10; assembly: GCF_014712245.1. Taxonomy (NCBI): domain Bacteria; kingdom Bacillati; phylum Actinomycetota; class Actinomycetes; order Kitasatosporales; family Streptomycetaceae; genus Streptomyces; species Streptomyces sp. 5-10. The sequence goes on from NZ_JACVYG010000007.1 coordinate 48,415, forward strand.
TTCGAGCGCGGCGAGTGTGACAGTGATGGCTTCATCACCGAGCACGGGCGGAGCGCGGAGCGGGAGCGCCTTGATGCGCAGAATCGTCCGGCGCCGAATGAGCCGGGTCCGGGTATGCCGGGGCTCCGCCGGTAGATCATTCGCTGATCGGATAGTTCGGGGACATGGGGTGACTTTCGCGTGAATGTGTCACGTCGAAAGGGGTCACCTGATGGAGCCGGAGCTGATCTGCGACGTATGCGGTACGACGGAAGGTGTACGGGAGACGTACGAGCCGTACGCGGCCGAAATCCGGGGCGAGTTTATCGAGATGACGCTCTGCTGGGAGTGTGATCTCGATCTCGCCCAGGATATTTAACCGGTGGCACTTCGGGAGGGTGTGGCATGCCGCACTTTCCAGTGGGTTCATCGGGAAGCACGGGAGGCGGGAAGGGGAGGAATGAAGCATACGTATCTGTACGCGTACTCGGGCCCGGTGGGTGAGTGGCTTGAGGTTCGACTGACCCCCACGGACAGGGGCGAAACGCCGGAAGATTCTGCGCCGGATTCTGCGTGGAGTAGCTACATGGAGGCGTACACCGCGCACGCCGCTGTCTGTGAGGGATTCACGGAGTCCATCAAGGATGCTCCCCGCGTACGCATCGGGCGCCGGTACGTCATTCCGGGGTCGAAGAACCCGGATATTTCTTACTTCGAAGAGGGAGTGTCCGAGTCGACGCGGAAGGTGACCATGGACCTGTGGGACGGGCCGGTCATGAATTCGGACCTGAAGCGCCAAATCCTCAAGCGTCTGACCGAATTCCCCCGGGACGACTCCTGTGACTCTCTCGCGGAAATCGGCCGATTCCTTACCGCTTCGGCGGGACAGCGCGTGATCCCCGTATGGATGTAAAAGAGAGGAAACATGACCGAAATCAAGGTTACGGGACTGACGCCGAGCAATTCGGCCGCACTTCGGGAGGTGCTGACGGAAATGCGGCGGGAGGTCCCCCTGGAGCTGGAGGCATCCGGCAACACGGTGACGTTCTTCATTCCGGACACCGGTTCGATCGAGGTGACTCCCACTACCGCCACGTTCCGCGTCGGTGACCCGCTGGGGCTGCTGGGGGAGCGTATGGCGAAGCTGCCGACCCGGGGGCACCCGCGTGCGTCACTGCATGCGGTCGTGCGTAAGGTGCGGGCGGGGCTGGAGAGGGGGGAGCGGGGTGGAGCGTGAGACGCTGCCTCGTGAGCCCTGGCGCGGCGGGCAGATGGGGCGGGGGGCTGTACGAGGGGGATGAGCCCACCTGCCCCTGCTGAGGCGTGCAGGGACTCCGTGAGGGACCAGCCTCCAGGTGACTGCTGATTCCGTGGGGGTTCGGGAGGGTGCGGGTTTCGGTCCGCACCTTCCAGTGTTTCCACAGGGAAAGGGAGGACGGAAATGCAGGACATTCTGACGGTGCGGCTCTCGGATTCGAAGAGGGAGCTGTTCGTGTACTCCGGTACCGGCGAGCTGATCTGCGTCAAGGCGGTCCGGGACGTGGGCGGTGTGACCGAACGCGTGGGGGAAGAGGTCGAGTCGTTCATCGCGGAAGAGGTGGAGTAATGACGGAGAAGTCTCTGAACGACATCATGGAGTTCGATCACGTCATTCAGGTTCTGGAGGATGGCACGATCCTGGACGACGTGGAGGGGGTGTGGGCGCCGGAAATCTACTTGGATGCCGAGTGGGACGAGTACGGTGATGCCCACGTGTCAGACGCCAACGAGCGGGATCTCGTCACGTACGTCCGCTCGCAGGGGTGGGAGCTGTTTCAGGGGCGGATCTCTCACGGCGTGACCCTCGGGCCGGTCATCGACAGTTCGTACTTTATCGGTGGCGGCCTGGAGGAGCGGATCCGGGAGACACCGGGCTACTGGGTGGTCGTTGCGGTGGACATTCAGCCGGACGACAAGGACGCGGAATCACAGCCGCACGGATGGGCTCTGGCGCACCGGGAGAAGTGATCTGACCGGAGTTCGGGAGGGCCCGCCGTGGCGGGCTTTCCAGTGCTCTTATCGGTCCCGGAATGGAGAAGAAATGAGCGAGGCCGTGAAGATGATTTACACCGCCGAGGCACTGGAGCGGGGGGATTTTCAGCTCGGGACAGTTTTCGATGAGAACCAGGGCAACATCAACAACGCACGTGTAGTGCGGCTCGCCATGGAACACGGGATGACCCTGGACGCCGAACAAACGGGGTGGCTGGAGGCATTCGAAGCCGACCCCAAGGGATACGAGGCTGGAGAGGGCTGGTCCTACTACGACGCCGTGACGGAACAGGGCGGACTGTCCGACAAGGCCACGGAGTACCTGGAGGAGCGCACAGACGAGCGTTTCGCGTGGGTGTGGGACACAGGGGGTCTGACGCTCATGGAAATGTCCGAGGCCGACACGTTCGGCTATTTCGGCTGAAACGCAAGACGGAAAGGGGAGAGCGAAATGGCACAGGAGACGCCGGAGTACTACGACGTGCGAGCCGGTTCGTACGACACGAACGCGCGGATCTACCGCTTCGCGCGAGGCACCAGGGGGGAACAACGGGCACAGGAGTACGCGGACGCGTACAACAAGTCACTCCGTGAGGGCATGGGCCTGCGGGACGAGGACGTGGATCTGCGGATGGCGCAGCACATGTCGCCGGAGGACTGCGACCGCGCCATGAGGGCGGAGACGTATCGCGCCAACCGTGCCCACGTGGTCATGGCCAAGGCGGTTCCGGTCATCGAGGACCACGACCCGATGCCGACCGACTACCCGCACGGATACTGACATGCGGACCGAATTCAAGGACACCAGCGAGAAAGTCATCGGTACCATCGAGTGTGACAACCCGGAGCTGCTGCTCTGGATCGAGGGTCAGGTGATCGGTAAGCGCGTGGTGACAGACGGGCTTGACGTGTGGGTGGCGTCGGCCACCGTGACTGACGACGACGGTACGCACGTCATGGACTACGAGCCCCGGCGGGAGCCGTAACGGCAAGGGGACGGAAGCGGTGAAAGCGAAGCACAGCAGGACGGTGGAGGAATACCTCCTCATGCTTGATCCGCTGGTGGTCTTGGACGACGGCCCGAACACCATCCGCATGAAGGACGGGACGATCGTCACGGGATACCACCAGGACCCGTATGGCGTGCACTTCAGGAATGACGCGCGCCTGTCCATGGTGGTGAACCTGGTCGGATGGGATGCGGCGGTCAAAGTCAAGGAGATCGGGGATCTGGTGCAGAAGACGGCCAAGATGCTCGACGCCTACGACTTGGACTTGAAGGAGACGCGGGAGAGGCAGGCATAAATGCCCGCATGAGCCCCGGCGGGAGCCGTAACGGCTTCGGGGGTGCCCGGCTCCAGCCGGGTGCCCCAGTGGCCGCGCGGAAGCGTGAGGGAGTGAAAAGGGAGGGTATGTATGACCGTTCGAATCGACCACAAAACGGTTGGGGACGTAGCCGTAAGTGCACGGTGGTTCACCAACGGCGCGGTGGATCTGGCAGCTTCCGGTCTGGGGCTGGAAGGGCCGGTTTACCGGATCAGCGATGACGTCAGCTACACCGGGGGAACCGGGGCGCGCTCGGCGTGCGCTTACTTCATCGGTGCCATGCATGGATGGGCCCGGCTGTCCGGTGCCCTCATTCCGGAAGAGATGGTCCCCTTCCTGCGGGATGTGCAGGAGACCTATCGGGCGGGCTTGACCGACCGGTTCAAGGATGAGGAGGCGGCAGGCGCGGAGGCCGCGCGGGTCGCATGGGAGCTGGGGAGGAATGACGCATGGCAGGACTGACGAGGGACCAGGTCACTTACCAGGTGGCACAGTGGGCAGCGAACGACCCCGGGGTGCTGGAGCGGGCTCGCCGCATCCTGGCCGGGGAGCCGGAGCGGCACACCGACAAGGGCCGGGCCGATCTGCTCGCTCTGTTCATCGGTGACCTGGTGTACAGCAACGGAAACGGCTACTCGCACACCCTGGACGAGTACCCGTTTCCGCCCTTCTGGGATGCTGAGGCACTTCAGGGGCTCCGGGAGGTCATCGACCGGCACGACTTCTACGTGACCGGTGTCGACTGGGATGCGGTCGCTGAGGAGCTGAAACCGGAGTGAGCGCATCGGACACAGACGCGTACAGGAACGGACGCTGGTTCGGATGGATGGTGACCCACACCAACTACCGGCCCACAGTTCCGCTGGAAATCCCGCTTGCCCACTCCGGTCGTGAATCCAGCCGTAACGAGTGGCGTGAGGGCTACGCGGAGGGAAAGCGGCTGCGTCGGGAGGGGCTTGCCGAGAACGGTGAACCCATCGAGAAAGGTGAGGAGACGGGTAGCTGATGGCATTCGTTGAGTGGGTCGTCGCTGTCGACGACAAGCACGGCAAGGTCAAGATCTTGGACAACATGTATGGCGAGATCACCGGTCACAACATGTACATGCACTGCGAGAACATCGAGGGCGACGGGCCGGGGCAGCCGACTCGCCGGTACGCCTTCCAGGCCGGAGTGATCGTCGGCATCCGCAAGGCGGAGGCATTCATGGAGGATGCGCTCACCAAGGCTCGCAGTGGGCGGGATCACGAGTCCATTGTGTATGAGGGCGTGAGTCGGTACAGCTGACGCTTCGGTGGCGGTTGGGGAGGTTGCGGGCTTCGGCTCGCAGCCTCCCTTGTCGGTATCGGGTTGCACATGAACGGGAGAACGAATGAGCACTTTTGAGTACCTGACCCCGGGTGAGGCGGTGGCTGCCACGCGGGAGGATGTGCCGGACTATCTGAGTATCGTCGGCCTGAGGGGAGCCGATGCCGATTGGTGCACGCGTACCGCCACGAGGCAGGCCCGTAAGCCGTCCGACACCTGGAGTGCACGCACGTACCTGGACCGGTTCAAGGAGATCAAGCTGGTCGAGTACGTCACCGGGGAGGCCGATCCCGGGACGGTCGAGGTGTTCTACGCCGATGGGACTTCGGCCTACCTGCACGGGGTCGACTTGCTCTGCGTGGAGCGGCCCGTCGAGGGTGCGGAAGTAGGCGACGCCGGGACGGCTCACGGGGCGTACGAGTACCGGTCGGGCCACTGAAGGGCCGGGGCGGACGCTAGGGGACGGTCCACACGTCCGGAGTGACCGATCCTGCGACGGTTCGGAAGGGTGCGTGTTCATGTGACCCGCACCCTTCAGTGCTTTCACAGGAAAGGAGAAAGGCATGTCGGAAATGATTGTCGAGACGTCCCGGGACGGTCGGTACCGGGTCCGGCTGGAGGCTGACCAGGAGCCGGTCAATCCGCGCCGGGACTATGACCATCTGGCGCACGTCATCACGGTGCCGGGATCGCGGTACCTGGACGTGGATCCGGATGGCGGGCCACTTCAGGAGGGTTGGGACCGGATCAAGGACCGGTCGGACGCGCCCGAGGTGTTCGCCCGATGGGCGAAGATCTTCCACGGTGCCGTGATCGTGGAGCACACCCCGCACGAGGGCCCGAGGTCCCTGTGGTACCTGCTGCCGGAGGACATCCAGGAGATCGGGAACACTCCCGAGGAAGCCCTCAAGACGGAGATCGACGAGTACCAGAGCTGGGCAGAGGGCGACGTCTGGGGCTTCATTGTCGAGAAGTCCGTGGACTGGACGCGCACCGACGATGAGGACGAAACGCGCACCACCTGGGAAATGGTCGACTCCTGCTGGGGCTTCATCGGTTACCGATACGCCGAAGAGGCGGCCCGGGAGGGGTTCGCCGCTTACCTCAGCGCTTAATCGGCCGGATTGACTGACCTTGTGGCGGCTTGGGAGGGCATGGGGTTTCGAGCTCCACGCCTTTCGGTGATGCCGTGAGGGAAAGGGGAGAGACGCACATGACCGTGGAAAGCAGTCCGGAAACCTTGGTGAACGGGTGCGGCCACGTCGAGAAGATCGGGCGCGTGGTCGTCGTGGACATCGAAGGGCGGGTGACCACCGGAAAGAGGGGTGGCCTGCTCGCTGAGTCAGAGGGACGTGTGGTCATCGCGGGGATGCTGCACACCATCGAGGACGTATTCGGGAAGGCCGATGACCTTGAGCGCACCTACCTCACGGTCGGTGACACCTTCATCGCGCTGGACTGGGACGCTGATCCGGAGCTGATGCCCCGGATCAGCGTCGTGGAAACGGAGGGTCGATGATGGGTGGGCCGGAGGGGATTGCGCGAGACCCGAAGAAGTGGTGCTGCCTGCATGAAGACGCACGGGTTTTCGTCGGCCAGAGCACCGACAGGGGGCAAGTCATGGGCGTGTACGCGGACGAGTGGAACCCGAGCTGCATTCACCTGAGCCCTGCGGGGAGCGTTCGCGGACATAGCGACCAAGGGTGACCCTGTGGCGGTTCAGGAGGGCATGGGCCTGCGGGCTCGTGCCCTCCGGTGTTGCCATCAGGAAAGGAGACAAGGCAGTGAGTGATCACGACGATCTGACCCTTCGGACCGTGACGTTCAAGGGGAACGTGGATGACATGGGCGTGGTCGTCTACGACGGCGGAGATGAGCGCGTCAAGGTTGATTTCGGCGACGGAGGGGCAACGGGAGCCCGAGGCTGGAACCCCGGCACATGGGTGGACCGGTTCGATCTGACGGACGTCACCGATACCCATGACCTGGCCCGCGCGTGGGGCCTTGTCGAGGGCAAGGAGTGCGAGTGTGACGACGAGCGCTTCTGTGAGTGTGACGACGACTGCGAGTGCAACGAGGAGCACTGAGATGACGGTCGAGAACGCGGAGGAGAAGGGCCGCGCAATGGAGGTGGGCGCCTCCGATGGCTGGAGCGCCGCCGCCTATGCCGATGCGTACAGTCGTGCGGTGAGGGAGCCTGACGGCAGCCGGTTCGGGGAGTTCGCCGCCTACTACACGATCGGCTTCGAGAACGGCGTCGAGATGTACCAGGGCGGCCTGAACGTGGATGGGACGTCTCGCGACTGAGGCGGGACAGGAGAGGGAGAAGATGACGGAGATCACTGGCAGGGAGCCGAAGTGCTGGCACAACGAGAGCGGCAAGCACCGCATGAGTGATTCCGGTGTGATCACCATCCGCATCGAGGGGCACGGCGAATTCGAGGTGATCGCCGAGGGCCTGGATCTGATGATCGAGAAGTACCTTCCAGCGTCACCGGAGGGGCTTCGTGCGAAGATCCGGGAGCTGTATGGCGAAGGATGCGAGGGGCACGCCCCTGAGGACGCGGGAGATCCTTCCATGCTCGGTGAAGCTGTCTACTGTGACGGTCGTTGCCGCACCGAGTCCACCCCGAGGACCGTGATCGAGTGCCTGGTGATGCTCGCGGATCATCACGGTTACAGCGCCTGAACTGGTGGCGGTTGGGGAGTCTGTGGGCCGAGGGGTCCGCAGATTTCCTTGTCGTGATCAGCCTTTCACGATCGTCCTGATGGTCACATCGTCCACAAGCAATTGCTGATGGCAGCGAAACGAGGGGCCTGGAATGCCGCGTAAGACAGAGAAGACGTATGAGGTCGGCAAGGCGAATTACAAGCGCTTCTTCGCCGCCTGGATTGTCGGCTCTCCGTACATCGATATCTTCTCGCACCCCGAGGGCGGAATGAGCAAGGTTCTGCAATTCATGCAGCGGGGAAAGACACATCCTGGGCCCATTCACACCCTCGGCACGGACGGTGACTTGCTCGTTTCCGGCTCACCGAAAGGTGGAAAGACGCCGGATGAGTACGTTCGGGAACGCCTCATCGCATGGTTCGACGAGGATGGCGAGACGTACATGGAGGAGCTGGACGCGGGCCACCTGAGGTGACCCCGTTTCCGTGTTTCCGGGAACGGTGGAAACACGGAAACACGCAGGTCAGGACCTGCGGGAGAGGCCGGAGAGCGAGTTGCCACAGAAGTGTTTCCGTCCGTTTCGGTGAGTTACGGGAAACGCGCGGAAATGGAGAGGTGAGGGGAAATAGTGAGCCTTGAGATGGCGCGAGGGCAAGTGGAGCTGGGCGCCCGACTCCTGGATATCCTCCGGGAGGTTCCGAAGGACTGGTATCACCGAATCCCAGGGGATCGAGTGGAAAGCCCAGAGGATGTGATCACCTTTCTCGCGCCGCACCTATTCGGCGGGATGTATTCGGATGTATCACACATCCTGGATCTGCTCATGCTGACGGACATGGAGGACCGGGGGCAGCACGGATTCGCCAGAACCCTGGACGAGGATCCGGCGTACGCCGCCACGGACGAAGAGCTGGCTCATGCGTGGCGTGAGGAAATCGACCGGCTCCAGAAAAGCTCGCAGGAAAGGGGAGGGCGTTGAACGCAGCGCACAACGATGACACGTGGGGGACGATCCACGGGGAGCCCGATCACCGGCCGACATCTTTCACCGGCCCCGGGGCTCCGGAGGGTGATCCACTCGCCTGGCACTGGGACGGGAAGAAGTGGATCGAGAAGGAGTGGAGCGAAGACTTGGGCCGATGGGTCATTCCGGCTCAGTAAGGAGGTGGGCGCCACCGAGGGGGGCAAGTTCCATCCGCTCGACTGGTGAGGGAGTCACCCGAAGAAAGAAGGGGAGAAAGGCGAAATGACGGTCGCGGAAGCCATCAGGATGCTTACTGCTGTCCCTCCGGAGCTTCAGGACATGGAGCTGATCCTGTTCGGCCCGAGGGGCGAGAAGTCGCTCATCCGAACCGATATCTCTCAGCTCGATATCCAGGGAGGCAGGATTCAGGTGTATGTGGCTCCCCAGAGCAGCTGACCGCTGCAATACGCAGCAAAGAATGAACAAATAGCCGGTGGCAGCACAATGACCCGCATCCCACTCTCGGATGCGGGTCATTGTGCTGCCACCGGGCAGCGCGGAAAGGGAGAAGAGTCATGAAGAAGACGATCAAGCTGATGTTCGCCGGGGTCCTGGCGGGTCTCGCGGCGCTGTTCGCGCCGAACAGCGCGGGAGCCGCCGAGAAGGACGTGTGTCTGACGGCGGAAGGTCCGAACACCTACCGGCTGTGCGTGGCCCTGAAGGCCCAGCCCGCGTACGAGTGGACGAATCCGTCCGGCTCCAAGACGGGTGTGCCGAACGGCGTGACCCTGATCAAGGAGCTGCGCCGGGAGGGGCAGACGCCGAACCGGAACGCGGCAGGCTTCCGGGGGTCGGCGCAGGTGCTGACGGAGGAGTACTTCGACCACAAGGGCGGGGACCGCCCCCAGGACGACGGCGGATGCCTGAAGGCGGTCAACTCCGAGACGTACGTACTGTGCAGGGCGCTGTGGGAGCAGCCGTCGTACGACCGGGAGGACGGGCTGAGCAACCCGGAGGGCAGCGAGATCGTCGCAGAGCTGGCCGAGGAGGGGGTCACTCCGTCGCGCAACGCGGGTGAGTTCCGTCGTGAGTCTCGCACGGAAACCGGTGAGTTTTTCGTGCGGTTCCGGCGCTGAGAAACAAGTCGGGCGAGTAAGGTTACTTGCCTAGGCTAAGGGGAGGGAAATCTCATGGGGTACAACTATCCGAATCCGTGTCCACAGTGCGGTGCCCCGCAGGGGGGTGCCCACCGGGACGACTGTCCGAACGGGCAGTGATTCGGTTAACCCGGCAGTGTCTTGCCTAGGCTTGTCGGGTAGAGTGTGGCGCGTGCAGAGCTGCCCAGGGAACGAGGGGGTAGCGTTTCGGGTTCGACTCCTGCTGCGCGCACTTCCAGGAAAGGGGAAGGGCGATGTACAAGATCGAGTCGGATGATTTCGACTATCCGCACTGGGTGAACTCCCGGGAGGAAGTTCGCGGCCTGATCACCGGGGTCCTGATCGGCCGTGGGTACGGGCTGGAGACGTCAACCCGGTGGACCGAGGCGGCCATGACCGAACTCCGGGAAGGGGGGATCGCCACCGAGGCGGCTCCGGGGTCCATGCGGATCGAACAGGTGGAAGGAGAAGTCGCGTGAGTGACTTCAGTCAGATCGAGATCTACTCGGATGGCAGCACTCACACGCTGTATGAGTTCTGCGGATTCGACGACTGTCGACGGAAGATCCTGGAGGCGCTGGGTCTCACCGGAAAGCTGTTCAGCAGGGATGTGTTCTGGACGGCCACCCCGGACACCAATGTCCGCCTGACCGTGTCTTCACTGGACGACTCCGACAGGTGCGTCTGGTGCTACGGGTGCGGCGATTTCCTGCGGCACGCGAACGCATCCCCGGAGCCGGGAGGCGGCTTCTTCGGGTGCGAATGCGAGGATTCCGAAGAGGATCGGGAGCCGCTGGAGCCCATGGTCGAGGTGAACGGTCGACTGGAGTTGCGTCCTTTCCGGTGAAGCGCGGTGCGCTGAATCGCATGGGATCGATCGGATGGGAGGAAAGGTCATGGAAAAGCTGAATCCGGAGGCTCTGGCGGAAAGCGCGGCCGCCGAAGACAGCCCCCGGGACGGGGTTCAGGAGGTGGATGCCGCGATGATCCTGGCCTATGTGCTGGATCGGAACGAGCTTCCCCCGGAGTCCGCGCGGCCGTTCGCGGATTGGATCCACGAGGTTTGGACCGAATTCGTCAATCCGGAGGAAAGTGTGACGAACCGTGAGGTCATCGAGGGCGCGCTGGAGCATTGGTGCGGCGGCCGAGTCTTCCCCCCGTAAGGAGGAGAAAGTCATGCAGAAGACAGCTCATTGGGTTCTCGATGGTCCGATCATGGAGGACGCCGGAGATGTCGGCGGCGACATTCAGGTGGGACCCGCGTACTCGGCGCGATTCCGGAGCGATGACTGCCCGGAATCGCGGTTCGAAGTCACCGTGTACGCCACGGCGAAACCGTATATAGAACTGGGCGAGACGGATCCACAGTGTCCGCACGATCCGGTCATTCTGGAGCGATACGGCGACGGTGTCGCTCGGTACGCCCCCATGCCCGAGGAGCATCTGGCCTGTTCGTTCAAGCCGGGAACGGTGGACGTGCAAGAGCAGACGACCTACCGGATGAACGGTCATATGGTCGACGGCACCTACGAGTCCGACAACCATGATCCGATCTTCTATCAGTGGGTCGGGAGTGACGTCGGCTATCGGGCGGAGGGGCTGCCCGAAGAGATCCGGCTGGCTACTCAGGATGCCAAGCGCCACATCAAAGACTGGGTGGCCAACGTCAACACGTATCTGTACTGGGACGGCCGCTCGGAGCCGAAGGGCTGATGGTCGGTGGTCCGGCGAAGTTCGGTTGAGCCCCGCTCGGCGGGGCTTTTCCGTGCAGCACCGGAAGGAGAAGTGATGAGTGACCGGGTAATTTCGGAGAGCGGGTACGAACGGCGGGTGGACGGTCGACTGGTTTGCGTAACTCGGCTCATCTGGCGGAGTGGCGGACACAGTTATGACGTCTCGCTCCTTGATGGCACGCAGGAGGTTCTGCTGACGCCGGAAGGGTCGTTCGACAACGACCCCACCGATGACCAGATCCGGATTCTCCTGGAGTCAGAGAATCTACCGAAGGGGAGGGCGTGAAGTTCATAACGAAGACCGTTCGTGAGGTGGAGGCTCACGAGGTGGACTTTGCCGTCGCGGGGTATTTCGGCGTTCCGTACTCCGTGGTTGTGGCGCTCGGAGCCAGTAACAACACACAGCACGCGGTCACGGTGGAGGCCGAAGAACTGGACGACTGGGACCAGGGCAAGTTGGAGATGTGGCAGAACGGAGGGCGTGAGGGCCACAGCCCCCAGCCACGTGTCGTTCTGTCCGTCATGGCACGAGCCGGTGTTATTCCGGCTGGCGAGTACCTGATCGATATCTGCTGGTAGGAAAGGGGATGCAGGTGAACGAGGAAATCAAGTCGACGGCAGGGGAGAAGTCTCCGCCGGAGACGTTCTGCGGCAACCCTGTCGTCAAGTACACCCCGATCCCTCAGTCTCCAGGCGAAGCGCCCCACCTGGGAGTCATCATGAGCCGGACGGACGAGGGCCTGTACAACGTTCACAACATCAAGTCCGAAACACTCGATTCAGGGTGGCTCGGATTCTGGGGTCACTACGACCTGAGCCTGGAGACGGCCGAGAAGGTTTTCCAGGGCAAGCTCAGCTAGAAATTCCAACAGGAAGAGGAGATGGGCATGGACGTGGAGTACAAGTTGCCATCGGGAACGCTCCGGGTGATTGTCCCCGGCGGCGTGGTGGACATCAACACCTCGCTTCGCGACAGGGACGGGAATCCGGTGGTCCGGGTGGACGTGGTGCCGGATACTCCCCGGTTCGGGCCGGACAAGGAGGGGCGTTCATGGGAGCCGGTGAACGGGGAGGCCGGTGTGGTCCGTCTCGTGGGCAAGAAGCCGGACGGCGAGTGACCGGACCGGTCATCGGAAAACTGGACGCCTGCGGCAGGCGGCGGTCGATCACCAACCTGTACCGGGCGCGCGGCAGCGACGAACTGTACTTCTTCGATCCGAATGCGACGCCATGGGAGGTGCGGTGCGGTGACGCCCCGGTCCTTTCGCTGCCGCTGGATCGCGAAGAGGCAACCGCACTTCGGGATGCCCTGTCGGCGGAGCTGGATAACTGGAAGTAAAAGGAAAGGGGAAGCGCAACTATGCTCGGTTTCTGGTACGAGGACGGGACGAAGGTCACCGTCGATGTGCTGCGCCGGACGGAGTTCGTGACCGGCAAGGCCAAGATGCAGTACGCCTCCCGTGGCGTGGTCGAACTGGCCGACGGGACGGTGCGCATCTTTGGGGTCCGGCATAAGCCGGATAGGCACGGCCACTACCACACAGTGGGCGAAGCGGGTGAGTGGCAGGACTACGAGTCGACCGTGGCCGGACTCCGGAGGTTCGAGGAGCAGTGGATCACCGAGGAGCTTCCCGAGTACGTGCGGGACACAAGCGTCCTGCCCGTGCAGATCCGGGAAGAGCCGCGTAAGTCGGCGTGATGGCGCCCTAGGACAGCCGGACTTTCCGGCTGCCCGGGAGTGCTCTCAGGCTCTGAGGGACGGAAAAAGGGGAGACGGGATGAGGAAGTACATTCTGATCAAGCGGGATGGCCGTGACAACAGCACGATCGAAGCGGTCGGTGAAACGTACGCCAGCATTGTGGATGCGGCGGACGCGGCAGGGGATGACTTGATAGCGACTCACGGCCTTCCGTGGCAGCGGGCAAGCAAATACTCCACCGCCCTCCTCGCGGAAGGGGTCGGAGCCATTGCCTCCACCCCGGACAGCAGCCTGAACTACCGCATCCTGGAAGCGGATTTCACTTCCGACCGGAAGCCCATTCTCCCCGGACTCCGGGTTCTGAACAACGACTGGGATGAGGGAACGGTGGACCCGGCTCAATTCATGGACGGTGAGTCTGGTTACCCCGGCGGCGAGCACTTCGACAACTGGTACTACGTCCGACTGGACGGCGAAGACCGGCCGCGCAAGCGGTTCAACGGGGAACGCATGCGCTCGATTCGCTGACTGACGCGGTGAGGTTCGGGAGGGCATCCGGCTTCGGCTGGGTGCCCTCCGGTGTTGCACCGGGCAGGGAGGTGCAGCACCGGAAAGGAGAAGTCTGTGACGCAGCAGCAGCAACCCGAACCCGAGTATCCGGACGCGATCAGCGTGCCGGTTCCGGTGGACAACAAGCCGGAGGCCATCGGGGTCAAGCCGGATATCGCCCAGCAGTACGACGCCGACAAGAAGTAGGAGCGCTGAGGTTCAGATGGCAATGCGGGAGGGTGCGTCACACCCTCCCGCATTCTGTCGGATCACGGAGAGGCGAGAGAGGAAAGACTATGGACGATTACGCGGAAATGATCGCCCGCTGGGAGAAGCGTCTCCAGGGGATCGCCAACACGATGGACACACCGGAGTGGGATCAGGCGGTGTGGGACGCGGCCGTGGACGAGATGGGCGTGGAGAGTTCGAACCAGTTGTCTGTCTTGCGCACGGACAACTGGTTCGAGGAACCTCCAGTGAAGGTGACGGTCTTCCGGAACCACCACTGAATGAGGCAGGGAGGGGAAATGTCGAATCGTACGCGTACTGTCGAGCTGAACGAGGAGAAGATCGACCGGATCGCCGGGCAGGATTTCCTGTGGGATGCGCGCTCTTGCGACTTGGAGGGCGATGATTACGGGGTTCATACCTGGATGAAGATGGAGCTGCGCTACGAAGGGGAGCGCCTTGTCGCCGAGAGGGTTGTGGACTGCGACCGGAAGGGCGGGGCGTGAGCAATCCCATGGGCAGGAGCAATGGCGGGCGAGGGGCTGTCAGTCGGTGACGACGAAAGGTCCAGACTTACCCGCCCGCACTGCCGAGGAGTACCACACCTGGAAACCTTCGGCCCTCAAGGCGGCGCATGAACAGATCCGGGGATTCATCGACCACTGGGAGCCGGAAAATCCCCGGGTTTGCGAGAAAGCGTATGTCCACCTCTGGGAAATAGAGACCATCCTGAAAGGAAAGGAGGGGCGTGACAGAGGAAAGGGTGGACGCAGTACTGAGTCCCTACCCGCACTCTGACACCCTCTACAGAGAGAGGAGGTGGAAGTCAGAGAAGCGCCGCCTCGGCCGGTGACCCGGATGCACGCCGAGAAGGGGTGATGGCGCACGGGATGGTGTGGCTTGCGGGCCGCGCCTTTCCGTGCACTCTCAGCCAGAAAGTCACGGAAAGGGGAGAGAAAGGCATGGGAAGTTCGAAAACCGTCCGGGCGTGGGAGCTGAAGATGACGGAAGGATGGGACGGCTACGACGGGAACTGACAGCTTATTTCTGAACCCCTGAACCCCGAGTCGACATGAAAGCTGTTGATCACAATGGGAAATACTTCAAGGCCCGGCACCGTCCCCGTCCGTGAAATCGACCACGATGCATTCGTGGTGGACGGAGAACGGTACTGCATCCGGGAACTGCACTGGAGCGGCATCGACGGCCGCTCTTACGACCTGGTGCGCTGCAACGGCAATGAGGTGCTGACAGAAGACGAGTCGTTCGACAACAGGCCCACCGACGCACAGATCGCTGTGGTGCTCGAAGAGCACGGCATCGACGCCGAGTTGGAGACGTGCAAGATGTGCCGGAAGGAGATCCTTCTGGCCACCGCACACCGACACGACAACGGATGGGTGGGCACCTGCTGCTGGGATGAGCGGTTGCGCATGACCGCCTGAACGGCAGGTGGTCGGCACCCAGGGCAAAGTCACTACTGAGGGGCCCGCAGGCAAGGAAGATAGCAAGGAGGGGAAGTTGATGTTCGTTCTGTCAGCCATCAGCCCGCCGGAAGGTGAGGCGAAGTACGGCAAGGCCAGGGTGTGCAGCCCCCGGGAGCGTAAGCCGCATGTGATCAGCCAAGTATCCGAGATCCTGCGGAAGCGCGACCCGCGCATGTCGGTCAAGGAGGCCGATCTCTACGGGTTGCAGATTGCACGTGCGGAGTTGGGTTTCGTTTCGGTCGTCGCATCCATGGGGCTGCGATTCCGTGTTGACGACATCAACAACAAGCCGCACCCGTGTCCGTGCTGTGACCGTCTGGTTGTGGTGACGGATCACGCGTACGCCTACAACGAGGACGCGCTCTGCCTCG
Organism: Streptomyces sp. 5-10; assembly: GCF_014712245.1. Lineage (NCBI taxonomy): Bacteria > Bacillati > Actinomycetota > Actinomycetes > Kitasatosporales > Streptomycetaceae > Streptomyces > Streptomyces sp. 5-10. Next base: position 63,919 of record NZ_JACVYG010000007.1, read on the forward strand.
GCTGCTCCACATGGAACCGCAACATTCCGGCGTGCCTGCCGGAGAACTCGGCGCACGCCACGAAGGAGGAGCGCGAGTGATGTTCGTTCTGTCGGTCGTCAAGCCGCCGGAGGGCGAAGCAAAGTACGGCAAGGCCGAGGTCTGCGAACCGGTCGCCGAGCGGGGGAAGCTGTTCACGCAGGTGTACTGGGCGCTGCGGGAGCGCAATGGATGGATGCACCCGGAGGTGGCCAACAAGCACGCCGAGGGGGTCTACCTCATCGACACAGGGAGCACTGTCACCTGCGAGGGCCTGACCTTCCGTATCGACAAGGCCGAGAACGCACCGCACGCGTGCCCGTGCTGCGGCCGTCTGGTCCTGCCGGATGACCACTCGTTCGCCGCCCCCAGGGACGCGGACTGCCTCGGGTGCTTCACCTGGGAGGTCGATGCCCCGGCGCATCTGCCCCAGAACTCGGCACACGCCGTGAAGAAGGAGAGCAAGTGACAGCCGAGGATGCAGTCCACTGGGCAACGGTCACCTGGTACGGAACCCATGACCTCGCCAACGAGCTTTTCGTGGAGGTGCTGTCCGGCAAGTCGGAGACCGGACTGTACCGGCTGTGCCACGCCTGGGCATATCACTACCTCGCTGACGAGGCCGAATACGAGGCGAAGTATATGGGGCAGGGAGCGCCTGACCGGCGGGAGAACGACCCCCGTAGGCGCGTCCCGATCAACACCGAGCACGAGATGACAGCGCGCCAGCGGGCCTGCTTCGAGGAAGCCCAGCAAGCGTTGGCCGCCGTAGGGAAGATCGACCCCGCCACGTGCCCGGAATGGCGCACGGTGAAGCCGGGCGCCCGCAGCGAGGGCTGATTTCCGCAAACGAAAACGATGGAAAGAAGGGCGAAAACGGTATGGAAATGCTGAGCAGTTCGGATCTCGAACCCGAGATCACGTATCACATGATGTACCGACTGGAGGGTGTAAAACACTGGTTCTCGGGTGGTGACTTGGATGGTTATCCGACGATCGAAGAGGCCAGGGCTGCGGGGGAGGGCCTGCCTCCGGCCGTGCAGTACAAGGGGACTCGGACGGTCTCCGTGGTCGAGGTCGGCTTCTACAAGCGGACCATCACGGTCGAGCCTGTGGAGTAGTTCGGGCGTTCTGTCTGACTGATGGCGTCCGGGAGGGCGCGGCTTTCCGGGTCGCGTTTTTCCGTGTCCTCTCGGATCGGAAACTACAGAAAGGGAAAACGGTGGACGTGATCGAATCGCCGGAAACGGCGCACTGCATGGACGTGACCGCGCGAAACGGTATCCCGTTCCGGGTGATGGCCGACTTCACGGACAAGGGCCTGGTGGAGGTGTACGACCTTCGCCACAAAGGTGACAGTCGATTCTGTGGACCCTATGGCCAGTTCACCGGGGCTCGGGCGTACGTGACCACTGTGCTCGGCGAGGACGCACACTGCTCCGGATCGGGCGCATGGGTTCTGGACGCCGGGATTGGGGACTGGGTCATCGATGTGGTCAGCATGAACGTGATCCGAGCCTGGCTGCAACTGAACCGGAACCGTGTGAAGGGCGCGGAGTAGCGAGCGTGCACCGAGAGGCCGGGTCGCCCCAATGGCCTGGCCGGACTGATGATGCATCACGTGCCTGATGGCGCACGGTTGGGCGTGGCTTACGAGCGGCGTCTTTCCGCGCGCTCTCAGCAAGAGGGTTACGGGAAAGGAAAGCAATGAAGTACACACTGGTGAAGCATCCGTTCCACACGGCTCAGGATGGTCACCATTACGAGCAGTGCGTGGCGGTCAAGCCCGTGGGTCCGCTGGGTCAGATGAAGGTCCGACGGGCGGGCGGTCTTTTGTTTGACTCCAGCGAACGCGCCGAAGCGGTCGCAACGGCGGAGAACTATGGGGCGCAGGACGAACGCAACAAGAGGGATGGCCTCGAATTGATGGTCTCGCTCGGGATCAACATGTTCGACGCCAAGGCGCCCGGCTCGTTCTCTTCGGTGACGATTGACGGATTGCCGGTTTACATTCCGGCGACCTGAAAGTTTGAACAACGGGTATCTGTTCAGGTTGCCGTAGGTACGAGAATACGGAAAGAGGGAAGAAATTGATCATCAACGAGAACGTGGACACGGCCGAGCTGGCCATGGCTGCTGCGGCAGCAGGCCCTGAGCCGGAGGGCTCGAAGCTGACCCGCGAGGAGCGACTGCACCTGATCGTGAAGATCGCCGACCTGCGGGAAGCGCTCCAGAGTGGAGACCTCGACCAGGAGACCCGGGCTCGCGAGGCGATCTCGGCCGCGCTGACGGAGCGGGGCCTGCGGTCGCATCACATCGCTGACACCTTCCGGGACCACCTGACCAAGGGCTCCCCGGTCACGCTGGCCAACGCGTTCGCAGTCCACCCGCGCATGCGGGAGGCGGCGTGACCGGGGAGCCCGACCGGCGGCATATCGAAGGTGTGATCTTTCCTGCCGGACAGAGCCTCGGAGTTCCCCCCGAGCACGCCGGGAACGCTGACGCCCGGGACGCCGCCGCCGCACTGCAAGCGGCTGGCCATGAACCGGCGCTGCTGTCCGGCGAGTTTGACGACGACGACACCGACACCGCCCGGGGCACCGGCTTCCGTGTTATCCCCCGCGTGGGCGGACGGGTCCTCGTGTACCACCTGATCGACGGCAGGGACGGCGGCGCGGTCTCCGGCCATAAGGAGGTTCTGCGCGCGTACCGCAAGAGTCTGCGGGTGGCCGGATGGGATTGCGACAGCCGGATCTTCCGGTGCGTACATGCGTGGCGTGTGTCGCCTCTCCCAGAGGGCGTTACGGCCATCCAGAACCGTGGAGGGAACAGGGTGAGTCCATGAAGCGGCTGGACCGGATCCGGGAGATCTTGGAGGAGGATGTATGAAGACCGAGCCTGATCTGTTCACCGTGGCGGTCAAGCTGTATGCACCACACGGCAGCGGCGAGGGATACGTGGACTTCAGGGAGGGGCATTTCGACATCGACCTGTCCGAGGAGTTCACGCGAGAGTCGTGCGCCGACCTCCTCGGTCGGTTCATCCGGCTCATGGCTCCGCATTTCAAGCGGGATGGGGTCATGGGCTATGAGGTGATCGCGGGCGCCCGGTTCCCCCCTCTGGAGTCCGAGTGGGTGTATGCGGATTCCAGTGGGCGGGAGCTGATCCAGAGTTGATCGATTTCACCTGGAGAATACCGGTGTGAGTTAGATCCTATCGGGTTTCCTGGGTATGTTCTGTGGGTTTTGAGGGCGCCTGGTGGATAGACTGGGCGCCCCGGCGGTTCGTCGGATTCAAAGGAGAAGGGGGTGGGGTGATGGCTGAGCACGTATCTGCTTGGTATCTCGGCGGCATGCAGGTGGTTGGCGGCAGGAAGAAGGCCGTCGGCATTCCGATCACTACGGGGCTGGAGGAAGTGAAGTGGATGAAACTTCCTCCGGAAGAGGCCCTGAAGATGGCCCGGGAAATCCTGGACAAGGTCGAACAGGCCGTGGGGGCGAAGGTGAAGGACCGTGGATGACATCTGGATGGCCGACGGAAATCCGCTGAAGTTCCAGGATGGGGACCGGGTAAAGATCAACCGGTCTCCGGAGTATCCGGGTCGGATCGACGGATGGGTTCGCGGCTACGAGCTCCTGCAAGAGGACGGCACTTCCCTCGAACCGACGTACGATATCTACCTTTCAGGGGACCCGCTGCTATGCGGGGTGAGGGAATCAGTGCTGGAGCTACAGCCTCCGCACATGCAGCAGGATCACGAGCACTCCGTGAATCGCAGTTTCTGCGGAATCTGCGGATGGGCACCTGGCCGCCGGAAGTGAGGGGCTGGAATCACGGCCCTTCCAGAAGGGGATCCGGACTGACGGTGCACGGTTGGGCACGGGGGTGACTCCGTGCTCTTCCGCGTATCTTCAGGGTGGAGATACGGAAGACAGGGGAGAGCTTTCAATGGCCACTGCTGAGTTGAGCATCACGGTGCGGGGCGACAAGGCGTGGGGGGCGATGTCGCCGGAGCAGCTTCTCCGGGAGGAGAAGCGTCACGAGGAGTTCATCAAGGGTGGCGGCCTTCCGGATGACCACGAGTCGCTGGTCCGCGCGGATCACCAGCTCCGTCTGATCCGCAAGGCCCTGAACGGCAAGAAGGTGGCGGCGAAGACCGACAGGCCGGTCACCGACAGCTCCAACTGAGCTTCGGATAGACATAGAAGGAGGCAAGTGTGGCCAAGTATCCTGACGTCACAGTCCAGCTCTCCTCCGATGACGGGAACGTGTACGCCGTCATCGGAGCGGTAGAGCGGGCGCTGAAGCGCGCCGGATACCGGGAGGACGCGATCAAGTTCCGGGCTGCGGCATTCGAGGCGGAATCGTACGAGGACGTCATCAGCCTGGCGGAGGAGACCGTGCAGGTGACCTGACGGGCGTCCATCGCTTGACGGGTATGTGGCGGTAGGTCAGTTCTGGCCTAGGCAAGACGGGATTCGGAAGAGAAATGGCGCTCCGGAAGGGAAAGCCCGGCAGGCCCGAGCCGAAACGCGTTGAGGTGTGCGACACCTGCAAGGGCAACGGGAAGCTGAGCAGCATGCAGAAGGGGCGACCGCATCAGAAGATATGCGGCGACTGCAAGGGGAGTGGCTACAAGAAAGTGTATTGACAACAGAACAGGGCGGCTCCGGCCCGCCGGTAGGCGGGTGTGCGTCAGATTCAGACCTGACCGGAGCGCTGGGCTCATCCGGGAGCCCGTCACTAGGGAGACGAATCCCGGGAGTTTCCCAGGAAAGGGGAAGAAAATGATCACACTGAAGAGCCTCATCCAGCCGCTCGACGCGGACAGCACGCCCCCGCCGCCGCTGGCGAAGCGGGAGCCAGGCAAGGCCGCCGCTGGCGGCAAGCGTCCCGACATCGTGCTCCCCGACACCAAGGGGCGGCGTTCCTGACCCGAGCGAGGGTTCGGGCGTGCACCGGGGTTTCCCCTCGGTGCACGCCCGTGCTGCCCACTCGGGGCAGACAGAAGGAGGAGAAGACGTAAGTGATTCCGACATTCCAGATGGCGGCCGAAGAGTCCGAGCGCTTGAACTACGTGCTCTCCGCACTGACCCCCCCACAGCGCAGGGCTCTGATCCGGGCGCTGGACGCCGAGGGTGACGACAAGTTCGAGGGAGCCAACGAACACACAGTGAAGGCGCTCAAGGAACGTGGGCTGGCCGTCGATGCTGGCCGGAACCGGGTGCTCACGCCTGACGGCACGACAGTAGCCCGCCACTTGTCCGACCTGCGGGAGAAGATGCCGACACTGCGTGAGCTGGAAAGCCCGGCGTTCCTGGAGCCGGTCACCCCCGAAGGAGCAATGTGATGACACGTACCGAGGACGTCGACTGGCCTTTCGGGAACGACGCCGACCAGGATGACCCGCTGACCAAGCTGCGAATCGCTGTGACCGGCAGGCACCCGAGGTGGTGTTACCTTGTGGCCTTCGATCGCGGCAGCGAAGCCCGCCCCACCGATGCCGAGGCCGCGATGCTCGCCTCTTACCTCATCGAGTACAAGTATCACTGGTACAACGACAGTTACTTGCGGAAACTCCATCGGCGTCCCCTCGATGTAGATGGAGGAGCCAACGGCGTCATCTTCCGAAAGTACGGGGTGGACGACTGGGGGTACCGCCGCCAGTCCTGGACGCATGGACCCATGTACGTCCCGCAGTCACCCAAGGTCAGGGGAGTGGGTCTCGGTCGGGTGGGGCTTGGTCCGCTCACACTCGCCCAGGTCATGGATCACACACATCAGAACGTTGACGAGGTCAGCCCTCGCTGGCTGGAGTGGAAGGCCGCACACCCCGAGGTGTTCCCCCCGGAGGGCTAGCCACCGCCTCCGGTGCATCTGGGCTGCGAGAGTGCAGCCGGGAACGATCGAGCTTTCACTGACCCTGTTCCGACAATGGGCCGGACACAGCTGAGATTTCGACCAGCACGATCCGAGGAGGAAGCAATGGCGAAGATCGACTACAGCGTCATCGGCCTGGACGACAAGGGTCGGTACGTCACCGACCCGATATGCGCCGACCTGGACATCCGGGCTGACGGGTACCCCACCGTGGAGGCGGCCGTGAAGGAGGGGGCTCCCGGCTTGTTCGGCCAGTCACCCAAGGTGGTCCGGGTCCTGGTGCGCGAGAGCGTCCAGGAGCTCAGCGGCGGCTCATGGCGGGCTGGCCGCGTTGTCCAGTCCATCGACCGTACCGCGCCCGAGCAGGACTGAGGGGGAATCATGGGGGCGCTCGAAGATTTCCCTCTGCCGTCGACCGCACAGCATGACGAGCACGGGAATCACATACCGCCGTACATCATCGAGTGGCGTATGGCCGCCGATCCGACCTCGTACGCTTACGACCCGAATCGGGTGGCACGTGGGCGCGAGGTGGAGCGGAATGATCGGCAACAGCGCCGGTTCCGTGAGCACCTGGAGGAGCACGAGAGGCGAGGCGAACCGGCGGAAGTCGTAGAAGAATTTCCGGCTTCCAGTGAGGAATGATCTCGAAGGAGGGGACTGTGGGTGATTTCAGGTACGGCAGGAGCATTCGGTGTCGATATGACTGGTACTGCCAGACGCCTGGCATCCGGTGGGCGACTGACCCCATTCAGGGGTGGGAGCTGTACAAGACAGCCGAAGGGCATGGCCCGGCGACATGGTTCCTGATGGGCCATGGAGTCGAGGAGGATCTGGGCACGAATCGCCTCAAGGAGGCGATGAATCTTGCCCTCAAGGAGATCGACAATCACAAGTCGGGCAGTTCTTTCTGCGAGAACTGCAAGTAGGGAGAGTGATCATGTATTTCTACGCACAGTACTGGTCCGAGAGGACCGGTACGTGGTACGTCGAGGGCGATCAATACCGCTCGATCGATGAGGCGGCGAAGCAGCTCGGGAGGATGCGCGACGAGCGTCCGGGTGAGCCTGCGGATCACTTCCGGATCGCGGTGTATCTGACGCCGCTTACGTCGGACAACGCGGCGCTGCGCGTGGCGCGTTGATCAAAGAAATGAGGAAGTGGTGAGTGGTTTTCGCATCGATCACGCAAAAGGCGTCCTTCGGCTTCCGGCCCTGAAAGCCTCCCGTGAGGACGTCCCGGGCGAACCCATCTTTGTGTACGTGCACACGGATGGAGAAACCGTAGGAGTGGCGACCCTGGAGGTCATGATGAGGGTCGCCGATGACCTGCGCACGGGCGATCTCGATGGACCAGGGTACCGGGAGCTATATGCATTCCTCCCGGGTTACAACGGCCTGATTCGCTGCGAACTCAGCCTGGCTGGATCGGATAAGCATCCGAAAATGATCGTCGTGGCGGACGAGGTCCCCCAGGATTCCGGGTTCGTCCCTGGCATGCTCTGAACCGAAGATCTGTAGGAAAGGAAGAGGCTGATGGCATTTCCGGGATATGCGGTATGGACCCGCAACGAGTCGCCGGAGTGGCTGGAGAAGAACGCCGGGTGCACCGATATGCTGCTGGTGACCGACCTGGAGAAGCAGCAGGCCGAGAGTCTGGTGGAGCGGCTTCACGAGGTTTACGGGGACCTGAATGCAACGGTGTTCCCCGGCGCCGAGTCACCCGAACCGGGATCGGTGGGACTGGTGTTCCCCGACGGCATCAAGCGGTAACGGAGCAAGGGAAGGAGGGAAGACCAACAGTGAACGCCGAGCGCATTACGCGAGACGCGGACGCGGACATATTGTTTCTTCGTGTCACAAGCGATGCCGTCGAGGTCTGTGATCTGAGCTGGTTCCGTGATTACTGGTCGCGTGAGGCGAGCTACAGCCGGTGGCGTCAGCGGGAATCCGGAAGTCTCTACCTTCTGGAGAAGGGGTCGCAGTATCCGGCGTTGTTCACCGTCAACAACGGAAAGCGGCTCGGCTACTTCACGATCGTGGACGGTCGCAGGTTTGCGCGCTGCGCATCCGAAATCGTCGCTGCCGCAGACCCGGACGAGGTGCCGCTGAGGCATCCGTTCCAGTACTGGGAGCACGACCCGACCGAGGGTGAACCCCCTGTCGAGGACGTCGAAGCCTTGGCGTTTCCTGCGGACTGAAAAAGGAAAGCTGCGGGAGCGGGAAGAAGTCTGATGGCGAACGGTGGGGCGCGGAGCCGTATCCGCGCCCTTGCCGCCTGCTTTCAGGCGCAGGAAGAGGAAAGGGAAGACGATGGCATTTCACGACACGAAGATCGATCACTTCGTTGTGCACTACACGATCGTCAATCCGGGACATGACGACTTGTACGGAGCGGGCCAGTTGTACGTCAGCATCGAGTCGGCGCTCGCTCGGTGCCGCGAAAGGCTCAAGGAGGGGTGCAAGGCGTTCATCACGGCCCGCAATGAGGACGACGAGATCCTTGAGGTCATCGCCGTCGCCCCGTACCCGGTAGCCGGTTCGATATGCCCGTACAGCACCGGGGGCGGCACGCGCGACGACCGCACGGTTCCGGCGGTCGGCCGGTTCCTCGACGACATGGACTGGACAGTCTGAGGCGAACGGCTTTCCAGGCCGCAGCAAACCAGGAAAGAGGATTCGGGATGCATGAGGAACAGTTCAACGAGATCAAGATCCCCTTGAAGTCGGTTCCGAAGATCCGGGCGGACGACTTCATCGGAGCCGACCGCACACTGTTGTACGGATACACCTGCAACCGGAACACCTGGCACGTTTACCTCCAGGCCGGGGAAATCCATCTGCTGGTGTACGAAGATGTCAACAAGCGGATCATCTGGCATCAGCAGCATGAGATCTGGGACTCCCAGAGCCTGGTGCCGGATAAGCGGGTGTACCCGGAGAGCACGGATTTCCAGTTCGCCAGGATGTTGCAGCATCAGCATGTCGATGTCCAGTACCTGCCTTTCGACCAGGGGAGGCACGACAGGGTCCGTGGCTTGCTGTTTCACGGCTTGTGCGTCAACGGGGACGGAGGTCTGATCCGGGTCTAGTTCCGAGCGGATTGCTCGGATTCGACATCACCAGCATTACCAAAGAGGCGGCTTCGCCCGAGGCACCTCGGGCGTGAGCACCCCGGGAAGGGAAGACCGACCATGAGTGACCCGCACGCCGAATACAAGATCCAGAAGGGCCCACTGGCAGGCCAGTACCGGCAGACCATTGAGACCCTGTACCGGAACGTAGCCCTGGCCGCCCACGACAGCACACCGGGGGCGCCAGTCAACGACTACGAGAACGGCGACCCGCGCAAGCCCTTCACACGGCCCCTGACGGAGAGCGAGGCCGCCGATTCCCGCGAAGGATTCGGGAAGCTGTGCAAGCAGCTCGAAGCCCGGGAGCCGGAGGTTTACGCGGCCTGGCGAGAGCGCTACCTGGACTGGAAGTCCGGCGACCTGTCCGAGCGGCTGATCCGGCCGGACGAAGTGGCGAGCGGCTTGAAGGGTCAGACTGAGACCTGACCTGGGTCTGATCCTGCGCAGTTTCAGCGACCGAAGGAAACACGGAAAGGACATGATCCGCATGGAAATCACAGCCGAAATGAAGGAAGCGCTCTCGACTTTGCGCGTCGCGGCCCGGAGTCACAGTCAGGCGATGAGCGTGCGCGAGGCGATCGATACGCTCGACAACTCGGGAATCTTCGCGCCGATCGACGAGGAGACCGGCTACGACGTGGTCTCCCGCAAGTGGACGACGGGAAAGGAAGGGGTCGTCCACTATGTCGACCGGCCAGACGACTTCAACCATTTCGCCTGAGTGGCCGACGGAGGAGCTACGGGAAGGCGGCGCGGAGAACATTCGCGCTCACCTGGCATAGGGGGAGCGGTGACCGAGCATGTCTACGAGTGTCCGACTGAGCCGAACAAGGGTCTGATCGCCACGATCATCAGCGAGCCCAGCAGGTTCACCCAGCCGAACAACAGTATCTGGTGCTGGAGTTGCAGATCCTGGGAACCCGTTCCGGATGCCTGGTACGAGCGGGAGGAGATGCTTCGCACCGAGGTCAAGGAGGAGTGGGAGTACATCCGTCGCAACGACAAGTCGGTCTTCCAGTCTGCCCCGCTGACCGGACGGATCGCCGAGTACTGCTGGCATCGAGGATGGAAAGCTCCGGACCCAAAGGACCGGTACGACATGTTCCAGTTCATCCGGAACATGGAAGAGAGGAAGCCGGTTCGCTGAACCGAATCTGAGGTTTCACGTTGGGGTCCCGTCCGCGTGGGACGGGACCCTTTCGCGTGCCCTCAGAGGCACGAGGAAAGGAGAGCTATGTTCACCAGTGAGCAGATCCAGAAGGTAGCAGAGGCTGCCGGGGTTGCGGATGACGAGTACTTCATCCGCAACCGGCCGGGCGAGGTGGTGGCGCAGGCGGCAAGCCTGGGCGTCATCAACGAGGGCCTGAATCTGTGGGTCTCCGGCAAGGAGTTCCTGGTGACGCTGGACGTGAACGGCGTGCGTCTGGCGTCGGACGCCCTGGATATCCAGTTCCTCGACTGGGCTGGATTCATGGGCGTAAAGGCAGTGCGCGGCGTACTGACGGTGGTGGAACGGGAGGGTCGCGCCCTCCAGGACCGCCTGGACGCCCGATTCACCGCAACTCCGTTCTAAGGCGCTGAGAGCGCTCCGTCCGGCCGGGGTGGACTTCAACCTCCACCCCGGCCGGGGACGGGCCCCTACGCAGCGCGCAGGCCCCTCGGTACCTTCACTGCGGCGGCAGCCTCCACCTGGTCCACCGGACCCGACGAACTCACGTGGCTGCACAGCTTGCCGTCAATCCGGCCAGTCCCCCCGCAATCCGGGCAATTCACCAGACGGTCATGGAAGCACCGGCCCAGATCCCGGCCCTCCCCATCCTCAACCCGCAAAGCCGTATGCCGACACACCCGGCAGAACTGGGCGAACTTATCGTTCGGCCGCCCCAACCGGCGGGCCCGATCAGCCGGAAGCTCCACCGGCTCCCGCACTGGCGCCAACGAAAACGACTCCTCCAGCGCCTTCAGCAGCACCGCACGCCTCGACCGCACCCTCGGACCCAGACGGCTCTTCAAGTGCTCCTCCACCTCACCCCGCGACCACCCCAGGACAAGCGCCCGATCAATGGCTGCCGCCACGACCGGGGTGTCACCGGCCGCCAGCCCTAGCGCCGAAGCGACCATCCGGGCCTCCGCCGACGGCCCATCCGTCCGAACGGTCTCCCCGGCGACAGCCGGGCCCCGCAACCGGCGAACCGCAGACGGCGACGGCGAGGAGCCGTTCGGGCCGGAAGCGTCAGTCGGGATTCCGGACTCAGCCCCATCTGGGGTTGAGGCGTAAGCCGTCTCCTCCTCCAGCGCCGCAGGCGCGCTCTTCCACGGATCCACGGTCCGGCCCGCAGGCTCACGGCCCTCACGCGCACGCGCGGAGTCGGAGGAGGAGTGGGTAGACGCGTTGAAAGACGAGTAGAGGGAAGCGTCGTTGCAGGTCAGCGCAGGGTTTGCGGCAGAATTCTGGGCCTCACGCCCACTTTTCTGGGCCGGACGCCGAGAATTCTGGGCCTCACGCCCACTTTTCTGGGCGCCGCCAGGGGTGCGCCCACTTTTCTGGGCGTACCACCCTTCAGGTGCATCCTCCCCGTTGCAGAGCGGGTAGTTGGGTTCTTCGTTGCGCAGTCGATAGAGGGCGTCGTACGTCGTACGGCTTGCCTCGCAGCTGTGCTGCGGACGGGTGTACGGAGATATCCGCAGGGCCGACTTCAGTCGATGACTGGCGACGACCGGCTCACCCTCGGGCGTAGTGATCTGCCCGAGGTCAGACAGGTTCGTCAAGAGGCGAGCGACCCCTGAGACGGACATCCACTTTGGCTCCTCACCCGGGGTGACAGGTCCCTTGGGGATGAGCTGACTCAGTTCCTCCAGGGTGATCTTCCGGACCGGCCTCTCGTCGGAGACAAGGTTGGTGAGCATGGTCAGCAGGATCTTCTCGCTCGACCCGAGATGAGGGCACAGGGCCAGCCACTGAAGGCTGCGGGCATATCGGTCGAAACCGTCACTCTCGCGCGGAACGTGCAGTTCGGCGGTGGTGCTTGGGCCGGTGCGCTTGGTGCGCCCGGATGGTCGAGTGTTCACGATGCTTCCCTCCAGTGATCTTAGGGTGACGCACCGTGTCTGACATTGACTGCCACAGGACCGCAGCAGTACTCTCGCCTTCGCTAACTGGCTGCCGGACACGGCGGTTCGTTCGAAAGACCCGGGCTCTGATCCCCGGGTCTTTCGGTTTTTCTGGGGGCTAGTTGCCCCCGTCCCGCTCCTCGCTGGTCTCGACGGTCTTCAGGTCCCGGGTGATGCGTACCGGGTAGAAGGTGACTGAACCATCGGGGTTCGCCACCGCCTCGTAGGTGCGACCCGGCTCAAGCCCTGCGGTCTTTGCGGTGGATAGACGCCCGCGAACGTCCACGGTTACAAGGGTCATGTCTCCTCCTTCTCCAGGTTCGGTGCTCACTTTACCTCACGGGCCTGATTTCCAACTCGGGTCATTGTCCAACTCGTGATAGCCTAGGCATCGGTGAAAGGGGAAGTATGAACCGCATCAAGAACGCCTGGGCCATCCTTACCGGCCGCAAGCAGGCCACCGTCCTCAGCCAGGAACTCCTGAGTCGAGTCGACCAGCTCGCCGAGACGTGGGACAACACCAGCGAGGAGCTGGTGAACGGCCTCCTCGATGAGGCGGAGGAGGTCCAGAAGCACATCGAACTGGTCCACTCCCAGATCCAGGAGGAAGACGCGATCTTCAGTCAGGAACTCCTGACCGAGATCAAGCAGCTCGCCGAAAAGTACAACCAGACCCCGCAGGCCATCGCCGAGGCGGCCGTCGAGGACATCTCCGCCCTGTACGAGATGAACGCTGCGATGGAAGCGGAGAAGCGGGCCGTTCTCGATGCCGCGAAGCAGGTGATCGACAATGCCTGACACCTTCGAGGGCGTCGTCACCTACCTCAAGGTCAGCACCACCGGTAAGGCGCGTGCGAACTTCGCCCTGACGGATGGAGACGTGCGGTTTTTCATCGCCTTCCGGGATGCAACCGGCTTCGACCTCATCAAGCGCGGCGCACGCCTAAAGGTGTGGATCCGACCGAACAGCGGCCAGACTCTTGGCGGCGTTCACCGCGAGATCATCAGCCGCGCCGTCCTCGCCGACACCGGCCAGGAGGTGCCCGTGGACACCACGGTCACACCGGACTGGGAACAGGCCGACCTGTTCTGATCCACCCTCATTGACTGGGGCCCGCATCACGTGCGATGCGGGCCCCAGTTTCCCCGGAAAGGCTGACCGCATTGATAACGGGAAGTTTTCCAAGCGGTCCACGGGAAGTGAGTGCATGACCGACCTGAACGAGGAAGAGTACGATCCTGGCGCGATCCTCGCGGACCCAAATGCGCACCCGATCCATAAGTTGTACGCAGAAATCAACATCGGCATCCGGGATCGGGGCGAGGCGTGGTCCAAGTGCGCGAACTGCGGCCAGCCGTACCAGCTCACCGAGAAGTGGAGTGCGGACACGGTTTGCAGTGAGCAGTGTTCTGCCGAGTACCTGGCTTATGTGAATAACCCACTCTAAGGGAGCACCATCTCCCAAGGAGCAGGCCAGTCTGCTCTGACATGCAAGGTCCGCGCTTGACGCCATTCGCATCTGGACAGAAACGACTCAGCATGACACGGCTGCCGCCGAGGTCATCAAGATCCTGAAGAGAGAGTAAATGGGCACCAACTACTACGTCGGCCTGGGGCCCTGCCCAAACGCCTGCGAACACTGCTCCAAGTCCACCCGGTTCCACCTGGGGAAGTCTTCCGTCGGCTGGAAGTTCCTGCACCACGCAGATGCGAGATGGGGGCCAGTCGATGCGCGCACGCAGTGGATGACACTGGCCAAGTCTGGTCCGATCAAGGATGAATATGGGCAGGAGGTGACGCTTGATGAGCTTCTGGAGTGGATCCGGGGCAAGGAGGGCGGCCAGTCGCACCTGACGAAGAAGTTCCCGAATACGTTCGCCTCCGATGGCTTCGAGTTTTCGAACGCGGACTTCTTCTAGTGTCGCCTGATCTCAGCCACTGTGCCCCAGGTCTCGCTGCTTCGGCGAGAAGAAGGAGAACTGACCATGGAAGGCGCGCTGTATCGCGCACTCGTCAATGAGGCCATCGATGAATGGAAGATCGATCTGAAACGAGAGCCGGACGATGGCTTCCTCGATCCCATCCCGACCGGCGCCCCCGATCTGCACCGTCAGGTGCCGCTGCTCATCCAAGCCGTGGTCAAGTCCAAGCTCGCCGACCGCGACGCACGCTACAAGCGCCTCATTGACAGGCTGCCGCCAGTCACCGGTCCGGCCTCTGCCGTCCAGGTATCGACCCGATTCCTGGAAGTCTCAGAACGCGCCGGGCGAGAGCAGGGCGGTCAGTTCGCCAGCGCCTGGATGAACGCGGCGATGCTCCCCGACGTCCTGACCCAGGATTACAACGGCTGGAATCATCGGGCTGTTTACGGCGACATCGCGGGCTGGTACTTCGCGGCGCTGAATCTGGAGGGATGGGACGAGCGGGTCTTCCGTGACCTGCTGGACACCCTGAAGGGCAAGGAGGGTTGACGTCTGACCCATGGTTCCCGATCGAGGCCCGCATCACTTGATGCGGGTTTCTTTCTTGCCTCCGTTGTCAGTCGTTTCAGGTACAGTCGCACCAGAAAACAAACAGGAGGAATCGCATGCATTGGAGCGAGATTCCCGACGGGGTGATCCCGACGGTCGAGCAGCGGGGCGACATCCAGACGCCGGGGGTGAAGAAGACCGGTGAGGGCCGCACGGTCGTACTGATGGGGGTGGCCCCACTGGATGGCTCGGATCTTCTGGTTCTGGTCCCAGAAGATGACCTCAACGGCGACCGCCTCGTCCTGAATGAGGATCAGGCAAAGGCCGTGTTCCGGCGGCTGATGGTTGTGCTGCGGAGCTGGGGGTGCGCGGAGTATCTGACGAGTTTCGACGAGGGCTACGAGCAGGCACTCATGGACGCCGCGAACGCGATCGAGGATCCGGATGAGCGGAACAAAGTGGGCGGGGACCCGGGATGGGAGACGGTCATGAAGGTGGTTGACGGGATGCTCCAGGACTTCAGGAAGAAGGGAAACCGATGACCATTCGATGGGAAGACGGGCGATACAGTTCCACCTATGGTTACGTGGGCAAAATCCGACTGTTCACGGTGAGCTATGCGAGCATCCGGCATGAAGACGGGAAGATGTATGAAGTCTCGACGGATCTTCCGCAGTGGAGCGCGTGGGAGCGCTTCACGACCCAGGAGGAGGCCCAGAAGTACTGCGAAGTGCGACTGAAGAAGTTCCTGGCGTACGTCAACGCTCACATGAAGAACAGCGAGGGGGACTGATGTACAACCGGGAACGACTGGACGACGTCCGGCACTGGGCCCGGGAGCGGGCCGGAAAGCCAGGCGAGGCCCGCCTGGACATGTCTCGCTGGTTCGACTCGGACCCCGAGTGCGGAACCCGGATGTGCCTGGGCGGGTATGTGGTGCACCGGGCAGGTGGCACGTTCGTGTGGGGCGAGAGCCCCGTGACCAAGAAGCCTCGGGTGTACTACTGCACCCTTCCGGGGCGCCACAGCCTGACGTCTGATGTGTCGGATGCGGCGCAGGGGCTCCTCGGTCTCACCGAGCACGAGGCGTTCGTGCTGTTCGATCTGAACGAGGAGTACGAGCTGGACCTGGTTCTGGACTTCCTGGATGAGCTGTGCGATCGGGCGGCGCGGGGGCTTCCGAACATGACCCCGAGCGAGGTGACTACGTTCACCGATTTGTGGCACGAGTCGCTGCGCCCGGCGCACCACTACATGTAGATTTGCCTAGGCAAGAAGAGGGGGAGGGTGTCATGGCGGGCAGCTACTGCAAGTTCTGCCACACCCGGTGCTTCGTGTACCGGGTCATCCCGGACGGCCCGCAGAAGGGCTGGGCCGGTCATCTGGCCACATGCGGCAAGGGGATGGAGCACGATCGCCGGGCGACTGGCCACGATCACAGGACGGCCATCAACCCGATGGCCAAGGAGGGTTGATGCGATATGAGTGCTGATGGCTCGGCCGAGAAGAAAATCGCCAGCGTGCTGACGCATGTCACCAATGCAGCCGCGACGGCTGAGCTGATCGACAGCTTCAAGGATCAGCACGGCGTTGACGTGCTGGCGGAAGCGGCCCGCCAAATCAGCGCGATGGCAGGGATCAGCCAGAGTGACCCCGTGGTCGGAGTCATCCTGGACGAGCTGGGGGTGATGGCCCGGGGCTGGCGTCGCTGCAACTGCGGCCACCGCAAAATCGATCATCAGAACGAGGGGGGCTTGGGCGGGGCCCAGTGCAAGGTGTGTCCTGGCGACTCGGAGCGCTCCTGGCGGCACGAATTCACTCCGGCTCATCCGCAGGAGGCAACATGAAGCGGACGCAGCGCGATCATCTCAACGACTTGGCCCTTCAGGCGGAACGCCTGGCTGCTGCCCGTCGCCCGAACCCGAAGGAGGGGTCCGCGAAGCTGGCGGCGAGCGCACGTGCGGCTCACGCGATCTGGGCGCAGGTGATCGCCGACTACGACCGGCGGGCGCCGTGGCTGGAGGACCGGGATCAGCTTGCCGAGGTGCTTCGCCTGGCTCATCACGCGGCATGGGACGCCGGATTCCACACCACGGCTCCGACTGAGCTGGCGGACTGGATGATCAAGGAACTCCGCGACGCCGCAGGTGACCGGTGCCCCAACGGGCAACTGGCGCCGGAGTGCACGGAGATCGACCTGTGCGAGTCCTGCTGGCAGGACCAGCAGGACGAGGGGGACGCGATCGAGCGAAGCATGGAACTGAGGTGACGTATGGCAAGTGATCGAAAAGAGGGAGGGGTAGGCAGCATGAAGGAACTGCCCGAGGATCAGCTGGCGGGCCTCCTCGGCCCTGTCGGCATACGTGAGTATCAGCAGGCCCCGGACTACGACAAGCCGAAGATCCGTGAATGGCTGGCCGGGCTGTCAGAGATGCCCGATAGCGATCTCATCGTCGAAACCGCGAGTCACATCCTCGACGATGCGATCATGCGGAGCTTCCCCAGACAGAATTCTTATGGAATTGGTTGCCGCGTGACCGCCTGTTACGAGGAAGCCAAGCGGCGCCATGTGGCCGCCGGGCACGACAAGGAATGCCGAGGCGAAACGCTCTACAGCAAGGGGCATGCCCACGCCATGCGAAACCAGGGACATAACCCCGGTGAGCGTGCGGTATGCACCTGCGGCCGGGAGGGTCAATGAGCTGCACCTAGCCAAGACTGCTGGGCGTCGCACAGCCGACGGGTTCCCCGCCCCGCACCCTCCTTGGGTGCGGGGCAGAGTGTCCGTCGGGTGTCCGGCAGGGGAGGGGGTGAGATCGATGACTTACTGCTATCGCTGCAAGTCGTACTACTGCACGGGCAGTTGTGTTCAGTAGTGGACCAACAGGGATCAGAGAAGTACTAACGCTGAGGAGTGGATATGCAGGGACTGGATCGTTACATCACCGGAAACTGGGGTGAGGACTCCGTGGCGCCGGAGTTCGTGAGGGCCGAGGAGCTGGGAGACCTGGAGGGTGAGGTGCGCATCGACGTGGCACCGCAGACCTCCGACCGGCAGATTCCGGTGACGATCGAATCGGTCGCCATCACCTCGGGCTTCGTGTACCTGACGACGAAGGAGTTGGAGTACGTTCTCCAGATTCCACAGGACGCCCTGGTGTACTTCGCGGATGATGACGAGGTCTGAAAAGAAGACGCAAGCTGGTGTTGTCGCACGGACGGGCTGCGTTTCGATGATGCGCGGGCTTCCGGCTCGCGCATCGCCGTGATGTCGCCGGAAATATACACGGAAAGGAAGAAGGCTGTGACAAATCTTTATGACGCGATGACCGTAACCGTCCCCGAGGGGGAGTTGGGCGGTGTTCGGATCGAACGGTTCACGGTCGAGGAGGACTCCCCCGGCCGTGCCTACTTAGCGCTGCGGGGGCGGGGTATCCCGCCGGGAACCTACACGCGGCTTTTCGGGGACGGCACTCTGTGGATGTCCGATACACCTTCCGAGAAGCGTGACCACCTGGAGCCGCTGCACCGCATCAGCAGTTCGAAGGCAGAGCGGATCCTGCTCAACGGCCTCGGGCTCGGCATGGTTCTCCAGGCCGCACTGACCTTCGACCACGTCAAGCGCATCGACGTTGTCGAGAAGGATGAGCGGATCGTCAAGCTGATCGGCCCGCACTACATGAAGGATCCCCGTGTGGTGATCCATCACGCGGACGCCTACGAGCAGACGAAGAAGTGGCCCGCCGGAACCCGCTGGGACGCAGGCTGGTCGGATATCTGGGCGGACGTGTCGACGGACGATCTGACGGACATGGCTCGCCTGAATCGTTCCTACGGGCGCCGCTGTTCGTGGCACGGCTGCTGGGGTCAGGACATACTCAAGTACAGCCGGTACCGGTAATCGCCGGTGCTCCGGATTCTGGGGCTAGGGGAAGACGTGGAGCTGAATAGGGAACATCAGGCCAGCAAGGTGGAATTCACCTTCGCCGCCAGAAATTCAAGCCATCTGGTGGTCAACGGGGATTCTGCGGTGTGGCCGAAGCGAATCACCCTCAAGTACGAGTGGTGGGGCGGGGTCGATCGGCAAGGCGAGGGGTACGCCCAGAAGCGCTGGACGGTCGGAGTGCAAGGGAGCTGTCCACCGGGATCAGCAAAGAGGAGCGGCACCGTCAAGTTCTGCTCCAATGACCTCTCCAGGAATCCGGCCCCTCGATGGGTGTTGGATCTGGTGGAAGGAAACGCGCCCGCCGGGTGGGAATCCTTCGAGGAAATTCCCTGCCCTGACATACCGTGAAGGAGGACCGCTGTGCATGAGTGGCGTTGCGCGATGTGCCCGAAAGTCGTGACGGACGAGACGGTGACCGTAATGGAGATCGCCGCCCAGTCTCACTGGAAGTCGCATGGTGAATCTTCACATCCGCCCGGCCTCCCGGTGCGCCCGGCGAATCCGGTAGGGGTGAGAGCCCGTCGAAGCGGGGGAGGCAGGGGAGACTTCTTCGCCGACCTGCTCGGGAGCGCGATCGACGGTTTCCGTGAATTGCTCGACTGAACGGAAAGAAGAAACGGTGAAGCTCTTCTGGAAGAACCGCAAGGACTACCCTCATGGATCCGCGTGGAAGGTCGGTCTGTTCCAGTTGTCGGGGGATGTCGTCCTGACGGTGGTGTACGACGAGGGACTGGACCGATGGTGGATTCATCCGCCCCGGAACGCGTACGGCGAAACGAACGGCCCCTGGTCCAACAGGGGGCCAATCCTGGAAACCTCCAGTCGAAGCCAGGTCGATTCCGCTCTTGAGGCGGAGATTGCCCGGTGGCTGAACTCCATCGACCAGGAGGAGCGGCAAACTCTGGTCAACGCCTGGGAGGACTGGTATCGAAATTCCGGACAGGAAGCCCCGTGGCTGAGCCAGGAGACGGGGGCGCCGACATGCTGAGCGAAAAGGATGGCTGGCTTTCCGTGCAAGTACAGGCACCCCTCGGTCCCCGGTGGCAGCCGGTCTTCACTCTGGACGGCGATCAGGTCGAACTGAACGTGACGTTCGTGAGTAAGTCCCAGTGTGACTGGTTTATCGAGAACGCCCTTGTGCCAGCCAAGAAGGTGAGCGGGGACTGACCCGCAATCCATCGGGGCCGGTACGGGAGCAATTTCTGTTTCTGGAAGGAGAGTCGATGACGGAAGAGGAAATGGGAAGGCTGGCACGGCTTTTGGTCGAAGAGGCCGAGAAGTCGGTCGGTGAGCGACTGCCGCTGCTGGAGAAGCGCATTGCGGCGGCCCTGGACTACATGAAGCAGGTTGACCAGCCCAATCGTCTCACACTGGAGCACATTGCCCGTTACTTGACAGGGGGTAACGACAGCCTTCTCGTCTGACGGAACACGCATTGCAGCCGTGTCATGCCAATCATCGGGAGAAACAGATGCACAAGAAGGATGCGGTGATCTTCGATGTGGACGGGACGCTGTGTGATGTGTCCTCGATTCGCCACCTGGTCACCGGGGGGAATCGCGACTTTCATGCGTTTCATATGGCATCGATCGACTGCCCGCCGCACGATTTCGTGGTGGAGGCTGCACGGGAGACACTGCGAAAGGGGCAGCAAGTTCTGGTGGTGACGGCCCGGATGCAGCAGTACCGCAATGTCACCGCGATGTGGCTCGCCATGCATGGCGTTCCGTCCGATGCGCTTTTCATGCGCGCGAACGGGGATTTCCGTAAGGATTTCTTTGTGAAGAAGGACATCCTTGACAGGATCCGAACCCGATGGAACCCGGTGCACGCCTTCGACGACAATCCGGCTGTGCTGGAACTGTGGGAACAGGAGGGCGTTTCATACACGATCGTTCCCGGATGGTCCTAGCCGATGGCCAGGAAGAAGGCGTCGTGACGGATCGATCTCTGGACGAGATGCGGGCCGAGTGTGACCGGCTCAATGCCCAGTCGGCCAAGGTCGCGCTTCAGTGGTGCACAGGATACGTCCTGTGCACCACTGTGGCTCTGCCTGCAAAAACCCATGAAGAAGGTGATCGGTATGAGTCTCTTCGCATCAGATGGCGAAGCTGAGGTTTACCACTGGGCAAGACGCTACGGCGTGCCGGATCCGGCCGGTTTTTCCATCAACCATGCAGAGCATGCCGGAAATGAGAGTGAACTTCGTCGCCTGGCCACGAATGCCGAGCGCAATCATCTGCTGCTCCGTCTCGCCGTGCTGGAGCAGGAGAAGAAGGATCTGGATGACAGCATTCGGCACGTGAAGGACCGACTGGCTGTACTCAATGAGGAGAGGGAGAATGACGCAACCTGAGAACATCCACCCCCTGCTGCCCGGAGTGGACACTTCCAGCTACTGGCCTCTCAAGGGCACGCCTGGGCGGGAGCTGACCACCGGCCCATGGAAGCTGGGCATCGGGGCGGACGGCGCGGTGGTCCTGTGGCCGATGGACCGGCGCTTCCCTGGCGACCTGGGTCTGATCGAGTTCGCAGGCGGATCAAAGAAAGAACTGGAGGAATTCCAGACAGTCTTCTGCCGTCTCGCCTACGGTGGCGGAAATGACCGCTACATCTACCAGCGTGGCCTGGTCCTCCTCTTCAACTGGCGCTCTTTCACTTTCGCCCAGGTGGTTGTGGCCAGCCAGGTAGCCAAGGCATTCCTGGGCGGCGACCGGGGTAAGGCGCTGCGTATCGGCACCGCCTTCCAGGAGAAGATCGACAGGGCCCTCCAGGAGAGGGTGACCTGAGACCGGCCGAAACCAGCGGAAGGGGGTTCCATGACGTATCCCAACTGCATACCGCCCACGGGCGGAGACGGTCACCACTTCGAGGCGCTGCCGGACGAGTGCGCCGACGGGGTCATCGCGGAAACCGTCTATGCGTGGTGCTTCAGTCATGGCTGGATGCACATCGGTAAACCTTGGTGCACTGCCACGTGGGTGATCCTGTCGGGCGCTACCGAGGAAGAGGCGCTGGCCTCCCGGCTGGAGCAGTACGGCGAGGCCCGTTTTCTCCATCACCTGCCGGGTGAGCAGCAGATCGTCGTCATCGAAGCCAGCAGGGCTGCGCGGAGAATGTACGGCCTTGAGGGCTGAATGAAAACGAAGCCCCGGCAGGTGAGCCGAGGCGCCTCGACTCTGAAGGGGGCGGCGTCTTCCGGGATGCCGTCCCCTTTGTGTGCCCAGAACAGGAGTTTCGTGGACAAGCCATACGTTCTGACTGTCCGAGTGGGGCGTTCAGCCCCTGTGGTGATGGGCTTCGATCTGAAGATCCATGCGGAGGCCCAATGGCAGAAGGAGCTTGCTCGTCAACTGGGACCAGGTGAAACGGCACGGCTGCGCATGGATTCCCCATGGGGAATCCGGAAGAAGACCCTCCGGGCCATGCCGGACGCCCCTTCGAACCTCCGGTCTCCGTGGCAACTTCCACCGCGAAGCGGCCTGACAGGATTGCTCTTCTTCACCACGGCTGTCGTTGGTGTCCTGTGGCTGCTCACGGGCCTGGGGCAGACTTCCTGACCCACTTCTATCGAGGTTGAATCAGGGGCCGCGTTGACCTCGTTCTTGACACCCTGAATCCAGATGGTGTTCCATGAGCACATGTCCTTCGGAAAGGAAAATGATGACCGTAATCGGACCGAGTAGCATCGAAAATCTGCTGGGGATCAAGTTCGAATCAGACCCCCGGCAGTCACGCTTCCCACTTCCCAGGCCCCCGAAGGGGCATCCGAAGGATAAGCCCTACACCAAGAACAGCTTCGTCCTCACGCGGGACGTCGCCAGGGACTGGCTGACGTACCGCGTGATCCGACGGGAGCTCACCCCTCCGGATCTCGTGCACAGCGACTTCCGGGACAACCGGCGGTTCCTCGTGGACTACGCCAAGGACTGGGCCAAGATTTTCTCCGGGCAGTCCGCCGAGAAGTACAACCCGAACACCCATGAAGGAGCCGCTTTCTCCCGGGAGATCGTCGGAAACGACGAGTTCCTTCTCGATGCTCAGCACCGTTTCGCCGGTTTCTTGCTGTCCGGCATCAAGTCGATCGAGATCCCTGTCACGACAGGCGTCGACTGGGCGGCCTTCGCCATCATGAACAAGGGCCGCCGCCGCAACGTCGGCCAGATGCTCGGCGACCTCCCGTACGCACACCTGGCGGCTGGCGTGGCACGCCACCTGCTCCCAGTGGTAGACGGCTCCGAGCGGGAGAAGTTCACGATCCCCGGACGCGACGAGGACGTAATCGACATCGCCCGGGGCTGGCCGCACTTCCGTGGGCCGTGGCTGAAGGAGGTCATGGGGACGCTGAAGTCGCGGATCCCGATGTCCCCGCTGGGAGCCACGGTGATCGGCACCCTGGCGGCCGGGGGAGATCCGTTCGAGGTGCAGCAGTTCATCGACGGCCTGAAGCCCGGATACCGGGAGGGCTACCCGTCGATCGGTACGGACGGCGAAGACCCCCGGCGCCTGCTGAAGCTGGCATTCACGGGCCGCGACCCCAAGCAGCGCTACTCGGAGGCAGAGCAGCGGGTGAATGCCGGGATGATCCGGCAGGCGATGAACGTGTGGATGCGCCGCCACGACGACAAGCCCATCAAGTACAAGACGTTGCCGCGCACTCCGGCTCACCGCCAACTGCCTCCGTTCTGGCAGGCGGACAAGATCCGGGCGTTCCATGACGAGCACGTGAGCTAAGGGGCCGCAAAAATGGCAACAGATGAATGGCTGCGGCCGGAACACAAGGGTGCAGAGCTAGAGTCCATCAAGGACTTCGTGAAGCGGAGGGAGGAGGTCAGTGAACAGTCCATGCGAAGCCATATTTCCCGGTACCACGACTGGTTCCCCGGTGTGGTCCGGCTGAAGAACGGCAGGACGAAGTACTTCCTTCCGTCTGAGCTGGATGACTTCCTTGACCGAATCCTCAAGAATGACCGACCGCGTTCCCGGGCAGAGAAGGCCGCTGCGGATGTTTCCCGGCTAAGGGAGTGGGTTCAGGAGAAGGAGCGCGCCGAAATCAAGCGCCGGGAGGAGTACGAGACGGCGCAGCGAGACCTGAAGGCGGCCCGCCTGGGCCTCCGTGAGGCCGAGGCGAAGCTGGATCTGCTCACACAGTAGTTCCGTCTGACACGTTCATATGACCGAGGGCGCCTGGAGGATCACCTTCCGGCGCCCTCGGTCTGCGGAGAGACCGGAAAGGGGAAAACGGTGAAGTTCGATCAGTTCGTGGAGCAGTTCCACGAGGTGGCTGCGGACTCGGATTACTCGCGCCACAAGGCGCTGCGCGGCCGGACCCGGGGAGATCTGGCGGCAGCGGCGGCGGTGCTGTGGGACCTGGGTGTACGAGAGATCGACGACAGGCTGGTGGAGAAGATCCTGCTGGCTCAGGTCGGTTACTACCGGGATGAGAGCCATCTGGCTTCCGAGCGCCGGAAGGAGTTCATGGATCTTGCCGATACTCAGGGCCTGAAGTCTGGGACGCTGAACCAGATCGCCCACGAGGTGGCCTGGAACGAGATCCTGAAGCTCACGGAATCCGGTCACCGGTACATCGAGGACCAGTCCGGCTTCTACATCTTCAAGATCTCCAAGGAGGACATGACGTGAGCAGCATCAAGTTGGACAACTACCGGGCCAGCCAACTCCTGATGGTCGGCGTCATGCAGGCCACGCTGATGCGCGACTTCAGCTTCGTCAACAGCCTGCTGGACGAGATGGATACCGATGCGCTGCGTCAGTTCCAGCGGCTCATCGGAAACCTGAATGAGGCAATCGAGTCCCATTCTCGGGAACGGGACTGACCGCAACTGAAAACCAAGACCGAAGCTACCTTCTGGGGACTTTGCCCTGGTTGCACCATCATCCCAAACGGAAAGGGGAGGATAAGTGACGTCCAAACTGGATCAAGCCTGGAAGGTAACCGCACGGGAGCTGGAATCTATGACTCCTCCCCAGATCGACGAGCTGTTCGCTGCGGTCAGCGGTGAACGTGCACGAATCGATCGCGATCTGAATGCGGCATGGGAGCAGCTTTACGGAGCGCTCTGCCTGGACAAGGTCACCGAGCGGCGAGGCCGGGGGAGCCGTCGCGTATGGCCCATGAGCCGGAATGATGCCGCCAGCCTCGCTGAGGAGCACCTGGCGAACGGCACCACGCCGGACCGGCGTACACAACTCATGCACGGGGTGCAGGGCGACCGGTACGCCAGGGGACTGCGCGAGGCGCTGGACCGCATCAACTCCTTGCTGGACGAAGCCCTGGCTCTCGCCGAAGGCCCCCACCGGACCCTGCTGGGTGAGTGGAACCGACGGGGACGCTGGAGCCGCATGTTCCTGTGCCTGTCAGAGGGCGGGCACCTGCACTCATCGGAGCGGGGCTGCCCCTCCCTGCGGTATGACACCCCGATGGGGTGGCTGCCGGAGTTGTCTGGCATGAAGTGGCGCGAGGCATACCGGGTGTTCGCCCAGGGCCGCGAGGGCGGCGAGGCGATCATGTGCTCCCACTGCTACAGGGACGCACCGGTCGAGTGGACTCGGCCCCAACAGGAGGGGGAGGGCAAGGAATGCCCAGCCACCGGCAGGGACGGCTGGAAGTACCTCGACCCAGGTAAGCGGCGTCTCGTCTCGAAGTTCATCGACTGTCCGGAGTGCAACAAGAAGCGCGTGGCCCTGACTCCGAACGGAAACATCCGCAAGCATGACCGGGAAGACTGAGGTGACGCAGTCTGAAAACAGGAAACGGAGAAGAGATGTTGTACATCGAATTCGGACAGGAATCGTACCGTATTTTCCCAGCGGACCGGGTGTTCGCCCGTGAAATCGACAACGCGCTGCACATGCGCGGCTGGTCGAACATCTCCAGTGGCGGCGACGCCCCGGACGGATGGCTGTCCGATGGTACAGGTATCGCGGTGTATGCGAGGTCTGAGGGTGACGGCAAGGTGCTGTACTTCACCGCCGCATCCGACCTCGCGGCCCGGAAAGTGATCGACGCCATGCAGATGGCGAGGCCGAGGGTCGTCCTGCTTCCGGAGGGGATCCGGGCTCCGGAGTAAGAAGTGTTCCGGGAGGGCTGCTCCAGGCCCTCCCGGATGCGTTGAGGTTTCCCCACGGAAAGGAGAAGGACTTCATGTCGAGCACGGTTGAGCTGTCCGCCGAAAAGGCAGCCGAGATCAATAAGTCCGTCGATGTGATCGGACGCCTGAAGGAGATCGAGCCGGTTGCCCGCGAGGTGATCCGAGACTTCCGGTCGAGCGTGGTCAGGGGGCAGTCGAAGGGGGCTACCCATCTGTGGGCGAGCCGGATCTACGACACGCTGAAGAAGGCTGACATCCATGCGGCGATGTATCCGTCGATCCCATCGATCCGCCTGGAGATGACGTCCCCGACGGCGGTCCTGGTGCAACTGGAGAGGGATCTTTCCGAAGTCCTGAAGGCGGCACGGACAGCGGCCCGGATCGACCAGTTCGGGACCGGAATCCATGTGGCGACAGACCAGGTCGAGCGGGATCTCGACCACCTGGAGGCACATCTTCGGGAGATCCGGTGAGTGATCTGTTCGTGGCCCAGATCGATGGCCACACGTTCTTATCCCCTGCCGAAGTGAGTGCGTATTACACATGGCTGGTCCAGCAGGGCAGTCAGGGCGGCACCAACGCGGCTCGGCCGGATTCGGAGGAAGCGCAGTGAATGCAGTCATGCTCGACGCTGCCCACAAGGCGGTCTGGCGCCTGCACCAGGCAATGGATGCGGCCTACGGGGCGGCGGTTGCCGCTGGCCGGAATCCAGGTGACACCGATCCCGTGAGGCTGGCGGTTGCCGAGTACCGGGGTGGCCTCGACGTTCTGGCTGGGGTTCTGGATGAATCCGGGGAGGGCGGATTGCTTCCCCCTCCTTCGGAGAGGGGCCTGCGGAGGAGGGCAGTGGAAGTGCGGTTCAGGGAATGGGTCAAGAAGGAGGGGAAGGTGTAGCGGGCAGCCTTTCTACCGGAAAGACGCATGGGGCTCCGTGCGCGTGGCTTCTGGAGATCCCGGAGGGGGTTCTTCGAGGCCGCGTAGGGAGTATGCGGTTTCCCGGTGGTCAGAAGCGGGGCACATAGTCCAGTTGATGTACGCGAGCGGGGGAAGGTGGATGAATTCTGGTAGCAAGTGGCCACCGGACACCACCCGGAGTCAGCCCTGACTGTGACCTGTTGGTCCTGACGGATCCATCTTCACAGATCTCGTCCAGGCCCTCAGGTTTCCGGCGACCGGTTCGACGCAACTCGCATGGACGCATTGGTCCAGGCCACTCCGTTTCAGGCAGGTTACGCCCGTCGTGATCGACCACGTCGGTCGCGTGTGCCCGTAATCGTGATGCGTATGCCACAAGCCTCCGGTCCCGGCCGGAGGTCTCGCCCTGTAGCTCAATGGCCAGAGCGTTTCCTCTTCGTCGCTACCGAGGGGGAGGGGATCCCGGTTCGATTCCGGGCAGGGTACTATGGGATTTCTCAGTCCCGGTATGACTAACGACGGCCATGCGTACGAACTTTGCCTTTGCTGGTGTATTCATGGCTGTCGCATGGGTGTTGGGGGCTACGATGGACTTGGGTCCGGGTGTCCCGCCTGGTACAGCTATGGCCATAGCGTCGGTTTCTGCCCTGGGTGTGGGTATGTTCTCGCTCGGTGTCCACCGTGCAGAACAGAGAGTGACTGAAGACTGATGGAGCGTTACACCCTGTAAGATTCCTGCGCTACGCTGTAGTAAGTTGTACAGCCCCCACACGGAACAGGAGGGACTACATCCCATGGCTCGCGTCACGGAAGTCAAGCTCGTCGAGGTGCCGCCCGCCCCCAAGAGGGCCATCCGCAAGAAGACCAAGAAGCCATCCCTGCTTGAGGAAATGAAGGCTGCTCTCGAAGTCAGCCCCTCCAGTGTCGTAGTCGACGGCGAGTACGAAGGCAAGGGCGACCCGGAGAAGGCGGAGTCCTCCGCATCCTCCGCCGCCTACCAGGTGAACCTAGGTGAAGCACATCGCTGGAAGGACACCGATCCCGATCTGGTCACCGAAGAGAACCCCAAGGGTCTGAAGTATTACGCCGCCTACCGTGAATCCAGCACCAAGCCGGGCGTCTTCGAGCGCGTCGTCGGCCTCCGGTCGCATCTGCCAGAGGATTGGGCAGACTTTGTGAACGCCGCCGGGAGCCGCAAGCGGAAGAAGATGCAGGAGGAGACGGAGTCGGCCTCGGCCGACAACCCTGGCGAGGAGACCGCTGTCGAAGCCGCCGACGAGGCGTCTTACGCTGTAGACGAGGCGGCCGACACCTTGGATGACGCGGTGGACACCGCACACTGACACAACCGCACACCGCAAAGAATCAGCCCGCTTGCCGTTCCGACGGCGGCGGGCTGGTCGTTTCTCAGGTAAAAGGGGAGGCTCAATGGAGAACGGCAAGTACCGCGTTTCAGTCCGCTGCAACCTGTGCGGAAACGGCGAGGACATCGTGATGGAGCTGACCCGGGAGGGGATGGAAGCCATCAACCTCCTCGGTCGTACCGTCGCCCGGGATTCGGACTGGAACATGACGATTCTCGTATGCGACGTGAGCGGAGAAACCCCGGTACTATCAGGCATTCCGTTTGCGGGTTCCAGCGGCCTGACACCACTCGCCGAAGGTTGTTGCTGATGCCAGAAGACCGTCACCCCCGAGGGGCGGCGCTGATCCGGAAATACACGGTCGAGTTCCTTCCGGCCGCCAACCCGAGGATCCGCCGGGGCTCGGGCCCTTGGCGGGAGGCGATACCCAGGACTGACGAAGAGACAGCACGCCGGAGTGCTGCCGCCCTGCGGGGCATGAATCTGCGTTTCCGTATCCGGATCGCCTTCACGGAGGCCGACGCGGGACAGAAGGAAGCGGTGGAGGAATGCACGGCTGCGGTATGGGATCGGATCGGCCGGGTGGAGTACCGGCACGAGGGTGAGATGGCGGACCTCATTCCGGGCTGGGTGACTGGAGCCGACCCGCTGGAGATCCCGAAAGACGAGGAGGGGAAAGACTGTGAACTTGCCATACCCGGATGACCTGAGGGAAGTGGACGGGGTCGACGGTACGGACGACCCGTACGACGGAGACCTGTGGTGGGACGGGTCCGACGACGACTACGAATGGACCCCAGATCATTGACCCTGGTTGTCCAGTTACTTCTCTTGGGCTTCCTGGTTTTCGTAGCCTGGCTGGCCCTGACGATCGCCCTGGCGAGCATCCTGCGCATCATCGGGATGCTCGCCAAATGTTTGTCGCAGAAAGCAGAACACCCTCGGAAAGGGGAAGACATTGAACACAGCATGGAGCCCGGACCTGATTCCAGAGGATCCGGCCCTGATGCGCATCGGGATGGACGCCGCCACGAATGACGCCGTAACGATCCCGATCAACAGCCGCATCCTCATCGCGGGCGCGTCGAGCTACGGGAAGAGCTGGACACTGCGCCCCCTCCTGGCAACCGCCCTTCTGCGCGGCCACTGCCTGATGCTCCTCGACGGAAAGGGCGAAGAGGCCCACGCCTGGTCCTCGGTGTGCCGGACGGCGGTCACCGAGGACCAGGTCGCCAGCGCCATCGACGACCTGTGGTCGGAGATGAAGGAGCGCAGGCAGTTCATGAGTCGGCACGGCATGCTCCGCTGGAACGGCCCGCTGGCCGTGACGGCGGTGGACGAAGGAGCGGAAATCCTGTCCGTCGTGCAGGCGGACAAGGGGTACCTGGACCGGCTCGTCACCCTGGTCGCGTTCGGCCGCTCGCGCGGCATGCCCTGGTGGTGGGCTACGTCCAATCCACGCGTCGGCGGATCTCGCCCCGGCCTGAATCCTGCGATGGTCCCGAGTATGGATCACCGGTTCGCCCTGCACCTGAGGAGTTCGTGTCACTCGCTCATGCTGGACACCGACTCCGAGGTGTCTCCGTTGGACATGGCGCAGACCGCACGGGGTCATGGGTATCTCGCGGACTACGCCCCGAACCCGGTCGCAGTGGACTCCGTTGACGACATGACGGTGTACGGCCTGAAGAAGTTCGTCTGACCGGCGGGGCCCGCATCCCTCGTGAGGAGATACGGGCCCCGCCCCAAGGGGAGGGAGGCAGGGTGACGCTGCTGGAACTGGGGCTGTGGGTCGGGCTGTTCGCGGCCATGGTGGTGCTTTTCAGCCTCCTGGCTGTCTGCATCATGAAGGTTTTCATCCATATTTACGACGCAATCGTCTGGGTGGCTTGCCGTGCCCCCTGGAAGCGGGACTGAAATGCGTCGACCATCCCGGCAGGAGGACAGTCATGAGTGAAGGAAAGCCCCGCACCACCCAGGCCGCGACTGAGGCGCGCAAGGCAGTTCTTGACGCCCTTCAGTCCGGCCGGGCGCTCACCGAACAGGAGGCACGGAGTCTCGCCGACCGGCTCATGTACGAGACCCGGCGGGCGGGTTGGAGCGCTGGGTATGACGCCGGATTCGCCGACGGCCAGTATCAGGATTGCAGGTAAGGGAAAAGGTTATGAATGACCCCACTACAGAAAAGCCTGACCGGAGTCCGGCTTTCGAGGACGCTTTGCAGAACGCCAGACACGCTCTGCTTACTGCGGATCCGGTCGCAAATCTGACGAAGGTGATCACGAGGTTCCGCGACGAGTATCGCGCGGAGATCTTCCGGGAGGCGGCCGACGAGTGCGATAAGGCCGGGGGTCTGTACACGGGGCGCGCCCTCAACGACCATGCCGCAGGAGCCTTCTCTCTCATGGAGACTTTCCGGCGGAAAGCCAACGAGGTCGAGTACTTGGCCGCACCGTGCGATCCGTGGGTTCCTTGCGAGAACGGCGGGGAACCCTGCTCCACGCATGAGCGGCTGATGGCTCACGCTGAGGGCGACCATGAGCTGTGCGGGTCGAGTTGTACCCCGCCACGGCCAACCCACGTCGGCGACCAGGCGAACGCCGAGGACTGTCCTGGCTGTGATGCAGAGAAGGCCAACCTGTCGTATCCGTTTCTCTGCCCTGCTGCGCCTGGTGCGCCCGCCAGGGTCTTGTGAAGTGAAAGTAGTCCACCGTTCCCGGAAAGGGGAAAGACCATGAAGGATCTGTTCCGTCGCGGCCTCCCGGCTGTCACTCACACTGGTCCCGGTTACGATCTGACCCCACTGCCCCAGCGCGGTGATGTGGTCGAGCAGTGGCTGAAGACGCAGCGCGACGCGGCTGCGGACTACCCCGAGGCGTACCAGGTGGCCGACGGATTGCTGGATCTGTACCGGCTGCATGCCGACACCGGAACCCCGCTCACCGAACATGTCTGCGAAGGCCGGGCCATCGGAGACTGCGAGTGCTTCGAGGCGCCTGAGAAGAAGGTGTGAGCCGTGGCTCATCAGCTCCCCGGCCCTCCTGTAGTCACCAGCACCATCATCGGTGAGAAAGTCACCCACGCCGTCGAACTCGCGGTCACCGATTCCCCGGCACTCAAGGTGGACCACCTCCACTACGACGTGACCGGCCTGCGCGTCACCTACGAGGACGACCAGGTCACCAGGCTCACCGTCCTCGGCGTCGACCGGGGTACGGGCAAAGCCGAGGAGATCGGCACTCGGCTCGACCAGTACGAGTTGGTGCAGCCCAGGATCCGCTACGAAGTCGAGAAGCATCGTCCGTCCCGGCGTCTGAGCGCCTACCGGGCCACGGTGCTGCACGAAGCCGCCGACATCCTCGACAAGTCGATCCCGGAGGGAGCGTCCAGTGAGGACTGGGAAGAACTCATTGGGTGGATCGAGGAGATCCGCGAGGCTGCACAGGAAGCGGAGCGAGCTGCCGATCCGGGCTGGGACCCCAAGGGCTTCCTGAAGAGCTTCATCGACATCGAACCATAGGGGCGTCGGATCAGAAGGGGGGTCCGGGTGAAAGATCAGCAGACTGCGATCATCGAGCGGCCCATCAGTGGTCAGATCGCGGTGTTCACTCCGTTCGTCGAAGGCGGCAGCCGGAAGTTCCTGAAGGAGCTGATCGGCAGCCGGTCCCGGCTGGACTGGGACAAGGAACGCAAGCGCTGGCTCATGTCGCGGCAGCACATGGCAAAGGTCATCGACGGTTGCCTGAGACGATGGAGCCGGGTTGAGCTGCGTCGCCAGTATCTGGAGACACAGCGATGCGATGTGCGCTGTCAGCAGGCCAAGGGGGACGACTGCGAATGCTCGTGCATGGGCCTGATGCACGGCTCCCGGGCCGTGGGGGGCGGCTGGCTCAGCGGTTTCCGCCGGGTCGGCGAAACGACCCTGGTGACCCGGGGCGCGGAGCGGTGGGTTGTCCTTCTCCTCGAACTGGCCAACGACAACACCGCAACGCAGCAACGGCCAGCCCATTACCCGCCCCGTCACTCGGGGCGCCGACCCCGGCCATGAGGCCACCACCAAGCTGGACACACCACTCCCGGGAAAGGAGAAGATCGGTATGGGGAGCAGGACCATGACGAGCTATGGCACCTGGTGCAGTCGTGTCGACGAGTTCGGCACCTCACCTGACGGAGATGTCGCCGCCTATGTCGGCAGTGCGGATCCCGAATGGCGCGATCGGATTCAGGCAAACGGCATGTATGCGCAGATGTGTGCCGCCTACCGTGACGCCATCGAAGCCCGCCTGCCCGCCAGCGTGTCCCTGCGCGGCAACGAATTCATCGGGCCCGCCCACCCCGAGCCGGGGGAGTTCGACGGTTACCCCCTGAATGAGTTCGGATCTCTGGACATCGGGGCCTGCATCAAGGGTGAACGCGACGAGGAAAAGATCGATGTGGCCGCCATTGTCGATCACTTCGACCCTGACGACAATTGACGGTACCTGGAAGAAGAACTGAGGAAAGGGGAAGATTTTGATCAAGAATTCCGCCGGGTGGGGCAAGGTCAGCCGGGCTGAGGCCGACGAGATGGTGGCCGATGTCATCCGGGAGGCGATAGAGCACGTCACGACCGTGGTCACGGTGCAGACGCGCAGCGAGGAGTACGGCAAGACCCGGTCTGTCGAGGCCCTGGCCGAGATGATCCCGGAGCGCCAGCGCACCGCCACCGAGCTTCGGGGCTGAGCCCGGGGCGTCTGCCGCGTCGGCCCGCCGCACACTCTGCGGCGGGCCGACGCATGTCAACAAGGAATGGACGAGATCCCAAAGCTGAGAATTCTCACTCAATGCGCTATGCTGTCTTGCCTAGGCTAGACCGAGCGTAGTCAGAAGATCACGGAAGGGGAGAGACGTGAACACCCTCGAAGAGCAGTCCCAGCCCATCAGCCAGAGCGGCCTGCCCACCCGGCACCCCGGAGAGACGGGGTACCCGACCGGGGGCGACCGCGCACCCGTTCCCGAGCCCAAGCCGGAGCGTGTCTGACGGCGGGACTCGAAGCCGCTACACAACAATCACCCCCGATCCGCAGAGACGACACATCCTGCTGGTCGGGGGTGACGTGCATAAACGGCCCGGACAACACCCCCCAGGAGATCCATAAACGGAAGGAAGGAATGGAGAAAGTGCATTACGACAGGGCGAATCGCATAGTTGCCTACCGCGATCCCGACAGGCGGGGCGCACTCTTGTGTCGCAACCACGGGTACGGATGGGTGGGGCTGATCCCGCTCACGTCCGACGACCTGCCCGACGGCGGCATCTGCACATACGGGCGCTTCAGCAAGGCGGAATGCGGCCGGGACGTCCTGACAGTCGAAGTTGGTGATCGGCGGTGAGTGGCCCGGTCAGTGCCAGCGCCGAGTTCCGTGAGCTGGCGGGCGTGATCGACCCCCGTATCCCATCGGACCGTGCGGCCGAACTGATGGTTGCCTTCCGGGATGTGGTTCGCTCCGAGCTGCTGCACGAGATCGCCGATTACTACGAGCGGAAGGGGTGTGTCGTCCTCGCTGCCTCGCAAGTAGCCGCCGAGCCGCGAAGCGGCGAGATCCACGCTGGCAAAAGTGAGGCCCCGGTTTCCGCGTAACTCCGATCGGAAAGGACAGGCGTTGAAGAGGACCGTTCACGACAACCACCGCATCGAGGTACACCTCAATCTGCGGCATCCCCGAGGGCTGCGCCCCGGTGACGAGGGGTACAACGAGCATGCCCAGCGGGTGTGCGGCGAGGTCGAGCGGGCCATCCGCAGGCATGTCGACAATCTCGCGCCAGCAAGCCTGGGGGACTCCCGTCCCGCACCGGGTGCTGTGCGGATCATCTTCGACACGCGGGAAGAGTGCTCGCACTGCGGGCTCCTCTGGGAGACTGTGACCGAAGCTGACCTGGATGAGCACTCAGTCCTGGGTGAGCCCCTGTGCTGCCGCAAGGCTGTCGTCGAATTCCGTAACGAGAAGGGCATCCCCCTGGGGGAGTTCGGGGAGGGCTGAGGCGTGCACAGGTCTGGAGACCAGGTGAGGGTTCTGGTCGGAACGCTGGAAGGCTCCGTCTGCGCGGTGACGTCTGTCCGGGTGTACGCCACAGACCAGGGGTACTACGTACAAGGCGGCGAAGGTCTCTACCGCCCGGATCAGGTGGAACTGGTGGCGGAGCGTACCGAGGGAAACCCTTGCGGGTCCCCGTGCGACGAGACTGCCCACGCACTGGATTCATTCCATGTGTGCGAACACTGCGTGGGCCAGTGCTACTGCTGGACGGGCAGCTGACTACCGGGGCGGCGAAGGTGGACGAGATGCTTCGTACACTGGAATCCCCTCGGACCTGAAGCGTGGGGGACAGGCCCGCCCTTTGCGAAGGCGCGGGCCTTCGTCATCACCGGAACCAAGGAAAAAATGAGGGGGCACAGGAATGCCGACCAAAACTGAGTATCCGATGCGGGTCCGCCTGCACGGGGGCCGCAACACTCACGGAGCACGCGAGACCATCAACACTGGCGCCGAAACGGCCTGTGACACTTTCGTCGACATCTTGGCGGAGAACCACTGGCTCGACGATGACGCCAAGGTCACCTGCAAGCGATGCGTACAGGTGATGGGCGGGTAGGAGTGAAAGGAGTTCCAGCGTGACCAGCAAGGAAACCGACTACACGCCAGGGGATGAGCCTGTTCCCGTCGGAACGGTGGTCGACTACGCCAACCGGGAGGGTCCGCAGTGGATCGCCGGTCATGATGACCCGGAGAACCGCTTGAAGAAGTGGCCTCCGCCGCCACCCGGCTTCAACCTGGAAGAGGCGTACCCGGACGGAGTGGCCTACCGCCTGCTGCCGGTGGGGATGCCGGACAAGATGGGCAACCGGCATTACGCAACCGCCTGGGTGCGCCGGACGTCGTTCCGGATTGTTGAGAAAAGGGGAAATTCATGACACAGAACGAGGACAAGGGTGCCGGGGTAGTTCCGTCTCCCGTAGGCCAGCACCACATCGCGATCGAGGAGGCGGCCCAGGAGCTGACGCAGGCGAAGCGGCGTCTCCAGCGAGCTGCATGGGCGGCGAAGATCGAAAACAGGGACAGTCCGCTGGCCCGGGACCTGGAGAAAATCTACTTCGCCGTTGAGAATCTTCAGGTTACCTATGACCTGAAGGACCAGGAGATCAGCGACTGACGGGCGCCGGGCACGGACATCTCGGTGCCCGCGTCTACGGGGAGCAGGAAGGGGAGGGGAATGTACGACACGAAGCTGCCCAAGTGGCCACGCCTGATGGTGCGGGGCCGGAACATCAGGCCCGAACAGGCCGATCAGGTCATCCTCCGCACGACCTGGTTCGGGGGTCTGACTTGCAACGACGAGAAGTGGAACAAGACCGTGCGCCGGATCTTCGGCATCACTGCACAGGAGCACGGTGCCGGATGGTTTGATCAGTGGAGCCAGGTGGCTGTCGATTTGGACGCACTCGATCTCCAGTACGTTTACAACGACCAGATCTCCTCGTCCAGCGCTGACGGTCCGAAGGGGTGGGTGAGCTGGGGCGGTCAGGTATTCGGTGACGGTGTAACGCTGCTGGGTAAGTGGCCGACGGTTGCGGAGGTTACCGACGACTGGCGCAAGATCGCACACGCCTTCCCGTACCTGGAGTTGACGGCTCAGCTCGTCGCAGAGGAGTGGGACGAAGGCTTCGAACACCTGGAATCCTACCGACCGCTGGTCTCATGGACTGTCGGCCGTGGCGGGGTCGAGCTGAACAGCACCCCGGGTGACCCCATGTTCGAGCCGCCAGGGGGAACGCGCGAGGAGCAGCTGGACCGGAAGTATGCGAAGGGACTGCCTTCGGAGCGGGGCGTTTCGGAGAAGCGCCTGCGGGCGGCTGTCGAGCGGTGCCGCCGCCGGGCGAAGCAGGGGCGGTGAAGCGCAAGCCCGTACCCTCCAGGGGTGCGGGCTTGCCAGCGCCCACCCATGGGGGCCTGACTGGCGCGTGCGGCGATCACGGTAACTGAAGATCAAAGTTGACTCTTCAAGGAAAGGGGAGGGCTGATGGAATTCAAACTGACAAAGCCTTACGAGCGGGGCGCGGGCCTCGATACGGGCAGGGACATCTGGCAGTTGATGTCCATGCTGAACGCCTGGAATGTGGGGCCGCTGGTGAATTACCAGTCCAGGACGCACGGAGAGGACGGCGAGCGGTGCGTCCAGCCGGATTCGGTATACGGCCATCTGGAGGAGGCCCTGAAGGCGGTCATGCGGCAGCTCGGAGCCGACCCGGAGAAGGCTTACGTGGCCCTCCAGGAGGGGTGCTCTTTCCGCGAGGCAGTCGAGGCCCACAAGAGCGAGACGCTGTGATCTTGCCCGACATCCGCCGGATTTACTTCAAGGGTAGCCCCCCGGGGTTGCCTGACGACTACGACTTGGATGATGACTACGCCGATGAAATTATGGAGGTGCTTGCGGGAGAACTCACCCCCAATTTGACCCGGACGGCCGGATTCGAGTTGAGCACCCACATTACCGAATACACGGATCCCCGGGCCCGCGTGCAGCGGTGGGTTGTGGAAGTCCACCGCTGGGCCGACTTCTGGATGTACGACTTCTCCACCCCCAAAGGGGCCGACGCCTACAGCCGGACCTTGTTTAACCGAGCCGGACTCACCTACACCGAGGAAGTTGGTGACCAGTCTTGAGAGACCCCGTCGCCAGTAACGCGGCCCTGATGGAAGCTCATCGCGTTGTGCACGAAGATCTTGTCACCATCGCCGCATGGGAAGCTGACCGGGTTCGCGACCTGATCGACAGCGCTGTGGCTCGACGGGATGCCGAAACCGTGCGCCGGGAAGGCCATCAGTGGTCCGGACGGATTGGCTTGGTCATCCTCGAACTGGCTGACCGTATCGAAGAGGTCCAGCGGGTCGACGAGTTCGTCACTCATCTGGCCAGTCAGGATCCGGAGCACCTGGAGGCCGACCGGGCTGAGGCGTGGGGAGGTGCGGGCCGCAGCGCCGTTGCGCGACGGGCCGCCAAACCCGCAGACGGCAGCACCTGACACCGTCTTCCGGGCTCACTCCTCAACGGCTGCGGATGTCGCTTCCGGTGCACCCCTCACAGGGCGACCCGGACGCCGCGTAAAGCCCGCACCGATCAGTCGGCGCGGGCTTTACGCGGCTGGATGCGCGCACCGTCATGGCGGCGCGAGACCGGTTGCGCTTTCTCAGTCGTCGGGGTTGGAGTTGCGACTGTGGTCGATGTCCTCGGGGTCGATCCAACGGCCACTGGGGTACTGGCCCCAGCGCCCGTTGGACACGGTGACGGTGGAGCCGACAATGTCACCACCGCACTGAATCCCGACCACGCTCCCGGGGGAGGCGTAGTTCACGACCGTTGCATCGGTCGTGTCGGTCGCGTCGGTGTTTTCGTTCTGGTTCTTCGCCATGAATATCTCCCGTTTCTATGATTGTGGGTTGGCCGCCCCTGGATTGGGTCAGCGGGATGGGCGCCGGGTGGGCCATGTCCTCGTGCCACCCAACCTGCGGTAACGCTGCTGTGCTGCCTGCCTGCTCGTTCGGCCGGTGGCCCGCCCGACCTCCTCCCAGGACAGGCCCGCGTCCATCAGGGCCTCGATCATGCGAACCTCAACGTGATCGCACTCCTCACGGACGGCGCCGAGCATTCGCAGCACGAGGACGGCCGTGCCGGGACGGACCGCGCCCTCGTCTTCCATCTGAGCCGCATAGAGGCGGGCCGCTTCAAATTTGTGGGCCAGTCCGTCGTCGCCGATTTTCAGTAGCTGGTCGAGCCGTTCTTCCTCAGCGCTCACTTTGTCAACGTATCCGTTGACGTCGAGATTGTCAATGGATACGTTGACGATCCACTTCGTCTTGCGGATATCAGCCGCCGAAAGATTTACTCATTCATTGCTTATTGAAGTGCGGGCGGACTTTCCGCCCCAGGTACACCGCAAAAGCATGCCCACGGCGCCCCGGAGACCTCCCGCCGGACCCATAGTCATACCCGGCAGCGCCACCGAGGTCTCCGCGCCCTCCGCACCCACCCTGACCTGCGTCATCAGCTCATTGCCCGCCATGTTGGGCACCGGATACTGTCCGGACATCGGGTTGGCCAACCCCTCCACACGGCACACGAGTTGAGGAACCCGACATGGCAGGCAAGAAGACTCACACCTTGACCGCGACGTTCATCATTGAACACAGCGACGGGCCCAAAGTGGGCACCTACGACGCGCTCGCCGAGTACCTTGCCACCGAATGGGAAGGCATGGAGGTCTACTTCCAGGGCGCGGGGGAGGATGACGAGACCTCGGTCAACCTGTTCGTCAGGAACATCGAGACCAGTACCGAGACCGCCTGACCCTGTGAAGCAATCCGGCCGTCAGGGCGACCTCCATGGTCCCGGCGGCCGGATGCGTCGGCAGAGAGCGAAAAAGCTGCCGAGATGACGGAGGCCCGCCGCCGAGAGCAGTTAAGAGGCAGCGTGGCCCTCTCAGCGGCGCTCCTCGACGTCCGGCAGCACCCGGCCATCGGCTGACCACACGACATACCGGCGGAATGTCGGGGCGACCTCCGCCAGGGCCCGGTGATCGGTGCCGCCATGCTCCTTCAGCCGGTTACAGAGCATGCCGAAGTCGGGGCCATGGCCGGGATAGGTGGACGAACACAGGTCGTCGTCCGGCGTGGCGGAACCCGGGGAATACCGCCACCGGTCCACCTCGCACCAGTGGTCGGCGATCTCACTGTCGCCGCATCGGTCGACGCATGCGTGGCAGAACGGCGAGCTGCCGTACCGGCGCCTGGAGCCGCTGAAGCGGGTGTCCGACGCGTCGAACGGTGTGTGGCACTTGACACACTTTTTCCGACCCTGGCCGATGGCCATCCTCTTCTCCCATCCGGTCCGCAGGCCGAGCGGCCTGAGATATGTTGGATACCCCGAAGTTTCTCGCACCCGCCGCCAACCCAACAGCACTCCCTGGCGCACGGATAGAGGTGCGAGTGAATTCCGGACCCATCCGGAACATCCGGGCCGTCATCTTTTTATGCGAGCGGAAAATGAACAGCGATCTCGAATTCCCTTTCACCCGCCCCGAAAACCTCACAGCCCTGGAACTGATCGACTGGATCGAACGCAGCAACAAAGCCCACAAACAAGTCCACCTGGAAACACTCGGAATGATGTGGCTGGCCGAAGACCTCGCCGAAGGGCGCCGCAGCAAATACGGCGTACAAGTCAGCGACCAGCGCGTCTATCAATCCGCTCTGCTCACCGCCGGGGATCTCGCCATCCACCTGAACTGGAAAAAGCACCGCGTCGTGTACGACGTGGAGCCAACCCTTCAGGAAAGCCTCGCGGACATGCAGACCGACAACGTCCTGCCCGGTGAGATCCTGCGCCAACTACCGCATCCCAACCCGCTGTTCACCTGGCCAGCCGGACACACCGTGACCGCCCAGGACGGGCGGCCCGCCGTTATGCGTGCCATGTACGTCAGCGCCCGCACGGCAGACGGAACCATGTGCAGCACCCACGTTCCGGAAGCGGCCACCTACCAGCTGACTTTCCTCTCCGACCTCCTCGACGAACAAGGCCGCGTCGCCACACCTGACAGCGTCCGCATGTCGTTCGAACTCAAATCGGCCGCCACCTCCATCGACGAAATCGTCAAAAGCGTCCTCAAAGACTTCGTCTGGGAACCACTGCTCCAGATCGACGGCACCCACGCCGACAAAGTGGCGTACATGAAATCCCTCGTACGGTTCGGTGTAGCCCACCTGCTGTACACCTGCTCCGAGAAAGCCGACATCGACAGGCCAGTGCCCAGCCGTACCATCGCCAAGGGCAAGAACGCAGGACAGCCCACCAAGGAAGCGGTCCTGACGCACCCCCTGGGCTACCGGATCGGCCCCGCCATCCGCAGCGCCCGGGAACGCTTCGAGAAGGACGGACGGGCACACGCAGGCACGGGACGGACCGTGGCCCCGCACATCCGCCGGGCACACCTGCACACCTTCAAGCACGGACCCGGCAGGACCCTGTCGAAGGTGAAGTGGCTGCCGCCGATTTTCGTGAGCGCCGACGGCCAGGAGTACGGGGGCACCATCATCCCGGTCACCCTGTAGGGCGCGATCACCGCGATCAAAGCTTCCGCCTTACCTCCGGACACACGGGGGCAAGGCGGCTTCTTCGGCACCCTCGCGGGAGCCGGTACCCCGGTCCGTCGAATGACGTGTGGTGCTTGACACACTTTTTCTCACCCACGCTGCTCGCTGGCGGACCGGGCCACCGACCCGGCCAGAACATGACGCGGCCCCCGGGCACCTTCCATCCGAGGGCCGCAGACGCTGACCGGGCCTCAGGTCAGCCGTCGCCGAAGACCTCGCTCGCGGCCCGGCCGACCTCCGCATCCCGGATCTGATCGGCAAACACCTCCCGGACCCGCTCCTTGACCTCCGGATCGGACTTGGCGTTCTCGCAGATACGCTCCCCGAAGAGCCGCCACACATCCTGAGCCGAGTACAGCTTCTTCGGGGGCCAGGCGCCCTTCCCGACGCCATACCCGCTCCGCTTGACCCCGGCCCGGCGCAGGGCCATGCGGACGCCATCGGTGGTGTCATGCCCGCTCAGATACTGAATCTGATCCAAAGTCAGCCCCTCGCGGCTGTTCATGAAACTCACTGCTCCTCTTCGTGTTCGGTAGCGAACAACCTATCAGCCGAGTTCGCTACCGAACAACCCGAAGCAAAGGGCGACCCGAGCACAATTCGTACATACATCCACGACACCCCAACATCCCCGAACACCCCAACATCCCCGAACACCCCAACCCAGGACGCCCTGAGCCATATGCTCCGAAACGCCAGTCACCCATCACCCGGAGACCGGTACGCGGAGCGCGGTGAATCCCCACGGAGCGAGGAGGAGCCGCGCTCCACGCCCTTGAACGGCCTCCCCCGTGGCCGCAGGCGGCCGTCAGAAGGACGCAGAGCCCTGACGGCCGCCGGAGGGACCCCGGCTCGCTGACGGGGGCTCAGGGGGCCATTCAGGGGAATCCTCGGGCCTTCCATGGGCGAGGGCACCCGCACTGCGCGGGTCAGCTCAACTTGCGCTGCCTCCACGCCCTGGCCGAACAGGATGCACACCGCGCACCATTCTGGGTGTTAGTCGGCCTCGGGCTGGACTCCCTGCCGCAAGTGGTGCACCGGCACCTCCAAGGCTTATTCATCCCACGCGGATACGGCTCCAGCGGCTCCCAGCCAGCATCCCGCATCATCCGGGCAACCTCTTCGCCCGACTTGGGACTCCCCATGCGCAGCCTGCACCGATCCCAAGACGGAACGGCCCCCTGCTTCAGATACGCCAGCCGGACATCACCGTCTTCCCCGCAGGCCAGACACAGAACATGCCAGGGCTCGCCAACCTTCCCGGGATAGTCCTCCAACGGGTCGTACCCGGCCTCCCACAGCACCGTCTCCGCGTCAGCAGCCACCTGGTCCAGCTTGCGGTCCCGATCAAACTGCCTCGACGCAAGCCGGACATCCTTCCTAACAGGCCAGACATCGCTC
The DNA here is from genome assembly GCF_014712245.1 of Streptomyces sp. 5-10. Classification (NCBI taxonomy): domain Bacteria; kingdom Bacillati; phylum Actinomycetota; class Actinomycetes; order Kitasatosporales; family Streptomycetaceae; genus Streptomyces; species Streptomyces sp. 5-10. Next base: position 105,460 of record NZ_JACVYG010000007.1, read on the forward strand.
CTGACACCCCCTGCCTTCGGCACCGCCTTCCCGTGCTCAAGGAAGTGCCGCCCCTGACTCACAAGGTCGCGCACCCGTGAATCACTCAAGCCCGACCTGCGTGCCAGCTCCGCCTCAGCCCCGCGCCCCGAGTCAGCGGCCCGCGCAAAAGCAACCCACCGCCGCTCCCTGAGGACACCCTGATCGTCCCGCGTGACAGTCCCACGGAACGCCTCGTCGGCCCGGACCGCTTCCTGGATGCAGGCTTCCGCCTCCGGCGGGAAACCCTCCCCCTCCAGGACGGCCAGCGCCCCCAACGCCCCCGTCTCATCAGCCTCGACCGCACGGGCAATCCTCTCCTGCACGATCTCGACAGAAGAGGCCAGCTCCCGGGCAACCTCCCGAATCCGGCCGGGCCCGCGCCGCATGACCTCCTCAGCGAGGATCCGGTCAACCTCAGCAGGTGACCTCCCCACCATGTCCACCCGATAGTCCACTTTTCTCCCTATCTGTCACATCGTTCCCCTTTCCGTCAGCCAAGCAGGACCCCGGCGACTCCCCCCTGAACGGCCTCCCCCTCAGCCCCCGTCGGCCGTCAGGCAGCCAGCCGCCCCCCAGCGTCACGGCGAGGGACCGGCGACGCCTCATGACTGCAATGACCGCCACCGTTCAGCCGATACCCGCTCCCCTCGCAGTCCGGGCACTGCGCCAGGCGGGCATGATCACACCTGCCGACCTGATTCCCCTCGGCATCCTCGATCCAGCCCATCGTGTTCTGGCACTCCGGGCACTTGTTCACGTTCAAACGGGGCTTCACCTTGAACGGCTCCGAGAAATACCGGTCCACCTCCGACGCGACAAACCGCACCGGCTGCCCGATCCGCGCCCACCGCGCCTTCCCCAGATGCCTGCGAACCTCCTCCGCCGGATACCCGTTCACCAGAGCCCGGTCCACCTCGACGGCCACACCCCGCTCGACCGCGCCGAACACCTTCAGTCCGGTGATCCCCCGCACCACCCGGACAGCTTCCGGTGACGGGGTGGCCGACGACGGTGAGGACCCCTCGGGGGTTGAAGGCGTAGCCGCCTCCTCCTCCGGGGGGACCCCATTCACACCGGCAGCCTCACGCGCACGCGCCCGCGCGTCTTCTTGAGGAGGATTCTTAGATTCTTTCTTAGGGACGGAAACCCCGAGGTCACCCCCGGGGTGCCCGGCGGTGTGCCGCCGACCCCCTGCGGTGTGCCGCCGACCCCCTGCGGTGGTTCGCAGGGTGCGGTCTACCGCAGGGTGATTCGCCCCGTTTTCACCCGGCGTCTCGTCGCACCCTGCGGTAGACCGCACCCCAGAATGTCCGTTCTCACCCTGGGTGACACTTTTCCCCCAGTTGGCTCGCCAACCGTCGGTGTATTCGTCATCGACGTGCCAGGCGTTGCGCCACCCATTCCAGCCTTCGGGGGGCTCGTCGTGGATGAGGTACGCCGGGGGGTCGCTCGGGAGGCGGCCGGGCCGTACCTCGATGAGCCCGACTTTCTCCAGTTCGTTCCGGTAGTCGCGGACGGTGCGTTCACCGACGGGCTTCCCTAGGGCGTTGGAGGCAAGCCAGCACAGCCGGTCGATCGTCAGGACACGAGTTGGGGCGTGGACTTCGATGCGGGCCCCGTCGTCCTCCTTCTCGATGCACATGGATCGCAGGATCACGAACATGACCTTTGCCCCGTGGCTGGCGGGGGTGAACAGAGTCCAGTCGTGGACCTCAGTGTGTGTCAGTTTGACCTTGCGGCCCCGCTGGACAGTCAGGCTCTCGTTCATCGGTCCACCCCCGCCAGCTCGCCCGTCCCGCGACTGCTGTTGCAGGGTCGGCACAGCACCCGCAGGTTGTCGTCGGCATTACTGCCGCCCTTTGACCAATGCACGACGTGATCCAAGGTCAGATCATCGGCGGACTCGCAGGCCAAGCAGGCGTGACCGTCGCGCTCCAGAATTCGAGCACGCTTTCGCTGACTGATCGGCCTGCGCCTTCGAACCCTGGGTGCGTCAGTGGAGGGTGCAGGCGAGTGCATCGATGTCTTTGGGATCTCTGTGCAGCCGATCCCTCCGTCCCACCGTTCGGCGTCGAGCAGGTAATAGACGCTGGGGGGGTTCAGCTTCGGGTTGTTGGGATCGCGGCGACGCTCGACCTCCACGAGGCCGCCGTCTTCCAGCTCCTTGATCGCCCGATCCACCGTGTCCTTGGACTTGCCGATGCACTCGGCAAGGAACTTCCGGGTGGGCGCCAGGTCCGACTTGGTCGGAGTGCTCCGGTCATGGAGGTCGGCGAAGCGCCCGAGGGCGGCGTACAGGGCCTTGGCGTTGGGGCTGACGGATCCGTCCCACGCGAGGTCGCCGTCGAACTTGACCCAGTCGAGGGTGGCGTGGTGCTTGCGGGTGGCGTACGGGGTACTCACGATCTTCCTCTCGGTGATCACGAGGGAACCGACCGTGTCTGACATTGACTGACACCCTTGCGTGTCTTAGGGTGGCAACCACTCAATTGATGTGTCAGACGGGTCAGTTCCCGTTTCAGGTGCGTCAGTTCTCCCGAAAGACCCGGGCTTCCGACCCCGGGTCTTTCGGCTTTTCCGGACTAGTTTGCGATCAGACTGGGATCGCGGGCTCGAAGGAGGACCAGGTCCCTCCAGTGGCCCGGTGGGCACGAAGCTCACCGACTACGCTCCGGCCACGCTCGGTGAGCCGGAACTTGGCCCAGGGCATCAGCTGTATCTCGGCCCGGCCGGTGACAAACTTGGGACTGGGGTATTCCTCGCCGGTCAACGGCTGGCCGTTGGGCTTCAGGAAGTAGTCGCCGCTGTCGTCGGGCCGGGGCATCTGGATCTCGATCAGACCGGCGTCCATCAGGTCCATCAGCGCGTCGGCTTCGCAGTGGCCTGGCAGCGTCTTTCCGCCGCGCAGTCGGAGCGGGTACCGCTCGCCCGCGTCGTAACTGGTGTCCTGGTTGACCCAGGCCCTGGCGGCATACAGGCCGGGCCAGTTCTTGTGGGACAGGGTCAGGTGGTTCCAGTCGATGAGGCCGTGGTGGTCGACGGTGCGGGTTTCGATGTAGACGAGCAGGGACCAGTGGTCCGTGCCCCACTGATCGGATGGAACGGGGGTGCGGTTTAACCGGTTTCGCCATTGGATGGTGGTGTTCATGCAGTCTTCTCCTTTTCCGGTGTTTCGTGTTCGGTGAACCCGGTCGGCCGCCTCAGTCGCGGGTTGCGTGCCGACGGTCGCGGACCAGAGTTTCGAGGGCGGTGGTGAGCCATTCGGACCGCCGCATCCCGTCCTCCTTGGCCCTGACGTCAATCTGTGCAATGAGATCAGCAGGGAAGGAGATCTCGACCGGCCTCTTGGGGTCGTAGACCCGGGTGCCGTCGCCAGCTCGGGTCTCGATCAGTCCTTCCTCCTTGAGGACTCTGTAGGCGGCGAGAATGGTGTTCTTGTTGACCTCATAATCTCGCATCGCATCCCGCACGGACGGCAGGTAGTCGCCGGGGCTCAACTCGCCTGTCTGAATTTTTTCGCGGTACTCGGCAGCGATGACCTTGAACCTGGGAATTTTGCGCACATCACACCCTTTCACTTCCTCCCCTTGTGACGTCTCCGAATGTATCACTTTCTAAGGGCAGCTATGCAGACGTCACCGCCAATGGTATAGTCGATCCACGGAAAGGGGAAGCATGAACCGCATCAAGCAGGCTTGGCTGGCCCTCACCGGACGTCAGCAGGCACTCGACGTGACCCCCGAGGCGGCAAGCAAGCTGACCTCCGAGGCCGCCAAGTACGGCCTCGACGTCACCACCTTCCTCACGACCATCATCGACATCCACCATGTGATCTCCGATGACTACGAGCTGGAGGGAGCTGTGGAGGGGGCCCTGGAGAAGGCAGGTCGGTCGACCATCCCCACCTGCACGCCTGGAAGGCCCCCATAAGTGCTGGGTAACCCATGGAAAGGGGAAGCAAATTGACGCGTGACGAAGTCCTCGCCCACGCCTACAAGCTGTTCGAATCAGATATGGGACTGTGCGCTTGCGGCCAGCCTTGGGAGGGGTACGAACTCGTACGCCGCCTGTTGGATCTGGCGCCGTACTACGAGCACCCTGATCGGGTCACTGCGGCCATTGGGAATGACGGGTCGGCGCATCTGGTCCTGTCGATGCTGACTCGCGCGGAACTGATCGAGCACGGAGGGGCGGTCGGTGGGTCTTGGCTGACGCCCAAGGGTGCCTGGTACCGCGACGCCTTGCGGTTGATCGATTCCTGGGAGGAGTTCGACGACGGTCGGTTTACAGCTCCGTCGCCCCACGAGGGAACTCCCTGCGGTGATGCTTGCTGGAATGACCCGCCGGGAACCGATTCCCTGCGGATTTCCGAGATCGAAAAGCGGAAGGAACGCCCGTGAACCGCATCAAGCAAGCCTGGCTCGTGCTCATAGGGCGAGCTCAGGCGCTGGAGATCTCCAGCGGGACGGCCGAGAAGGCGAAGGACGTGACCCGCCGATGCGATGGAGTCCTCGACGACATCCTTGACGACGCCCTCGATGTCTACACCGAAGAGGTTGCTTCGGCGGTCGAGGTGATGGTCAACGAGCGGAACGTCCTCAGGGAAACCAAGTCCATCGTCACGAATGCCGCGAAGGGGATTTGATCTTGCAGACTTACAGGGGGCTCATCGAGAAGGTCTATAAAAGGCGCCCCGCCAACAACTCCTGGTACATCCGCTTCAAGCTCAACATGCAGTCCCCGGAACTGTTCTTCGCCTGGGAGGACGGGACAGATGGGTACGACGTGATCGAGCAGATCAAGCAGGGGGATGCCGTCGAAGTGGACGCCGAGTTAATCTCCGGAACCAACCAGGCCCGAGCTGACCGCATCCGCCTCGCCGACCGTGAGCTGGTGTGCGACAAAACGCTCGCCCAGCAAGCAATGGAAGACGCCGGACAGGACGGTCTGTTCTGAGCGACCCCATGGGGCCCGCGTTCAAGGTGAGCGCGGGCCCCAGGTTCTCCCGGAAAGGAGATACGTATGACGACTGACTGCATCAACAACGAAGACTTCACTCAGCGGCTCATCGGCGCACTGCGCTGGAAGGGCCGCATGGAGCAGGACCGAGCAGCCCAACATGAAGTGAGGATACAACCAATGGATCTAAATACCGTAGAGGAACGTCTTACCTGGATCCGTGCCGAGGAGGACAGTGCGCGGCAGCACGAAATGGAGGACGATCTGTACGAGGACGTCCTGAAGGCCATTGCCGAAGGCGCATCCAACGCCGCCGAGTTGGCCACTGCTTCCCTGAAGACGAAGGACATGGACTTCAAGCGGTGGTACGACTGATCCGAGCACCGTCACCCTCGCAGAAACCGGAAAAGGAAAGACGATATGCCCGAAACGAAAATGATCCGCACCGGAATCCGCGCACTGGACGAGACCGCTGGCGCTTTACTGCCGGGGCAGGTCATCCTGATCGGCTATCGGTCCGGCGCTGACGGCGACTCCGTCGCGCACGCCATCGCTCACCATGTCGGCCTGAAGCAGGGCGTGAAGACAATCCTGTTCGACGTCGAACTTCCCCACGAAGAGGCGATGAGGCGTCTCGCCGCCATGGAGCCCGGTCCGCTCCCGCCTTCGGGTGACGCGGCGGGGGCGGACCGGCCGACGGACACCCGTGCTCGCCTCCTCGGTGGCGCCCTCACGGTCGCGGAGGGTCGCTGGCACGAGATGAGTGACCTGCGTCCGGCGATCGAGCCTGACACTCAGGTGGTCGTCCTCAACGCCGCGCGTCTGCTGGAAGGTTTCGGTGGGGAGTCATTGCGGTGGCTGGCGAGTGAGTCGGGGGCCTGTGTGGTGGCTACGGTGCGGCTCAATCATCAGGCAGACGGAAGGGCGGCGACACTGATGGACCTGCCTGGCGGTTCTTCTCTGGCGCAGGGTGTCGACACCGTGATCCTGCCGGGTCGGCGTACCCGACACGGTGAGGTGAACTTCGAGCTGGCGAAGTCCCGAAGTAATTCCGTGACGCTTTCGCTTCACTGACGACTCGAACAGAAAACGCGGGACGCAGGTCACGAGACTGCGTCCCGCGTTTTCCCGATCAGTGAACATCGAGTGGAGAAAACAATTCTTTGGAGGAGGGCTGACGTGCCGGTAGCACTGAGCAATGGCCCCACCGCGTTCCTGTCGGTCATGGAGGCGGAGGATGAAGCAACCCCGGCCTCCTTGACCCTGACTGTGCAGGAAGGGGGTAGCACGCTCCTGGCGAAGTCGTTCGCGATGCGCCCCGATGACAGGGTCTGGTCCCTGTTCGGTTCCATTCCGGATACCGTCTTTGAGGAAGCTGACCGTGTACTGGGAAAGCATGGCTGGCAACGGCCGGAGGGGTGCCGCTGGGTGATCGGAGACATTGTTTACGGCGTCCAGTCTGAGGTGGAGCGTATTCCCGAGAAGGGTTGAACGGGTGGGTTGCGGAATACGGCAGCCAGAAGGCCCAGTGACAGGGAGAGATAGAGCACGTCATGACGGTGGAGCAGGTCGTATTCGGCGGAAGGCTGTTCGCCCGTCACCCCGATCTTGGGTGGCTGCGAATGGGATCCTGGGGATGGGAACGGGTGCCTGAAGGCGTGGTCGAACCTCAGAACCAGAAAGAAGAAGGGGGAAGTAGCTAATGGAGGGTAGTGCCATGTCTTTGGTCGAAGATGACTACTTTTGGACGGCGTGCGTGACAATATGGGAGGACGGGAGGGACCGTCATGTCGAGATGGTCGGCACCTTAAAGGGCAAGCCCTCCCTGAGGCGAAGTGAAATCTATCCGGACCTCCGAGAGAATATCCGTCAAATGCTTCAGGAAAAGTACGGCCGCCCAGTTGCGGGAGATGATTTCGTTGTTATTTCGTCAAGTTTCAACCGGGACGAGCTCTGAGCGTCATGCTTTCGGATACACGTGACGGACGCTACGAGGCGACCGAGGACGATGCGCTGTAGGCGCTCCGTACACGTGACCCGGATCCGTTCTGAAGCTGGACCGCCTGGGAGGGCTGCTGGAGTTGATGATGGAGCAGGGCGCACTGGTCGCCCGTACGGGGGCCGAGTGAGCATCCATGGGACGGTGCCCTCCATCCCGTTCTAAGCTGCCGCTGTACACGGCAAAGTGGCATGCCGATCAGTGGGCGAGGGGGGATTGCCGTGGGTGACGCGGAACCGACGAAGGGGATCCGCCCGATCGATGGGTACCGCGCGCAGCGCAAGGACGTCTTCGAGATTCCTGAGCCTCCTTCGCCGCAGCTCCAGCAGAGGGTGGGGACGAAGTGAAGGTGCGCTTGGCCAGGACCAGCGACAGCGAGGCGGTCGTCCGGCTGGGATCCCTGGCCCTGGCTGGCACTGCTCTGGCCACAGATGGCGACCTGGGGGCGATGGTCGGTGAGTCCGGTGGCCGGTTCGACGTTCCTTTCGGCCGGGCTTACGTTCTGATGGCGGTCCAGCCGGATGATGCTCCGTGCGGCATGCTGTACATGACGCCGCCGGTTCGTCTGGTCGAGGACTATGCGCATCTGGGTCCGCAGAAGCAGCGGGAGCTGGCCGGGAAGCTGGCCCTCATCGAGCTTCTGGCTGTCGACCCGGAGTTCAGGGAATCAGGTACGGGGAGTGCTTTGCTCGCTCATGCGGCAGCGGGTCTGGCAAATCGAGGGGGCCGGGCTCTTCTGACGAAGGTCCGGGATGGTGGCCACTCGGTGATTTCTTGGTATAAGCGCCGGGGTTTCCTGTTTCCTGAGGGTCAGGAACGGTTTATGGCTATACGAGTATCTGGGGTACTTCTGGGAACAGATGCAGTGGAAGAGGGCTTCAGGGTGGGAGTCAAGAAGCTTCAGTGAATTTTGTTGTGTAATCCCGAGGGAAATTTAATCGATCAACCGAAAGGCGAAAGACATCATGGCTGAGATTCCCCCTATCGTGGAAAAGCAAATAGTGAAGGCTTTGCACTGGCGGGACAGGGGCGGTTCGCCGGAGGAAGCCGCCAGGATCCTTGAGGGCTTTGTGGAGGCTGTGGAGGACACCATCGACTTTGCAAACCCGGTGCTCCTCATGCGTACGGACGACTGAAGCAGGAAGCCGACACCGAAGCCGTCACTCGTTCCGGTCGGCTCGCGGAGAAAGAAGAACTGTGCCCGGACAAGAAAAATGGCTCCCTGTTGAAGGGTTTTCGTACGAGGTCAGCAATTTAGGCCGCGTGCGGCGAGTCCAGGACGGAAAAACCGGCCGTCGCGAGAGAGTCCTCAGGCCCGCCGTCCGGAAGAGCGGTCGCAAGACGGTTCTTCTTCACCGGAACGGCGAAGTGCACACCCGTTACGTCGCACGGCTCGTATGCAGTGCGTTCCATGGGCCTCCGGAGGAGCTGGGCATCGAGAACGCCGAGGTGTACTTCCTCGACGGGAACCGGTCGAACGAGACACTGGACAACATGGTCTGGTGTGGCCGCCGGGAGCGTGCCACCGAGCACGCACGGAGTGGCGCGACTCGGGTCACGCGTCAGCAGGTGCTGGAGATCAGGGCGTCGTACCGGGCGGTGACGGCGGGGACCACTGTGGCTCCGAAGGGCTGGCGCAAGAAGGTGGCCCAGAAGTATGGAGTCACGGAGGGCTGGGTGAGTGCTGTCGCCCGTGGACGGGTGCGTACTTACGGCTGAGGGGCGTGCCCTCTGTACAGGGGGTGAGGAAAGGGGAAGTATTCCGACTCGGACCGTGCGCGGTTGCGCCCCGGCGGCGGCCCGCCTCCCTGGCGGTTGACCCGGATCACCACGGAAAGGAGAAGGGTCTCGTGAGCAAGGAACCGGTCACCCGATTCGGCACTTACGACAGCTTTGGTGATTTTCTGGACGAGTTCTTCCCGGATGATCCGATGGTCCGTGAGCGCGTCAAGCGCAATGTGGAATGCCTGGCCGCTGAGGAACGGAGCGCCGAAGTGAGGGGAGGCTTGCGGTGAATCCCATGCTTCAGGAGGGTTTCCTGTTCTGTTCAAGTAACTTCCAGATGCTGGTCCCTCATCTGGTGTCGGCGGCGGGCCTGCCTGACGTGCAGCGGGATTTCTCGTACGGAGAGGGCGGTCCTGGCGGATATCAGATCGGCATGGCCGTTCGGAGTTACGGAAGGAAGCCGGAAAGATACAGGGATATGGATGTATTCGTATTCTCTCGCATAAGCCTCATGGCGAGTACTGCTGAGAAGTTTCTTGCCTGGGCAGGTCTCGGCGAGATGGATCGGATCGTTTTCACGGCCCCGGATTTCGGCGAGGAGTTCATGACTGATCTTGTGTCTCGTCGCAAGGTTCCTGTGCATTTCCTGACGGCGCACGATGATGATCCTTGGTTCCGGCCGGTTGCCCCTGGATCCGACAAGTAGTGCGTTGACCAATCCCGGAAGGAGGAGAGGTTTGTGAGCGATGACATTTTCCGCTCTGCAATATCACGTGTCAGTTACCGGTTGACGTTTGGAAAGACTCCCGAGCCACGCAAGTTTCTAGAAGACGGGCTTCTCGGCCCTTTCGTTCCGGATGCGTTTCAGGATGGAAAGGTTCAGGCTGGCGAGTGGGATCAGAAACCTCCGTTTGAGGTCGACGATGCCCGGATCGCCGAAAGGGATTGGCTGGCTCATTTCCTGTCGATGGCGGTCAATGAGGCCGTTCATGAGGCCCTGGAGCACTTTCAGGTCGACGGAAAGCCTTACCTGAATCCTCACGGAAAAGAGGAAGAGTGGATCTACGTTCTGGTCAATGAGCTGGCCTCACAGCTCGCGGAAATCGCCGAGAAAGAAAGGAATAGGGCATGAAGAGCGCCTTCTTGTACCTGCATATCAATGGAGACTCGGCCACCACTGAGGATTTCGAAAAGATTCAGCGGCTCCGAGGCGCCGCTGAGGATGCCGGGATTTCCATCAAGGGACTCCATCTCGCTCCGGCCGGTCATGTCAATTTCTGGCAGCAGGCCAAGGCGGGACTGCGTGATGGAACGGTAGATTTCCTGTTTGTGTGGCAGAGCAAGGAGAATGTCATCGGGATCATCGACCGTGCCGATCTGAAAAAGATAGACGCCCTTGAGTGCGATGACCCTTTCGATATTCCTCGGCGTACCTCGTTCACCAAGCAAGAATCTCTTGAGTACAGCATCCTGTGCGCGATGGCGGACGAAAGCCTCCCCGCAGCCCCGACTGCCGATCAGGTCATGCGCCTCTTCAGCGTCACCGCCGAAGAGGCGCAGTCGGCCCTGAAGGGAATCTGATGGGGCAGTGCGTCACCAAAGCTGATCCAGACCACGACTTGTACATGAAGTGGTGCTCCGTGGTCGACAACGTCATCGCGGTGGGTACGCGACAGCAGATGCTGGCTTTGGGGGACGCGACCGAGGAGCAGTTGGAGCGCGCTGACCGGACGGGGACATCCGACAGGCTGGTCCGTCATGGCCGTTGGGGCGGTCCCGGCATGTTTGTTCTTCCTGACTTCCGTACGGATGCGGACGCATACCATCTTCCGCGTCAGCTTTTCCTGGAGTACGCACAGCTCGTCCTGGAGGGTCGCGATGAAGAAGCCGAGGCCCTGCTGGTGCCGGAAACTTACAGCGAAGGAAAGTTGCCATGACCAAATTGATCACTAGTCAGTCTTCGGCGATGGATTTCCCGGAGTACCTGGTCGCGCAGATCGCAGCCGCTTCGGATCTGGGTGATCCTGCTGCTCAGCAGTTGATTTCGTTCGCGGTTCAAGAATGCAGCCGTCTCCGGAATGAGGTCGACAATCCCCACATCTGGTCCCTTCTGTTCGGCGCCCAGAACCTGTACACGTCAGTCGGCCAGTTGATCACGAATTCGGTGACGGAGTCAGGAAGGGTCACCCCTCAGCGCCTCCTGGGGGTTCTGGGTGTGGCGGATGACCTGGTGGCCCGCGTGGGCTTCCGTATGTCCGTGGCGGAGATATGCAAGCACCTTACTGACCCCATTGCGGCAGTCTGAAGAGGACCAAACATGAAGCCCAGAAAGAGTGACACCTTCCTTGGCGCCTTTCCGGATACTGACGAAGGATACGAAGAGGGAAAGAGGGAGCTGGAGAAGATGGCCGAGAAGCTTGCCGAACAGGGGGTGGTTGGTAAATTCAGCGTATTTTTGACAAAGGCTAAAGGTGACTACAAGGCCGGAGTCAAGGGTGACCGCGACGAGCAGTGCTGGTCTCTTTTCCTCCGGGACCGCAGTAACTCCAGGTAAATGAGAAATGGGAGAGAATTTTGATGGGTACACCGAAGGACGACCCGGACGCGATCTGGAAGGATATCCCTGCTTCTTTCCGGCAACTGTGCTGGCCGGACTGGGCCTGGGAGCAGATGCCGCCGACCATTCGGAGGATAGCCGCCCGGGAACAGGGTGTCGATATTCCGGACGACAAGGCATACACGATCATTCACTATGCGGTCTCCATCCACCATCCGGTGAGTAAGACGGTTGACGACTTCTCCTTCTGCTCCGAACTGTTCATTGAGGGGGACGGAAGGGAGCCGCGTCACCTTACGGTCGGTGAGGAATTCACCCTGCACGGAGAACTCGTTGTTGCTCTGAATGTCAAGAAAGAAGGTGATGATCGGGACGATGAATCAGGTCTCCCGGTGACCCATTTCCAGGTGCGGATCGGCCTTCCGGGCGAAAGGGTCTGACGAACGTGAAAAGTTATCCGCGCATACAGAGAATGGTAAACCAGGATGTCTGAACAAGAAGAGACAACCGTTGTCGTCCGCCTGTCGCTCGATCCCACCAGGGAGCAGGAGGAGATCCTGTACCGGTACGCAGACTCGGCGCGGTGTGCCTACAACTTCGCTCTCGGGCTCAAGGTGGCCAGTCATCAGCGGTGGCAGTATGGCCGGGACAAGCTGGTGGCGGCGGGGATGAACAAGAAGGAGGCCAATAAGAAGGCCCCGAAGGTTCCGATCCCCGGCGCCTTCCAGATAAAGCCGATTTTCCTGGCCGTCCGCGACCGGCCTCTCATGGGCCCCTACCGGGAGGGGGAAGAGCTCCGTTACCGGTATCCGTGGTGGAAAGGCGTCAATGCCCGTACATGGGAGCAGGCGTTCGCCGACGCGGACAAGGCGTGGAGCAACTGGATGTCCTCCTCGTCCGGAAAGCGCAAGGGCGGGCCTGTCGGGTACCCGAAGTTCAAGAGGAAGGGCCGGTGCCGGGACTCTTTCCGGCTGATCGGCGTAAAGCCGGTCGGCGAACGCCACCTGCGGATCCCGGGGGAGAAGGGTGGCCAGAAGGCGTTCAATGTACGCCTCCACTGTTTTCTTCACCGACTGGAGAAGTGGATCCGCAAGGGCGGCGTCATCAAGACCTGCACGGTCTCCCGGGAAGGCCACCGTTGGTTCGCCTCCGTCAACGTACGGATTTCAAAGCTGCCCAACCCTCGCCCGGCACCGCATCAGGTATCACGCGGTGCGGTTGGCGTGGACTTGGGTGTGTCGGTGATGGCGGCGATGTCGAATTCGGTCACCATCAGCGGCGAGAATGTGCAGCTGTACAAGAATCCGAAGCACCTGGATGACACGCGACGGGTACTGACGCGGTGGCAGCGCCGCATGGCTCGCCGGTACGTGAAGGGCAAGCCTGCTCATGAGCAGTCAAAGGGCTGGCATGAGGCCAAAGCGCAGGTGTCCAGGCTCCACGCGTTGATTGCTGCTCGTCGCGCTTCCACCCAGCATCTTCTGACCAAGCGTCTTACGACTCAGTTTTCTTCGATCGCTCTAGAGGATCTGGATGTGAAGCAGCTGACGCAGTCGGCTAAGGGTGATCTGGAGAATCCGGGGAAGCACGTACGGGTGAAGGCGGGGTTCAACCGGATGGTGCTGGATGTCGGCTTCGGGGAGATCCGGCGTCAGGTGGAGTACAAGTCCACCCGCTATGGATCATCTGTGGCTCTGGTCAATCCTGCGTACACATCGCAGACCTGCAACGCATGCGGAAACGTGGATAAGCGGAACCGGAAGAGTCCATCGGTTTTTGTGTGCACCGCTTGCGGCAAAACCGGCCATTCGAAAATCATTGCGGCACGGAATATCCGGAGTCTTGCCGAGCGGGTCGAGTAGAAGCTAGGCTTCGTGGTCGAAGAGCGCCTGGTGCAACGGAGGTCATTCCGCGCCAGGCGCTCTTCAGATTGCCAGCCGATCTACTGTTCGGATTATGTCCGGATTTTCGATCACAGACTGTACTGTTCTAATGACAGGCCGTTGCCTTGCCGGAACCTCCGGGTGGCGGTACATTTGTACTTGTTCGCAAGAACTCGGCCCCCGGACGGGGGAGTAGAGCGTCCGGCTACTGCATGTGAGTCCACGAATCTTCGGATTTGAGGCAGGCAGGTTTGAAGCCGGAAAGGGTGGCGCAGTCAACAGCCGCCCAAGGGCGTGCGAAGCGCCCGCCATCCCACATCTCAACAGTGTGCGCGCACCCGATGAAAACCATCAGGTCTTGAGTGAATCGCCGCAGGTCGGCAAGGGTGCTTCCCGTGCGTGTGAAGGTGGTCCCTGCACTAGCTAGAAGATCTGAAGAGCGTCCGGGTGCTCCCCGTGCGTGCGAGGGTGGTCCCGTTGGGATGCGGACTGAGTGGGCCCTGTCCAGGTGCTTCCCGTATGTGCGAGGATGGTCCCCTAGTTCCCGTCGCGTACAACCTCTGGAACACGTGCTTCCCGTAGTGCGAGGGTGGTCCCTAGCCGACGAACTCGGATGCCTCCCCCTGGCTGTGCTCCCTGTGTGTGCGAGGGTGGTCCCCCCCAAACCGACGAGGAAGCCGCGCTCTCCGCGTGCTTCCCATGTGTGTGAGGGTGGTCCCGAAGTACTCCCACCCCGGCCGTGCAGCCGGTAGTGCTTCCCGATGTGCGGGGTGGCCCCTATCCACACTGCGCTGGGAGAACGGCGACGGCGTGCTTCCCATATATGTGGGGATGATCCCTTCTGCGAAGCAGTCATACCGAGAAGTCATTCGCGGTTCCCGTATGTGCGGGGGTGGTCCTCAACAGTTCCACCTTCTTTGCCATGACCGCATGTGTTTTTCGCGTGTGTGGGGATGGCCCCACGCATGGAGCATACGGGCGGATTTCGTGCCTGTGCTTCCTGTGTATGCAGGGATGGTCCCGGTGATTTCGTCCAGATCGATCGCGCCCCCGGGTGCTTCCCGGGCATGCGGGGATGGCCCCAGGTAGCTCGCGAGCGGGATCATGCCCACGAAATGCTTGCCCATCTCGTGTGTGTGGGTGGTCCCTGCTTGGGCCGGACGGTCGGGTCAGCAGTGATATGCCTTCCGTGTGCGCAGAGGTGGCCCTTCCTCGAAAACCTGACTAAGGATCTCTGGATCGTGCTTCCTGTACGCGTGGGGATGGCCCCGAGCCGTGCGGAGACGGTTGGGATAGGTCCCGGGTGGTCCCGTGATACCCAGGATCTGAAGCACCGCGAGAGGGTGCTTCTCACGCGTGCAGAGATGGTCCCCGCATGAAGAGGCGCATCGCGCGCTCCTCGCGGTACTTCCCGCGTGTGCGGAGGTGGTCCGATGCGTACATTCCGTAGCACATAGAGGCGAGCGCGCTTCCCGTGCAGGGATGGCCCCACCAGTTGCCCAACGTCCATGACTGTGGGCATGCGCTTCCCGTGCGTGCGAGGACGGCCTTGGGTGCGCGGGTGGTCCCTCCAATGCTGTAAAAGGGCATTAGGGGTCAACGGCTTGAATTGGGGAGGTCCATGCACTGCGGCATCGTCAGCCTGCACGGCGAGGTGCCTCCTGTGCGCGCTTCTTGCGCACCCGGGGTGGCCCCAAGGAGTCTTCGAAGGCAACTCGAACGCAACCCCGCTGGTCTCTCTATTGCTGCGCGCTTCCTGTGTGCGAGGGAATGACCCCACCCGGATCGTGTCGAGGGAGATTGACGGCGGGTGCGCAAGGTGGCCCCTGGCCGGACGCCAAAGGCATTCAGTGTGATGGTGCGCCCCACGTGTGAGGGTGGCCCCAGTCGATGCGGGCTTCTGGTGCCTCGACCTCCATGGCACCGTTTGCACATGTTTCGTGCACTCCAGTTCTTTCTCTGGAGTGCACTTTTTTATGGGATGGTCTCGTACAGCCGGTCGCACAATTTGCTTATTTCCGCTGACGCAGACGGGCTCGCGGATCATCCATGAGGCTACCGGAGAGATGCAAGGAAAGGCAGAAACGACATGAGTGACATCATTCCGTACACGCATTGGGCCTATTTTCCCGACAGAGGATCGGCTCAGGTCTGTGTATCCGATTTGCAAGATTACGTCACGCGCATCGACCCACCAATCGAAGGATCTCCTCAGTGGCTGCTGCGCGCTGGGCGCGATGTTTCGATCGATGGCCTCCTGAATCGCCACGACGAGGTGGAGGCCATTGTGTCCAGGTATGGCGGCCGGTATGACGGCGGTGAGGCTGCTCATCTCTCGGTCGACGACGGGCTGCAACCGATCGCCGATCCGGCGCTGAGTGACGCGTCGGACCCACGTGGCGACGGCGAGTTCACGATCACCTCCGGCCCCCGCGTCTTCCATCGTGTTGGCGGCTGGGTGCTGCCCGACTTCACCGACCTTGCGGACTGCGCCACCAACTTCCAGCGCCAGCAGGACGGCCGCCCGCTGTGCGCGGAGACCGCCGTCTGGAAGGTCGTCGAAGATCACGGTATGTATCTGACTATCCGCTTCTACTGCGACGTCGACCTGCCCAACGAGCACCGGCAGGCTGCCACGTGACCACCTGGACCGTAGTATCAACGGCCGAGAAGCGGAAGGCCCAGGACTGACATCGCTCGCGTTACCCACCCCGGACAATTCCGGTGACTGGATCGTGGTGACCTGGGGCATTTTACCCAGCATGACGACTCGATGGCCCAAACGTAACTGCCCTGTCTGCAAGCGGGACATTTCCACGCCATACGGTCGATTTGCTCGCCATGATCCTCCCGACCATGGCGGCATCAAGGGGTATTTAGTGTCCTGCACGGGGACGGGGAGGCAGGCTCCGGGCGGCGGTGACCAGAGCGTGATCTTCGACGTGGGCCGGGACGGCGAGGTTGTGCAGGGTGCCTTATGGGATGACCCGGACCAGGGGGTGATCGCCGCAAAGGATCATTTACCCGAAAGTGATCACCCTGAGTGATCATTGGAGGATGGCGTCACCACCCCAGCACAAACTCTGGATCATGCGACTCAGGGGCCAGTACCTCCGCCCCGACGGCACGCCCCATAGGGGGTTCGTCACCCTGACCCCCGAGCCGATCTCCGTGACCGCGATGACGGGCGGCACCCCGTTCACGATCACTTTGCAGACCGTCCGTCTGTGCATCAACGGCGAGGGATACGTCGAGGCTGACCTGCTCAACCCGAATGACCCCACCATCGAGCCGGGTCCGGCGACGGCCCGGCGGTGGGGATACTGCGTGCGGGAGACGTTCGAGCGCGGGCCGGTTCTGGGCTGGACGATGGACGTGCCGACGTCAGTGGGGGACGGCGAGGTGCTGGACATGGCGAAGGTCGTGCGCCGGGATGAGGCGGTATACCGGCCTGCGGACTGGTTCCCGCACCACCTGATGGACACGCCGGTTCAGGCTTCGCGGATTTCTCCCCGGGTGGGCCCGCTGATGCGGTGCATCGAGGAGAAGCCGGTGAGGGTTCCGGACGGCCCGAGGGAGGGGTCGGGGGATCCTGGCTGGGTGCCACCGTTCGGCCGATGCGGCTGTTGCTGTGGGTAACAAGCGTGATGCCGCCCTGCCATCTGGGGTGGTGCACGTCACGCGATAGCTGCCCAGCGGTGGGCAGCCCCTTGAGGGAAAACAGAGAAAACTGACCCCCACGCAAAACCGAAATCTCGGCGTGGAAGGGTCCGGCATGGCAAGGAAGCTCAGTTGCTCAAGTGTTGCTTACCGCGACGGCAAGGCAAAAGAGATATCTCCCGACAGGATTCTCGATTGCCTCTGGGGGGAGAACCTGAGCAAGAGGGCCATCTGGCTCTTGACCTGGCTGCACTTCAAGGCGGACGGCACCTATATGACCCGGCGTCAGCGCGGCGGAGTCTGCGCCGACGAGACTTATTTCCGTGAGCTGGAGTGTGCCTCGTTGGTCGAGATCGAGAACGCTCCGGACGGAGAAGTGCATGTCACGCTCCTTTGACAACACGGCCCCCTCGTATACGCCTGACGAGGGGGCCGTGTTGTTGCGTGAGTTACCAGCGCATCACCGAGCGTAGCGCACCATCGCTATCTGCGGCATATCCTTGGATCGTCGGATTTTCGGCCAGGGAGCGGGATGTGACTGTCTATCCCTCAGTGTGCGGAGGCCAGGGCCGCGACCGCTCACGCCAGCGCGTATGGCGCGGACTGTGGCAGCCCATGACCGCCTATGGACCCGAAGAGGTGGTGCATGCCATCGACGGTGACAGTGAATCGGAATCCGGCTCCCTGTATCTGAGTATCCAGACTCACCTGTCGACCAATGGGAACCGGCCCGGGTCGGGTGAGGACTGGCAGAAGATGTGGGAACTGTTCGCTCAGCCGGGGGATCCGATCCCTGTCCCCTGACGGTCAGCCTCGGGGGTGTGGGGCACCGTCGCCCCTGCCCGGCCAGTCATGATTGGGGCGATCGCCGCACCAGCATCGTTCCGTGCTCAGGACGGGGTGAATGGGTTCGTTCCGTGCCGTCCGGGCCTTGTGTGCGTCGCGCGCCCGCTGCCAGTTGAGCTTTGCTCCGGCCATCTCGTTCTCCTTGTCCGGTTTCCCCTTCTCTCTATATAGGGACGGGTGACGGCGGACATCCTTCATGTGACCTGCACCACAGACCCTTCGTGGTTTACCTCATCAGTGCTGATTACTTCACGTGACCTTTGATAACCCTCCGTGATCTACCCTTATTTCATACAAGGCGAGAGGGCGATCCACCCCGGGATGGTCCACCAAGCACCAGAGGAAACCGACATATGTGCAGCTCATGCGGAACATCTCCGTGCATCCCGACCGTTCCGGGCCCGCACGTCCCCCGGACCAAAGATGTCCACGGCATCCCGGACACGTCCAAGCTGGAGACCAAGACCGGCGCCCAGAAGAAAGCCGACCAGGCCGCCAACAAGGCTCTCACCGAGGCCAGGCAGTACGCCGATCAGAAGCTGAAGGACATTGACGCACCGGACATGTCTCAGTACGAGACCAAGTCCGGTGCTCAGGGCCGGGTGGATGAGCACGCCGGTAAGACGCGGGACGTCCACGGGATCCCCGACACCTCGAAGCTGATCACGGAGGACGAGGTCGGCCCCCTGGTCGACGCGGCCGTGGCGGACGCCGTCGCCGACCTGGACATCCCGTCCGGGGGCGGCGACGGCAAGACCTGGGAGACCCCAGAGGGCGCCCAGGCGAAGGTGGACGAGCACGCCGAGAAGACCAAGGACGTGCACGGGATTCCCGACACGGCCCAGTTGGTGACGAAGGATGAGCTGAAGGACGCGATCGACAAGATCCCGTCCGGCGGGGGCGGCACCCCGACCCCTGGGCCGGACCCGGAGCCGGGGGACTGGGAAACCCCGAAGGGCGCGCAGGACAAAGCCGACAAGGCGCTCGACGAGGCGAAGAAGTACACCGACGAGCACGCCGGGAAGACCAAGGATGTCCACGGCATCAAGGACACCGCCCAGCTGGTGACGAAGCCGGAGCTGAAGGCCGTCGAGGACAAGATCGGCGACGGCGGGGGCGGCAAGGGTGGCGTGACCAAGGAAGAGGTCACCAAGCTCATCGCGGACGAGCTGGCCAAGTTCCCCTCCGCCTACGCCGAGAACGACGACAACATCGACCTCGACAGCGCCGAGTGGACCTCCCTGGACCCGAAGGTCGAGGTCACGGTCGCCGTGCCGCCGTCTGGCAAGGTGGAGGCGACAACCTGCTTCACCGCCCGCAATGCGGCCACGCGGCCCGAGGGCAAGAAGATCCAGACGTACCAGGCGCTGGAGATCAAGCTCGGCGACAAGGTGCTTCTCAAGCCCTCCGACAGCCAGGCCGTGACGCTGTCCGCCGACTCGCCCGGTGACCCGTCTTCCGCCTGCCACAGCATGATCGTGGACCTGGTCAAACTGGGCGCCAAGGTCGGCGACAAGGTCACCGTCACAGCGGTCAACCGCAAGGGGGACACGCCAGAAGACCCCGCGAAGGGCGCGGTCTCCACCATCCTGGACCGGAACATCACGGTGCTGTCCCTGGTCGGCGGCGAGGGCGCCTCCGGCGGTGGTGGGGGCGAGCCGAAGCCGGAGCCCCAGCCGGGCGGCGGACTGACGGAGAAGCAGGTTCAGGAGATCGTCGACAAGGCTGTCAAGGACGCACTGGACAAGCACATCGAGAACTGCCACACCCTCGACATCATCGAGAAGGGCGTGACACCCGAGCAGGGCTGGAAGGTCGACGTCCAGGAGCTGCGGCAGATGGGCGGGGTGTCGACCGCCTTCATCCGGCTGGAGCGCACGGGTGACGATATCGCCTCGAAGGGCCCGGACTTCAAGTCCGAGGGCAAGCCGAGCCAGGGCAACATCGTCCCGGACCTGCTGATCGCGAAACTGGACCAGACGTGGTGCCCACCGCAGTCGCTGGTGGTGTCCTGCGGCACTTCCTATGGCTCGGGAACGGTCCGTGTCGAGAAGGGTGGCGGCGTCTACCTGCTCGACTGGACGTACAACAACCCGCTGCGGAAGGGCCACCTGCTGCGGACGTCGTATGAATTCATGGCGGAGTCGAAGTGCCAGGGCAAGGAGGGCGCCCCGGCCGGTGACGGCAAGCCGGGGCCGGGAGACGGCGGCCAGGGGGGCGGTGGCGGCACCCCTGAGCCGGGTGGCACCCCATCGGGCGGCAGCATCAAGGACGTCGACCTGGAGGCACCTGAGAGCCCCGAGGAGCCGGAGGTGAAGCCGCTGCTTCCGGCGTCGGAGACCCGCTCTTTGAAGGTGAGCCTGCCGCCTGCGACGAAGGAAAAGGGTGAGAAGCCCTAGTCGGCGGACACAGAAAAGGGCCCGGACAACCCGGGCCCTTTTCTGTGTGATTTGGGCTAGCTCTTGGCTTTCTTCTTTTTGTCTGGAGTCGCTTTAACATCCATGTCGGGGTAGCGCCTCTTCACGGCTGCGATCACCTTGGCCTGATTTTCCGGCGACTCGTACTGCTTCGCGTACTTGATCGCCACCCGCGCCCTTTCGGGGGTGTCCACTGGGTACCGTCTCCCGGGCAGCGCAAAGTCGGAATCGTCAAGCTGCTTCCGCCTTTTCGCGTCGAGCGCAGCTTCCCCGAGGCCGGGGTACTTGAGCCGGATGAGCGCCTTGAGCTTTTCCAGCCTGTCCGTCGACAGGCTCACTTTTCCCCGGTTCAGAGCGTCCCGGGCGTCATCCTCGGTGTCGATGCTGTACGACGGATCATCCGGGAAGACCGCTCCCCATACGCTCAGCGCGCTCATCTGCCGGGCATCCAGGGCGGCTTCTCCCACAGCCTCCGCGTCCGGGAGGTCGGGATCCACGCCGGGGGCTACCGTCTCGCGCGGCGGAACGAGACGCCAGCCGCCTTTGCAGCGGTTGTCCCGCTTGGCGAGCGCTTCCATGAACTGCTCGGTGTGGGAGATGTACCCGTTCAACGATCAAGGCTCCTTGCGTCCGCCGACGATATCGACGAGTGCGGTGACCTCTTCCCTGGTGGCGAACGCGATGCTGGCGGGGGTGGCCCACCACACGCTGCGCCGGGTCGGCCCCTTCTTGCCCTTGACCTCGCTGATGCCCTTGCCGTCAGCGGAGACCTCACAGGGCCCGGTCCAGGTGTCGACCATGTGGAACGGGGCCCGCAGCAGACTGTAGTGCTTGAGCTCCACCACGCTGCCGGGTGTCAGCTCGCTGTCGTCAGCGAGGGTGAACCCGAAGTGGCGGACGCGGCCGGGCCGGGTGCGGATGACGAGGGTCTTCCCGTCGCTCCGGTAGGTGACCTCGCCACCTTGGGGGATCTGTTTGACCAGGGCCCTCAGGTGGGCGGCCTCCTTGGATGCCTTGGCTTCACCGCGCACGAAGATGCTCATGGAGTACAAGGAGGCGAGGTAGATCGCGCCGATGGCGCCGAGGGCGAACCCGTTGGGGGTCTGGCCATCCGGCGTGAAGGCGGCGATGGCTCCTCCGTAGACAACGGAGGAGAAGATACTGAGGCCGAAGAGGGCCCGCACAGGGCGGGGCCCCTTCGAGTTCTGGTTAGGCATGCCCCATTTTCTTACTTCTTGGAGCTGGACGACTTCTTGCTACCGCCCGAGCTGGAACGGGAACCGCCGGACTTGCTGCCACCGCCGGACTTCGATCCGCCGGAGCGGGATCCGCCGAAGGGAGGCCGAGGGGACGCCGAGGATCCCGAGGACTTGCCGCCGAAGGGAGGGCCGCTGGAACGGCTGGCGCTGTCGCCGGAGTCGGACCCGCCGGACCCTCCGATGTCGGAGTAGGCATCGTTGACGGCCGACTTGACCTTGTCGAGGGCGGACTTGGCCTTGTCGACGGAGATGGTCTTGCCGCCACCGCCGCCCTTGTCGCCACCCCCCTTGCTGCCCATGTCTTCGTCGTCGGCTTCCTCGTAGTCGTCCGACTCGTCGTAGAAGTCCCAGTCGGACTCGTCCTGGCTGGAGGACGACTTCTTGCGGCGGCGCCGCTTCTTGCCGCCGCTGGAGCTGTCGTCGGCCTCCTCCCAGTCGTCGTCATCCGATTCGTCGTAGAAGTCCCAGTCGTCGGCCTCGGACTGCTTCCGGCGACGCTTCTTCCTGGACCCGCCTCCGGGCTTGGAGGCTTCGGTGAGGTTGAAGATGTCTCCGGCACCGCCCGCGCTGACCTCGGACAGGTTGGGCACGCTCGCAAAGGCGTCGGCGAACGCTTCCTGAACCTGGCCGGGGGTGACAACCGAAGGTGAGAGGCTTTCGCGTGGTGGGGCTGGTCGCCAGTCTCCTGTGGCCCGCCGCTTGCGCTGGTTGGTCAGCAGGCTGGCGGAGAGGGCGTCGAATCCGTTCGCCATGAATATCCCTATTTGGATCGGTTTCTTGGTTCAGGGCGATCACCCAAAGCGACCGTCCGTAACTTACGGTAGATGCCGGTGCACTCGGAGCGCCAACGACCAGGGGGCCCGAAGTGCCCGCATCCAGTTCCCGCCGGGCGCCTCGGACAGAAGGAATCCACCAGGCTGCGGTATAGGCTGCCGACAGACCCAGGGGTCACGGAGGTGGCCAACAGATGGGCATGCCGACGAAAACAAGGGGGAGCGGTGCCCGAGACGAAGAAGGCCGCCATTTACCTGCGCACGCAGCGGCAGCGTCCCGGTGATGAAGAACTGGACCGGCTCGGTGAGCTTCGGGATTTCGCCTTGCTGGCGGGCTACGAGATCACAGCCACCGAGACCGCCTGTGATCCGTACGGCACCGAAGAAGTCCAGCTGCCAGCCGAGTACGAGCGCGTCCGGCAATCCCTGATCGACGGGGAGATCGATGTCATTGTCCTGTGGCATGCGGACCGCGACATCCCGGACACCATCACGCGCGAAGACATCATGCGCCGATAACTCCACAGGTGCGCGATCATATGACCATGCGCACGATCCCTCAGCTCAAGGACGAGACCTTTCAGGCCAAGGTTCTCGACCGGCGCGGACGACCGGTAGCGATCCTGTTTACAAAGCCCGGATGCACCGCATGTGTTTCGGCCCGCGCGGCAGTGCGGGATTTCGCGGACGCTTACACCGGTCGTGTCGACGTGTTCACCGTGGACATCACGATGAACCCTCAGCTCCGTGTCACCTATCCCAGCCAGGGCGTCCCGCTGGTGGTCGTGTTCCATAACGGCCTGGAGGTCTGGCGGCGAGTCGGCGGGTCGGTGAAAGCGGGGATGATTTCGACCTGGGTGGATGACCTGCTGTCCGCCTGAAAGGGGAAGTGCGCCCAGGTATGCGGCGGTACACGTCGGCCGGTACCGGATCGCTCAGCGAGATGCGCGGTCGGGGTGATCGAGGACTTGCAGAAGTTCCCTCATCGCGGCCTGGTCGACCTTTTCGCGGATGGCTGCAAGCTTCAGTGCGAGGTCGACGGCAGCCAGGTCCCGTGACGCTTCCGGAACGTCGTCCCCGACCGCGCGAAGGAAATCCGCGATGTCGGCCCAGGAGTAGAGAGCGGTCCCGTCTGTGGCGGTGACAGGCGATGGGAAACCACCGGGGCCACGTTGCCCCTTCGAGAGCTGCACGAGATTCTGCCGACTGCGGGTGCAGCGGAGGGCGGCTTCGCCGAGGGTGACGGTGTCGTCATGGCGGACTGCTACAGGTTTGAGGTCGGGCACGATCCGGCGCAGCGCCTGGGTGGCGTAGGTGGCGGCCTTGATGGCGTTGTCGGCCTCGATGTCGCAGTCCAGCTCGGAGGTGCCGGGGCCTCCGGTGGTGTAGGAGATGGCGCCGGAGGCGAAGAGGGGTTCGTTGCTGGTGTCAAGCGCCTCCGCCTCGGCCGGGGCGATCTGCCGGTTGAGGACGAGCGTGAAGTCCCGTCTGGTCATGAGCTGTACGCTATCCCATTCCGTTGCGCATGCGCAACGGAATACGGCTCTGTCGACCTCTCCATCGGGGTGAGAATGGTCGACATGATCGAGGACATCGGGCGCTGCGTCATGCAACGGGTGACCTTTACGGGCCCCCACACTTTCACCCGGCATGGCGCCGGAATGCATGGCGAGAAGATCATCAGCGATGAGTCGGTGACACCGCGCGGCGTGTACGAGGCGGTGAACCGGATGGGGCTGAAGCCGGGTGAAGTGGTCGCCGTATGGAATGTACTCCCGGACGAGGACCGCGAGAATGTGCAGATCGAGCAGGATCTGCCGCCGGTTCCCACGATTCTCCTGGTACGCACGGCCGATAAGCGGCTCCTTGAGCTGAATCCTGCCTACCTGGCCATTCATGACCAGCCATCAGATTACGGATAGCCTTTGTATCCGTTTTGGTGAAGGGTGTTCATGATGTTCCGTCTTCTTCGATGGGTCGCTCTGACGGCCGTAGTGGGCTTCATGCTGATGGCCCGGTGGCTGGAGGATGAGCAGCCTTGTGACTCAGGGCTGGCCAAGCAAGTTCCGGCTACAGGCAGGCCGTTCGACTGAGCCACGATGTCCCCGCAATGAGCCTGCACTGGGCAGCGTGGGGTTCACGTATGTGCTCCCGTAGCTCCGGGCTGGCTCTGACCTCGCCTGTCTTGCCTAGGCTATGATGTCTCGCAAAACCTCAGGAAAGGGGAGACGTGAAATGCCCTGCAACGACTGCTCCCGCGCGGAGAACTGCCCGCCCTGCGTGAACGGAGAAGATGAGGATGACCGGCGCCAGTGCATCGACAACGTCGACTGCCGGTCCATGCAGTGCCTTCGCGGTTGCCGACGAGCGGCTGATGGGTCGTCGGCAACCGCAGCAGGACGAACGCCAGCGGATCTTCCGTAGCATCCGACCCGTCTAGAGCGGCGCTGTCACCGGGCTGAGGGTGGAGGACAGGTTCTGCGCCGGGCCCACGAGCTGGTCCGGGAACGGGACCGGAACGCCCGGCAGGACAGTGCGGTCGGAGCCGCCTGTGAGTCCACCAACCACCGGCAGGCCCTCATCGCCTCCGGTGACGCTTCCGGCGGTCGGCAGGGTCGCGGCGGATGCGGTGGTGGCTCCGACGCCGATGGTGCCCGCCGCGAGAACAAGTGCCGCTGCGATGCGCTTCATTGTCGATCCCTTCAGTCGTTTCCCTCGGACCGGAAAACATGGAGCGGATTTCCGACCCGAGGGCCTGACGTGCAGGTTAGCGCACGGCCTCTTCAGTCCGGGGGGCGGATGGTTTCGCTCCGGAAACCGCGCATCCCGCGTCAGGACGCGAAGGGGAGTACGTTCACCCACAGCCAGGCCGCAATCAGACCGACGAACGCCCCGAGAACCATGGGCCGTAGCTCGGACAGAAGTTCCGAAATCTTCCCCGGCCCGAAGGTGCGCCGTCTTTTGACCGGCGCACGGCGTCTTGCCGTGACAACACGCCCTCGTTTGCCGCTCACTTCGCCACCAGAGGGTTGTCGGCGGTGGTTCCGAATGCGCAGATTCGCTGCGGCCTTGCGTTCATGCGACCACCTCTTACTCAGGGCACCTTCCAGTCACCCACGGTAACAATTCATGTGCCATGAGTGAACCTTGGAGACCTTGTTGCGCATCACACAAAATCCGCATCGGAAAATTTGACGAACGTACCCTATTTCCGCCATCCTGTTTCTCAAGCCGCCTCGCGAAGCGACGGACCGTATCCCCCTACGGCAAACCCCCGCGAGGCGGCTTTCTCTATCCCAAGATCTAGTCGGCGATGGTTCGAGGGGCCGAAAAGATCAGTCCTGATAGGGCTGATGGAGCCCGGGGTCCAGGCATGGGCCACCGCAGCGGATGCAGTAATCGGCCACAGAGAAGTCCTTCCAGAAAGCATGAAGACCGCACTGTCACGGCAGTGCGGTCTTCGAGTCGTCTTCAGGGGTCAGTCCGGCGCTACCCGCCCGTCCCGCCGCCCTCCTGACGCCGCTTGATGGCGGCGTCCACCTCGGCGTTCAGCTCGACGCCGAGCTCGCTCTTCGGATTGGGGTCGATGAAGTCCTTCAGATCCTCCACCGTCCCCTGGTCGTTCAGGATGGAGCGCACGACTTCCCGTCCGTCCTGATTCATCGCCATGGAAAGTTCTCCAGATTCTCTTGAGTCGTCTACACGGTCTCCGGGAATGGATTGTCAGGCCAGACCCGCGTGATTTCCAGGCGTTGTCCGACAATCTGACCCCAGAACCACAAGCGCACGCCGGGTACACGCCCGAAGCAGATCCCCTCAGGACTGACCTGACCGGCGCACTGCTGGATGCTGTGCGCCTGCCGGGCCGGATTGGCGAAGAGTTCCGCCAGCCGGACCCGGACTGCATCCGCGAGGTGGACGCTCACCGCTTGCGTGCGCGAGGCGTGTGGGAATACGGAGCGGCCTCGCAGGCCCACTGCTCCTTGTTCTTCACGGCGCGGTCCATGCGCTTGATGAACTCCTGGTACCCACCCAGGGTGTTGTAGTTGTACTCGTCGGCGATCGAGTAGACGACGTCCGAGAACTCGATGAGGGTGGCGTAGGAGACGCCGGGCATACGGCGCTGGACGGAGCGGATGAGCGTTGCGGGTGCCATGAGTCTTCGGTCCTTTCCGGGGATCTCTGCTTGCCTAGGCAAGACTAGTGCCTCCTTGAAGAAGAGCGCAAGAACCCGGGAAGAGTGGGCGTACCTGTCCGAAAGTTGACCACAGTAGGCAGAGAACCCCCGCACTCCCATGCGAGAGTTCGAGGGTTCTGACTGTAGGAAGGTCTGCCGGATCTCTCAGGTCTCCGGTGGGCTGCTCGCCCCGTCGAGAGCGGAGCGGATGCGGGAAATGGCGTCCCGGCGCCCCGCGAGGGCAACGGGGGTGAGGCCCCGGACTTCCGTGCTGAGGGCATGGAGTTCATCCCGTACACGGGCAACAGCACCCTCGGCCTCCTCGACTCGACAGGCGTAACACCAGTCCGCGCACGGCAATTGCTCCACAGTGCCGTCCGGATGGATCACTCCGAACTGCATGTGCTGGGTCAGGCCGCGTTCGATGAAGGCCAGCCACTTCTTGACCTCGGCTTCACCTTTCTCCGCCCGGACGGTCAACTCCTCCATGCGCTGATAGTGCATCTCGAACCGATCCTGATCCACATCAAGCCCTGCGGTGCGGGCGATGGCGGCAAGGGAGTGCAGGGGTACGTACGTACCTCGATCGTCGACTTGCCATTCAGCCACGGCGCGCTCATAAGCGGCCAGCTTGCTCTCGGCTTCCTGGACGCGCCGGTTGAGACGCCGGGATGTTGCCCGCGCTCGATCTCGGTCAATCTCGGCGGTCTCGGCTCGGGTGGACAGCCGGTTCAGCTCCGGCTGCACGATAGCCATTGCTTCGTCGGCCGCCGCCTCGGAATCCTCGGGGTGCCCGTCGTTCTCGAACCGCAAGTAGTAGGCGCCGACGATCCGCTGCCACAGGTCATCGCGCAGGCCCTCGGGGAGCGGCCTCGGAGCAAGAAGACTCAGCGCCTTGACGACTTCGGCGGTGGGGATGGTTTCCGGCAGGGTCTGCGACCACACGTAAGCGGTCTGCTTGACCTGGAGGATGAGCTGCCGGATCGCGGAGGCGTACTGATCCCGCTCATGTTCCAGGTTCGCGATGCCCTCTGCCAGTGTGTCGTGCTCGGCGTCGGTGAGAGCTTCGCGCCGAGCCTCGTTGGCAAGACTGAGAAGTGATTGCGTATCACGCATCGGTTCGGCCTCCCTGGGTTCGATCGGGGGCGGACTGCTTTCCGGTCCCCTTGCACTTCGAGCAGGCGGCGCGCGTGTTCGGGTTGTGCATGTATACGTCCGGGTCCCAGTCGCCGGGGTCGTCCGGGTCCCCTCCCTCACCGTTGCAGTGGGTGCACAGCGTCCCGAGGATGTTCCGCGCCACAGTGAGGGCGTCCTGATCTACGCGCTCGGACAGCCAGGCGTTCCGATCGGCGGCGTCGGCGGGCCCTGGCCACACCTCACTGGCCGCCGTCTCTGCGGCGCGCTGGGACTTTATGACCGCCTCCAGCCAGCCGACAACGGCCAGGGCGACCGCCGGGGACGCGAAGGCGGCGAGGTATTCGTTGACTTGCTCACGGTCCTTCGCCCATGCCTCCAGCAGAACGGTTGGGCGCTCATGATTGTCCACGACAACCTGGGTCTTACTGCCGATCGTGTGCCCGACTTCCCACAGGACGCGGCCTTCGTGTGTGGCCGCTATGGCGAGTGCGCGCAGCTTGTCGGCGGCTTCCTGGAGTTCGGATGCGATGTCGACCGTGGCCCGGGTGGTCTCGTCGGCCGGGTGGTTCTGGCGGGTCATTCTGGTGTGCCCTTTCCGTGGATACAGATGGCGATCGTCGTGGGGTGCATGGGGGCCGCCGGTCACTCGCTTTCCAGGTCGTGGCCACTGACGACAAGTCGGAGGCGGGCCCGTTGCGGGACGGGCTCCTTGCCCGGGACGGGCCAGTCGTCGGCCCGCACTCCGTACACGGGCGGCTCCCAGCGTTCTCCCGTGTAATGCCGGTAGAACGCGACCCAGTCCGCGTCGAAATAACAGGGCAGCAGTCCGCCCGCATTCGGGATCGGCTCGGGTGCTGCGGCATTCTGCTCTTTGACCTGGTCCTGTACCCGGGAAGCGTGATCCCGGTGCCGGTCGCAGAACCAATGCCACCGGTACCAGCCGGTGTCGGGCAGCTTCTCCAGCACGCGGTGCTTTCCGGGGGCGCCGCAGATCTTCATGGTGTTGCGGTCGTCTTCGGCATCTCGTTTGTTCTGTGCGACCCGCTGCGAAGGCGTCATCTGGTGGGCGTTGTACGGCCGCCCCTTGAAAGCCCGTAGCCGGGGCCCGATGCACTGGCGTTTCCAGGGCTCGTGTCCGCCCGGCCACTCATTGGGTGCGATGTACCGGGGCACGTCGTGCTCAATGAGTTCACGGAAGGTATCCACATACCGGTCCCGGTCGTCACGTCCCAGGGCCTTGCGGATGCTCCTGTACAACTCTTTGGGCTCGCTGGTGGGTTGCATGGTGACGACGTAGGCGAATGCCAGAAGGAGGCGCCGGGATTTCGCGTCAGCGCGGTCGTCCTGGTAGATGCGCTGGGCGTATTCGACGAAACTTTGACCATCGCCGCCCCCTCCACCGTATTCGCCCTTCGGCTCAGGCGTTGCCTGTCCGGTGTGCGCCAGATGCAGCGCTGCCCCCATGCTCGGTCTCCCTTTCCAGACGGACAGGGCCGGGAGGACGGTCCTCCCGGCCCTGCTTCAGTAGGTACGCCTAGTCACCCAGGTATTTTTTCGTGACGCGACGCTTTTTGCCGATCTGGCGCTGAACCCGGAAAGGGTCCTTGTCACGGTTTTTGCCCCGGACTTTGCCGCTGGTCCAGGCACACATCAGGCAGTGCCCCTTCCAGCGACGGTGCGACGAATTGCCCATTGGAATCCTCCGGCTAGTCCCGGCCGGGGTCGGCCGGGTTTCTCCCGGGGGACGGATGACCGCTTCAGCTTCACCCCTTGGCCACCTTCTCCTGCTTGCTGTCCATCCACGGCCAGGTGACGCTGCGCCGCGACTCCAGGAGGGAGATCATCCGGAAGCTCGCGTCCGACAAGCCGCCGAAAGCATGCCTGTTCGGGGCGCTCGCCTCCAGGATCGACCCCTTGTATCCCGCCATGTTCCACAAGTACACCGGGGTGTTCCCCGGGATCAGATCGTCGATCTTCGTCTCCCGGGATCCGCCGTAGGGGCGCATGTTCGACGTCAGGTAGCCCGGCCGGGACTGCTCATCAGTGATGATGACCACCCGGTCATGCCCGGCGAAGTTCTCCTTCACCGCACGCGGGATGTCCGTGCCCGGGATGGGCTCACCGAACATCTCGACCACCTTCAAGGCGCTGGCGCCGCGCTGCACGCGGATCGCACGCGAACCCTTCCCGGTCAGGGCCCGGGTGTAGCGGTCGACCCCAGTGTCGCCACCGAACTCAACCAGGGTGGGGTTGCTGGCCTTGATCGCCAGCGCCGCCCCGAACACCGCAGCCTGGTCGGCCAGGGAGATGTCCGAGTCGTTCGGCGTCGATCCCGGCATGTCCGGGAACATGCTCGGCGACCGGTCCACGAGGATCAGTGTGCTGCCGCTGAGCGACGGCACGAGTTCCAGCGAAGCGTTCAGCCCCTTCTCCAGCGGATAGGCCCACCGCAGGTTCTGCGTGGCGCGCAGTGCGGCGAGGAACCGGAACGGGAATACCTTGGCGTTGCGGATGCGGTCCGGATCCGAGATCGCCGCACTGACGCGGGATGCCGCCTTGTCGGAGACATTCGCCTCGTCGAAGTTCCGGAGGTTGTCCAGCAGGGCCCTCACCCCCATGTTCGGGATGACCGCTTCCCAGACCTTCGCCTTGGGGACGTGGCTGCCCAGGGCGGACATCATGTCCTCCCACGTCAGACCCGCCTTCTTGATGATCGCGGGGTCCAGCAGCCGCTTGTCCTTCGGGTTGCTCCGCGCCGCCTGGTGCCAGGCCGTCGCTTCCCGGATCATCGGCAGGTTGGCCAGCGAAGAGGTCATGCGGTTGCGGCGGCGGTCCAGGATCAACTTGAACAGGTCGGACTGCGAGTCGTTAGCGGGTGACGGGTGGGTGATGTCGATGATGTCGGCGAGCCGGTATTCGCGCCTGGGGGAGTCCCACTTGCCGTAGCTGTACTCGGTGATGAGACGCTGCGCGGCCCGCTTCAGCCCCCGCTTGACCGGCTGGTAGCGCCTCGGCCATGCCTTACCCGCGATGGAGAACCAGTAGGCGATGAATTCACCGAGTTCGTCCGCCCGGGACAGGGTGCCGTCGATCATGTCTTCCACGCCGTCGTAGCGGTGCGCGTCGCACAGCACATGCGCCGCTTCGGCCGCCCCCATGACGGACGCCGAGCGCATGAACCCCTCGTTGCGTACCCACGGGAACATGCGGGTGATGAACTCGGGGTCTTCCAGGGCGACGGTGTGAACGAGGTCCACGTACCGCTCGTTGCGGCGGACCGGCTCGTGGAACGTCTTCTTGTTGATCATGTTGGACACGCTAAGCAGGTACAGGTCAGACTTGCTGCTGCGGGTGAATCCGGAGGCGCCGAGCGCGGTCTTGGTGGTGCCGGTGGTGGTGACCGGCGAGTTCACGCGAGGCTTGCTCCCCTTCGTGTTGAAGGTGGCCATGTCTCAGTTTTCCTTTCTGGCCGCTGATGCGGCTTCTGTGTATGGTTCTGGGTGTTTGGATAGGTGATAAGCCCCGCAGCCCTTTGGCACTTCGCACAGGTACCAGTGGCCGCCAAGTCTGCGTACGGCACATTCGGCTTCTTCTGGGGAGAAGTAGACGGTCTTGGGTTCCCATGCTCCGTCGATACGCACCCGGCACTGGCGCGGCCACTGATTGACGTTCTCCGGCCGCTCTGGCAGTCCGGCGCATTCCCGGGAGCAGTACAGCCGCAAGATCACTTCGAACCCGAAGGTGCACCGGCAGGTCCGGCACCGAGTCCGCTGCGGATACAGCAGCTCCAGAGTCATGCGCTTACTCGTTCGGCTCCACCCAGACGGTCGTCTGGATCCCTACTCCGCGCAGTGCGTTTTGCACGATCTCCGCGTCCCCCTTGGTGTCGGCTACCGCGAAGACCTTGCCGCTGCCAAGCACTACCCGCCACGTGTCGGGCTGCCCCTCGGCGGTGTACCCGGCCTCCTTCATGCACCAGGTGAGCGTCTTGACATCGGAGGTGACCACACTCAGTCCACCCTCGAAGTTGACCCGCCTCATCTGCTCCATCTTCCGGATTCCCTTCCTCTACTTGCTCAGGAGCCGCTGTGCTATGGGCAGCGGACCGTGCATTCCTTCAGGGCATCACCGGCCCTGTCCGGCCCCCACTCCAGAGCCATCGGCTTTCCTCCGTCTGCTCTTTTTTGAACACGCAAAAGCCCCCTTCTCCGAGCTGGAAAAGGGGGCGCACGCAGTATGCGGGCGGGACGTCCGGCCAACTAAAGTGGCGTCGGCCTTGTTTACCGATGCTCTGCCATTGAGCTACCCAGGCGATCGCACCCAGGGCAGGATTCGAACCCGCAGCCCTCGGTTCCGCGTGAAGTATCCGGCGCCTTCGCTCCGGACGTCTCGTCCGCACACTGCAACAGAAGATCCAGAGGAGTCACCGGCCAACAGGGTGGGCTCCGGTGTTTGCCCTTTGCCAGGTTTGGGCAGCGACGGATTCGAACCGCCTTTATCTTTTTTCCAGAAAGAAGTAACCGTTTCCTCAGCGCTCCGATGACTCTTCTGGATCTTCTGTTTTGCGCCTCCGGCCAACAAGTAGGCGTACGGTGAATTCTCCCAGTGAAGTAACCGTCCGTCAGCGCTCCGGGGGTGCACCGAGAACACTACGGTGTCGGACAATGGCTGTCAACTTCATTTTTCTTACAGGTCAGCCCAGTTGGACCTCAGTGGCTGCCGTGGCGCACGACAGGTGGCTCCTTCGTAGCCTGTGCCAGATCGCAGATTGATACTGTCCGTGAGGCCGCGAAGCTGAAGCGCCCCGCACCAGACACCCGGAAAGGTCATCACCGCATGCGCGAGAACGATCCCAAGTACGACGGAACAGCCACCAGTCCACCGGACGCGCCCGACTACTGGCGCCTTGTCGAGGTAACCGACATGACCGTTCAGTGGGACGTCCATGTCGACGGGGGTACGCGCACCGAGGTCAGCAAACGCTTCGACGTGGCCGTTGTCGACGAGATGGCAATGAAGCGAGCGGATGAGACGAAAGGACTCTGGTCAACCCCGAGCCCGCCATCCAATGAAATCTTCAAACAATTCATTCACGTATGGGCCGAAGGGCTGATGCACGGGATCGTCTTCCTGGAGCAGAGGAAGCAGACTTCCCTCTTCGGAAAACTGCCCGACCACAACCTTCTGGCTGCCGCTGACAGTATCATCGGGGGTCGCTGGGGGGAGGGTGACGAGCGCGGCGCGCAGTGGGCCAGTCGCATCGACGCACAGAGCATGGCGCATGTTGCCGTGATGCGCAGCATTCAGGCGATCCAGATCCTGAAACTGGATCATCCATCTCCCGAAACACTTCGCGCCGCGCAGGCTTCTCACTGGGAAGACGGGTTCATCGCAGGCTTCCTGTTCGCCGAGCTGGGCGGACACCGCGAAGAATGAGAACCCGAAAGACCCCCTCTCCTGGAGGGGGTCTTTCGGAACTACTGAATCACAGCATCAGCAGGAGTCGTGTCCCGGGCAGCAGCTTCCGGTTCACGCTGACAGGCAGATTTCGGTGGCTCGATCAATCAAGTCGATCATCTCTGCTCGGTTGATGAACTCCTCTGACACAGTCTCCTTCCACCCCGAAACCAAGCCAAACACTTCCTTCGGGACGGCGGGAGGGGCATTCAAGTCGTTACGCAAGAATCTGAGGATATACCGCTCTGCATCCAAAGCATGCTTACCGAGACAGAATGACCAATTCCCGAGGTAGCACCAATCCATCCTGCCAAGAATTGCCACCCTCTCGCTTCCTTTATTTGCAACGCCAATCTTGAACGCGCGGAAGTTAGAGTTGCGCAACAGATAGACAAAACCAGGCTCAGACGATCTGAAGCCTCCCGAGGCGCAGCCACTACATCCACTACCTCTGCGAACTGAATTAAGCGTTGGAGTGACTTCGAGTCGGCATTGGATACACCTTGAGCGCCACGGTGTCATCACCTTGTCGAACGGCTCAAGTGGTTCGAAGCCAGCCGCCCGCATATCGGAAATAGCATCCAACTCCGATACGCGGGCATTTGGTGCGCAGAAAGCGCAGACGCCCTGACCTGCTTTCACGTTGCCGAATCGCGGAGAAATGCCCTTGTCGCAAGTCAAGCAGACGGATGGCCAAGGCTTGCATGCACCGGGGTAGGGGGAAGTTGGGAGTGCATCCCTTTCGATCATTAACTTTTTGGCTTCGACTGGATCCTGTAGGCCCTTACCGCAGAATTTACACGGATTGGAACCTCTCTTGACGTTATTAAGTCTCGGCGAAATTCTGCGCCCACATGACAAGCAAAGCGAATCCCATGCAGCTCCACTGTTCACGTACGGGACCTGTGGATCAGCTCCGGCCTTCAGCATAATATCGCGCGCCTCTCCTTCCGAGATGCGATTAGATCCGCGAGTCAACTCCCCCACCTCCTCGATTTTTCTGAATTCGCCACACGAAAAAGGCCCCGAGGTGATGCGCTCGGGGCCTTGATCTTTACCCGGTCAGAACATCAGCAGCATGCGCTGGCCGACAACCGGCTTCCGGTTCGTGGAACGGCTCTCAACAAACACGGAGTACTTCTTGTTCGACTGCGGTGAGATCTTCACGTTGTCTCCACCGAGACCCAGCAGGGAGCGCACCTGATCCCGGGTTCCGCCGTACGCCCGATCTGTCTCATTGTCCACGATGACCAGGCTCTTCGTGCTCTGGACTTCGGTGGTCTTGACCAGCTCCTGATGGACCATGCCCGTCCGGAACGGGTGACCGACTCCCTCCTGGACCCACTCTCGGATCTTCGGCCACTTCTCCGGGTCCCCGGGTGCCACGCGGACGATCTGGTAGCTCGAAACCGGAAGCTCCTTCAGTCCTGCCGCTCGGACCGTGTCCTTGTTGACCGCAGAAGAGTCCATGGAGAACACCGACCGCGAGCCCCGGATGCCACTGGCGCGGTTGGTCATGAACGTTTCGGTGGCCCGGTGGATCGTCTGACCCGCCTCCTCCAGGCCCGTGGTGGACGTGGCATCCCAGATGGCGATGTTGTCCTTGGGGAATCCGAACTGCTGAGCCTCCCGCTTCCCCACCTGGTCCGGAACGAGAACCGCCACCGTGTAGTTGTCCGGCAGAGTCTGAAGCCGCTCGGACAGCATGCCCATCAGCTGGTTCGGGTACCGGCTGGGCGCATCCGGGCAGCGGTGGCTGGCGTTCTCCTGCCCGTCGGTGAGTACGAACGTCAGGAAGCTGTGGTCGCCGTACAGTTGGGCGGTCTGTGCCAGCTCACGCTGCGACTTGAGGGTGGCTGCCACCAGCGAGGTCATGCCGCCCGTGCGGTAGAGCTGCTTCAGGGACGGCATCCGCAGCACGTCCTTGTCGTAGATGACGCAGTCGACCTCGTCGGCGAACACGTACACGGTGACACGGGTTTCCTGGTCCAGTTCCTTCGATCGGCGGGCCAGGTAGGTGATTTGCTCGTCGGCCACCTCGATGACCTTGTGACTCAGGTGTCGCATGGATGCGCTGGCGTCCAGCACGAGTGCCACATGGTTGATCAGATTCTGCTTCAGCTTCACGATCTTTCACCCTCCCCATCTCTGTTTTCCAGTACTTGTATTCTCCCATCCACCACTGACAATCCCTGCCCCCGAGCAGCGCGAACGCCCCCTCCGGTGAGGGGGCGTTCGGCGTGCTCTCTGTCAGAAACTTCCGGCGTCACAGCCCCCGGAGGAGCTTCCCGAGTCGAACGAGCTGGAGCTGGACGAGGACCCGCAGTCGCTGGATGGCGACGACGAGCTGTCGTGCGTGCTTGTCATCGCGATGAAGGCGGCGCTGGACGTCATGGAGCTGGCGTCCTGCGGCTGCGATGTCTGTGTGGTGGTGGTCCTCTTCTTGTTCCTCTTGTTGAATGCCATACCGACAGCATGCCGTGATCTGGGTTGGATGTAACCGGATCTGAGGAAGATTTGCGGTTCACCGACAGCAGCAGCCATCCGAATTCGTCCTACTCGACGGTCCATCCCCTCCTTCGCCAGTCAGCCAGCCTGGCACAAGCCTCGGGGTCACCAGCGGCAGCTTTCTCCTTCAACTTCCCGGTCACGAAAAGCCTATCCCCTATCGAAAAGTCACTGAAGCCTTCGCGGAACTTCTCACGCCCACCCCGGGTCAACAAGTCCGCCGCCCAGGCAAGCGCGTCCACAACCTCGGACCCGTCAAGGCGATAGGAGCTGCCGTCATTGCCCACCCGGTAGGCCGATGGAGCCCCTTGTACACAGTCGTGACCCTTGCCCTGTCGCACCAGTTTCGTGCAGTCGGGGCAGACTGATGACTTCGGTCGCGTCACTCCTCTTCTCCTCTCCAATGCACAGAGGGCGGACTCATGTCCGCCCTCTGTGGGCTTGCACCCTCACGCGGGGTGCGTTGTTCAGGTATGTGCTGCCAGGGTCGCCTCAGGGGCGGATGTCCCACTGGTCCGTGGCAATGTCCGTGCAGTAGAGGGTGAGCTTCTGAAGGTAGTCCGAGCCCTCCGCCGTTCGATCGGCTTGCCGGATCGCCTCCAGGTCAACCGGTTCAAGCTGAGCCGCCAACCGGAAACGGTTGACCTCCTCGTGCATGGCCCGCAGTTCCTGCTCAAGCCAGTCCTCGCCCCGCTCTGGGCGCTTTCCCGTCTCCGCCAGCGCCACTCCCCATAGACGGTCTCGCACGATCTTTGCCTGTAGGCGCCCCTGAGGCCCGCTCACTTGCGGCCCACCCCCATCTCTGACTCCGGAGTCTCATCGAACTCGATGTCCATCTCGAAGGACCCCGGGTCGACCTCCAGCATGAGCGAGATCATGTCCCGAGCCATCACCCTGGCGTCTTCTTCGTCCCGCCCCTGAGTGACAAAGGCGGGGCCCAGGCTTTTGAAGGTGACCATCCACCAGTCGCCTGAGCGGGTGGCAACCCCCTTGTGTACGGTCGCGGGCGCTTTTTCCATCAGGCTCCTCCGTTGCCTTGCTCCAGCGCTTCCTTGGCGAACTGGATGTACCGGGCCTCCGTGTACAGCATTACGTGGCAGCTGTCCGACTTCAGGTGTCTGACCATCAGGGGAAAGACGTCTCGGAAATCGAGTCCGCCGAGGCCGCATCCGAGGGGTGGAACCGCGACAGACGGAACGCCCTCTTCCTCGATGTGCTGCGCCAAGGTCGTCAGTCCGTCGTCGATCCATTCCAGGCGGGACGGGCTGCGCCAGTACCCCTTGGTGGCCAGGTTGGCAATGTGCTGACCGTCTCCGTCGTCGAACATGATGGAGCCCGGAACGATGTTCCCGGCACGGCACAGCACCCGGTAGCGGGCGAACATACCCGGGTAGCGCTGTTTGAACTGGAGGGCGAGGCCAGCCCCCATGACGCCCTCGCAGTTGACTGGGTTGACGAGGGTGTGGGAACCGGACTTGAAGAGATCTCCTGTGCGAATCTCGATCGGCATTTCTAAGTCTCCCGCATGCTGATTGCCACTTCCATAACCTCGATCTCTGGGATATCCGGGTCGGCTTGACGCCATGTCGTGTAGCAGTCCAGGTACTGATTCCCAATGCAAGCCGGGTGACCCGGAATCCACTCCGAATCACCCGGCCGAGAACTGCACCACGTCATCAGGGCGTGTAGTAGTGGGCACGTACCTTCTGAAGCCACGCCTCAACCGTCTTCACGTCCGCCTGTTCAGGCAGGACCGTCTTGCCGTCGAAAGCCCGTCCCGTTGTCGCGATCAACTCCTCACCGCGAACTGGATGCTCGGCGATATCACTCCCCATCCGCCGGACGGCGTCCGGGTCGTCGAGGCGCACAGTGAGCTGGCCAGTGGAGTACAACTGAACGCCCTGCTGGAGCAGTCGCACCAGGTGCCTGGCGTGCTTCTCGGTCCGTTTCCTGGTGCCGGAGGAAAAGGATCCGTCACTTCGATCCCTGAGGCGCTTGAACTGGCTGGCGGCATACCCGAGGTAAGCATCCCGTACTCTCTGAGCGGACAGGAATGCCGTCCGGATGGACAGGAGTTCCCCGCCGAGCGGGGACAGCTTCTCGTGATGATCGAGCCACAGGAGTTCTGTCACCGTCGGGTTCCCCGAGAGCATCAGACGGGCCGCTTTGCGTGCTTCGTGGAACGTGGTATCCGGCTTACTGGTGACGTGTGATTCCTTGGGGGACACCAGCCCCAAGAGATTCCTGGTCGGCTCGGCAAAGATGCCAAGGCGATCGATGTCGGATTCCGGTGTGCCCAATCCATAGGCCCTGGATCCCACCACGCCGGACAGCAGTACGTTCACCTTTTCACCTCATCGGCCTGGAGGATGCCGTCTTCGGGCCCTTCGGTGTCATCGTCGTGGTGCGCCCAGGAGATCTTCACAAAGAGTCGATCCGCGCCAACGCCCTTGACTGTCACCTCGACGTCAACGTCATAGATCTTAAAGTGGGCGTATTTGCCTTCCAGGTCTGCCTCGCGGAGGTGCTGATTTCCGGCGATGGCGCTGACCAGTGGGCTACGCATCCCGTTTCCCTCAGGGAGCCACCCAGACAGCTGCATGCACGTGGCGTAGTTCCGAGGGTTACCCAACTCAGAAAGGCACCAGTCCTCCAGCATGAACGTAGCGCTCTCCAGGCCGACCAGCGCGGATTTCTGGATTGCCATCCCGGCACCCTCTCTCACGTGAAATCGAGGCCGCAGCCGGGGCAGACCAGGTTCTGGTCGTCGTTGATCCACTTACCGCGCGTGTTGGCCGCCACCAGACAGGCGTCCGGCTTGTACGGCCATGGCCCCTCGTGCTGTTCACGCCCCTTCATGTCCGCCGGGTCGTGACCCATTCCCATCATGGCCCGCAGGTCACGCGGCAGATCCTTGATAGGAACCTGCTCCGAGTTGTATTCGACGATCTCGTCCGGGTTGACCGGAGGGAGTTCCACGAGCATTACCTTCTCCTTTCCTTCAGGGTCAAATCTATTGAGGAACGCTCAGATCACTTCCCCGTTCACGGTTACGTCAGGGATATTGCAATCCCCTTCGCAGGAGGTACCGCACTTCTGGCAGTCGGCACCGGCCTGAGCGCAGGCCGCGATGATGAGGAAGTGCGGTACATTCGGACCGAACGGGATTTCATACCCGGGCTCGCCGAAGCTGCTCCGCCTGCTCAGGACGCTGGAGCCTTCATCGTTGATGATGCTCCACTTGGCCATGCGGCGTGTCCAGATGAGGTTCGGGTGCTCCGAATCCGGTATCCACCCCTCGGTTTCCTCCAGCTCCTCGGCGACCTTCTCGTGGGTCTCGTTCACACCTTCCCCTCCTTTTTCTTAGGGTTTTTCCTCTACATGAACAGGATTTCCTGATCTCGGTGCAGATCGAACGGAACCAGGCGCCATTTGGTATCGGAGAAATTCACATACACCGCATCGGGCCGGGTGTGTTGCGCGTGACTCCGGGCATCCTCCAGGGAGGGCTGTTCATCGAAGCCCCACAGGGCAAACATGATGCCGCTCCGGCTTGACGTCGAGATTCCGAACTTCTGGACGTACTCTTTCTCGAATGCCACCCGCTTGCTCTTGAAGAGATTCAGCGGGTCCACCGTGACAGACCCTCGTTCATCGAAAACGCGCAGGACACCCTTGTCGCTCGCGTGGAGGTCGACCAAGTAGTAATACGCGGCGGTGAGTTCCATTCCCACTTCCTTTCTGTGCGTCATCCCCTGACTCGGTCGGAACTTCATTTGGATCCCGCGTTCTTCGATCCACGCACGGGAAGCGTTAGCCGCGTTGCAGCACACATGGAGGTCGTATCCTCCTGGGTCAAATCCGTCACACATGTATGTGCCTGCGGATTCCCAGTGCGCGTGACATGTCACACAACAGTTTTCCGTCTCATGCCCCGCTGCCTGCTCGCAGGCGTTCGCCACTGGCAACTCAGTACCCCATCGGGTGCATGGTCGTGGTGTCGCCGTCATCCCGGTCAACGTTCACCGGGATCGGGTCGAGGAATTTCAGCTCCACGTCCTGCCTGCCGAGCCCCACTCGGTACAGATGCGGATGGGCGGCTCGAATGTGAGCAGGCATCCGGCGACCGGTCGACGCCCCCGGCTCCCCCTCGCGCGCCTTTCGCAGGGTGTCGGCGATGGCGGCGCCCGTGCGGTACCCCACTTGATGGACCTTGGCAGGTTTGGGCTGCTTCGGCCCGCCCTTCTTCTGCTTCACCGGAGGACGGTCATTCTTGCCTTCACTGACTTCCGAAGTCCGGGATACCGCATAGACCAAGTGAGAGACCACCGTGCGCGCCATGGTTTCCATGTACGGAAACTGCGCTTCCTCGCGGAACTGCCCCCTCATGTCTGGCGACCACGCGAAACCGGACCGGATGATCTCCTCGACGAGTCCATTCACGCTGAATTCACCCGTCATGGGGAGCGTCAGGTGACACCAGTCCAGGTCGGCAACTTCGGTTTGGTTCGCGTCGTGCACTTCGGACAGCACCATGGCGTGGAGGGCGTTGGGGGTCGCGTCATGGGTGTCATAGAGTACGGATTCGTTGGCGAGCGGAGCCCTCCCGATGATCTCCATCTGTTGCATCTTCGCCGTGGGTTCATAGCGAGGCGAGCAAGCGCCCGTTACATAGAAACCGATAATGCGCCCCGGCAGTCCGTCTGCATGGGTGACCGGCGTGGCGGCTGGAATGACAAAGAACGGGTTGGGGTGACGCAGACGCTCGAAGATCGACGCGGGAATCTTTGTGGTGGACCTCATGGACATCAGGGACCTCGTCATCTGCGGATGCACGTCATACACAACGCGATTCTTGTGCCAGAGCGCAAACGGGTAGGCATCCTGCGCGATGGTCAGGATCTGCCGCTTGGTCCCATCATCCACATTGAATGACCTGAGACAATCCTGGGCTTCCCGGGCATCACCTTTCCCGATGAGGCCACCCAGTCCGAACTCCTTGATTTTCTGGGTTCCGGCTTCAAGGTAATTGCGCGCCAGGTCGTTGATCCAGTACGAAGAAGGATTCGCGTGCAGTGGCTGCGGAAGCTCCGGAAGGCCGTATGCCTTTTTGGCCGCTTCTCCTGCTTTTCCTTGACCCATATACTCCCGCACTTCTCCTTTCCGGGACCGTGGGGCGGATGTCGATCCGCCCCACGGTCGGATGCTTACCAAAGGTCGTATTCGACCGTGCGCATACCCGGCTCCACAACGAACTCGGGATCGTAAGCGGCCCGGATCAGATCAGCTCGCTCTCGGGTCCGGACGCCTCGCTGCACCTTCTTGCTGTACCTCTTGGCCATCCCTTTGCGGTTTTGCACATTGTGCTCGCGGTACATGGCCAGCACGTGCCGCTTCTTCTGTGGCTGCGGCCGACGGCCTTCACGTTCGGCTGCACGGATTTCCCTGTCGGTGTACCGCAAGTCCCACAGGGTGGCCGACTCGCGGGGCAGATTCTTGTAGCGACGCATATAGCGAATCCACCCCTTCAGGAGCGAGGAGTGGCCGATCCGTTCGTAGTGCCCATCATCGTCATGGGCGCTGTCGCGGTGCCTGTAAGGGATATGGTGAACGGTGCGTGACATGGCTCCCTTGTCTGCACCAGGCATCTCCTGGTACCTACCGGAAACCGGATCGGTATTCCATTAAAGTCACCCCCTTCCGGCGACGCGCTGAAAGACCGCCAGGGTCTTCAGGATCTCCCAGTCCGGAGTGGATTCGGCGAACTGGACCATCCGCTCACGGACGATCTGGGCGGCCAGCCCCAGAACGTCCTCCACCGGGATGACCACACCGACCTTCCCCTGATTCAGCTCCAGGACATCAGACTGCTCGGCGTACGTGTGGAGCCCTCCGGAGTAGTCACCCTGATGAAGGTACTCGTTGCCCGATGGCATCCGCGAGGTGCGCATGGATTCGACTTCCCCCTTGTCTGTCCCTCTTGAGGGCCTGGGGTTCGCGCCGCCAGGCCCGGATGGTGTTCCCGTGATGCCGGTCGACGGCGCCGCTCAGGTCCCCGGCGGCGTCCTCAACAGCGGGAGGCGGTCCGGCCGGTATGCATCGACGCGGCCTGGACTTCGCGGTTCTCCTCCCCTTGGGCACCCGCCCATGACGGGCGACTCTCTCCCTCGTGCGGCTTCCACATCATTCCGGTGGATTTGAGGAAGTTGTCCATCATTTTTCCAGCAAAGGCTTTGGCGTCCCCACGGGCGACATGCTTTTCCTGGCCGAGGAGGACTGGCATACCCGGAAGGTTGCTGGATAGGCGCCAGGGAAGCGATGATCCTTCATGGAGCTGTACGGAGAACATCAGAATCTTGTTGGCATACCCATATGAGGTTTCTTCGTCCCTGTCCTCCCATAGCAGCATCTGTTTCTTCCTCCGTGTGTGACGAATGCTGCTTCCGAGTATGCCGAATACAGGCAAGCCCCGTCAGGGAACCCCCCAGATGGACGCCCCCTTCCCCTATCCTTTGGACTTGCCCTTCGGGAACAGATCGTCATGGGTTCCGATGCGACGCCAGACCACATGGACATGTTCGGGCTTGAGCTGTTCGCCGTAGTTCCAGGTTGCGCGCCCGTCTGCGGACCAGGTCATCTCGTACACGACCGTGACGCCCTGGAGTGACTTGATGCGCTTCACGCGCAGCCCCGGACGGAACTCCCCTTCGTTCAGGTCGGGAACGAACTGACCACGGATCACGGTTTCGAAGGTCTTACGCTGTTGCGCGGTGAGCTTCTTCAGGTCTCGCTGGAAAGACGGCTCCATTTCGAAGGTGGCCACTACCCCGCCTCTTCGTGGAGATAGTCGAGGAACTGGCCCTCGGTCATGGGCGGGTTCTTCCATCCGGCCTGATGGCGCCGGATGATGTCGACCTCGGTAGCCAGCCACTCCGGCTTCCAGAACCATGCCTGATCCTTGCGGATCTCCTTCGGGGCTTTCTGTCCGACCGAACCCATCAGGTTCCGCACCTTGGGCAGGGCCTTGGCGGTGATGGTGGCCAGGGGCACGACCGTGACGGTGCCGTCCTCGGCGATCTCGAATCCGATCTTGTCGCCCACTTCGAGACCACCGAGGGCTTCGAGCACTTCGCCCGGAACGGTGATCTGCTTCCTCTTCCGGATGGTGCGCTTGATCATGACTCCTCCTTCATGCTCATACAGTCAGGGGAGTGCACCCGCCTGGGATGCACTCGGAACTCACCGCACGAACAAGGTCAATCATCACGGCCCATCAGCTTCATGTAGTTGACGAGCGGCATCGGCGGGACCGCTTTCCGGGGCTTACCGTCCCGCGACGCCTCGTCCAGCCTGGCCAGCATGTGGTCGATCGCCTCGACGCTTCCCCGGACGTGCCACTCGGTGATGTCGCTGCGATCGGGGCCACCGACCCCGTAGGTGACACCGCACAGGTAGTCGTAGACCTCGACCGTTCCGCTCGGGGTACGTACGTCCCATGAGGTCGTCGACTTATCCTCGTCGCGAGGCGAGACGGTGCCGTCGTCACCGAAGGCGGCCACGAGCAGTTCGTAAGGGGCCTTCAGGTAGTGGACGTTGAATTTCCCTCGGGTGAAGGTGTAAATCTTCATGGTTCCCCCTTTTTTGATTTCCGGTGTCTTGTTGTTTACCGGTCAGGCGCTGGCGGCAGCTTCGATGAAGTGCAACGGGACACCCTTCCGGGTGGCGATCTCATCGACCTCGGCGCGGGTGATGCTGTAGTTGGCCGTGGCGCCCTGCACATAGATGGTGAGCGCCTTGGTGTTGTGCTCGGGAAGCTGTCCGCCGTTCTGCTCGATGAGCTCGGCGAAGGCAGCGAAGGCGGCATCGAGGACATCGAGGCCATACTTACGGTCAGTGTCAGTCATACTCTTTCCTCAGTCGGTTCGCGTGGTTCCGGGAGATCCGATGGTGCTGCCGTTCGAGTTGATGGCGATGCCGCCCCTGTCGCTGGCCACGTGAACGTTCGCCGCCTCGATGTCCCCACTGACGGTGGCGTGCACGAGTAACCCGGGGGTGTCGACTTTGACGGTGACAGGTCCGGACGCGTGGCGCGAGTAGATGCTTTCGGGCATGGCGCCTCATTCCTTCCCGATGGGGCAGTTGCCGCAAGGCACGTATCGGCAGCCGGAGCACGGATCGGGTCCGTCTCCGTCCGGTTCCTCCTCGCTGTCCTCACCCTTGACGGTCCGT
Organism: Streptomyces sp. 5-10; assembly: GCF_014712245.1. Lineage (NCBI taxonomy): Bacteria > Bacillati > Actinomycetota > Actinomycetes > Kitasatosporales > Streptomycetaceae > Streptomyces > Streptomyces sp. 5-10. The sequence goes on from NZ_JACVYG010000007.1 coordinate 149,067, forward strand.
CCATCAGCGAGAGGGAATAGGGCTTGAATCTTCCTGATGTCCTTCTCGGTGGGCCTGCGCCCTGGTCGCGAGTTTCGCGGGGCAATCGACATGTGGTCACTCCGTTCCATGCGGCCAGCCGTCCGGCGCGTGCTTCCGGACAAGGTCGACCACCCACTGAGGGGCGGACTCGAAGACCCCTTCGACGGTGGGCCCCTCGAAGACCTTCTTCGCCCTGACCTCGCCCTCCGGGGTATGCGTGGTCCCGTACAGCCGGGCCACCCACATCTCTGTCCGTCGGGACCACCGGTACTGAAACAAGGCGCCATCCGGCTCGACCGCCACCGTTGCGCCGTCCTTCGTCTGCGCGAGAATGCGCGGTGCGCCAGACAGCTTCACTGGGCGCGAGAGTTGCCAGCTGTCCTCGCCGTTCCGCTGGGACTCGATCGCTTCACTCACGGTCACTCCGTTCGGTGTGCCCGGCCTCATTACTCATCGGTAAGTCTTTTCAGCACAGGCGCATTCCGCCACGCTCGGGTACACGGCGCAGGAATGTGATCCAGTCGTCCCAGAAAGGGATCTCCTCCCGCGCCGCCTTCAGATTGGCCTCGGATGCCTTGTCGTAGCGCTTGAGCGCGCATCGGATCTCACGGGGCGTGATCAACCATGCGTAGTCCGAATCGAACTTGTAGACGGGGATGGGGCCGTGAGTAGCCTCCTGGGTGCGAACCGCTTCACGGGCTTGAAGGAATTCCTGCTCAGCGGCCGTGAACTTCTCGCCTTCCTGCAACTCATCCGGATCCAAGGGGTAGAAACCAAGACCGAAGTCCTCCAGTTGCGGCAGCTCGGGCGCCAAAGCCTCGCAGGTCATGCCGAACTTCCCCATGTGCTTGACGAGCGCCCACAGACCAAGGTGGTTGGTCCGGAAGTCAGTGGGGTCGGCGTGCTTGACCTTCTCCCAGGCGGCGTCCCATTTCTTCGACGCCTCGGCCGCCGCTTCTCCTTCCGAAGCAATCGGAGGCGTCAGGCTGGCGGCGTACCGTGTGAGGCGCTTGAGTTCTGCCTGCTCCACGGGGGTGAGTGGCCGTTCGGTGCGGAAGTTGCAGCCCATTACCTCACCCCCCGGCCGTCCTTGATGACCTCGGTGCCATCCTTGAGGGTGAGGTCGGTGATGAAGTGGCTCTTCACCGAGCCGTCCAGTTCCCGCCGGTCGAAATTGGCCCACCAGTCAGGACTGTGGTCCTTCTGCTCGATGGTGACTTTGTAGGCGGGTTCGAGCGCTGCCTTGACCTCCTCGGCCCGCTCCCTGGTGGGGACGATGATCGACCCACAGTCGGGGTTGATACCGATCAGGAACATGTCTTTGATCTTGAAACCCCGGACCTCCAGCACCGTCAGAATCGGTTCGGTGGATCCGTGCGTGACCAGTCCAGGCCAGTCCGGGTGGATCTTTATCCACCTGTTCGTCGCGTACTTGTGAGCCCACTCGCTCACGACTGCCCCCCTCCCTCGCGTAGTGGTCACACCTGACTAGCCGTCAAGCTCCCGCACGTTGATGTCCCGCCAGATACGGGTGCCGGTGAACTGGGGCGTTTCGACCTCTTCCGTGGACTCCTCGGCCCACATCACCCGCACCCGCACTCCATTCACGGAGATGACCGAACCTGCCTCGGGCAACGGATCCGGGTTGTATGAGCACTCGCACCCAAGCGAAGTATCGCCACGCTTCCCGCTCGGCAGCACCGTGGTGTACAAGTACTCCGTCACGTGCGGAGCCGCCGGGTCCCACGGGTCTGCCGGGTCCTCGTTGTCGAGGAGGCGCTGGATGGGCTCCGGCAACTGGCCCCACAGGGGGTGCCGTTCGCTCACGCCGACTCCTTTCCGAAGTTCTGACGGGACCCTACCACATGCCTAGGCATGGTGGTTACTATGACCAACACATGACTTGCAGTCAGTAGTGCTGCCCGACCTGGACGTTCACCCGACTCCGCCGAACCGCCAGGTCAGACTTGACACTCCAGCAACGCACTGACAGTGTTTCGGCTTGCATCGGAGAGACGGGAAGGAACGACCATGACGACAGCGGCGACCGACGACACCTATATCAAGCTGCCGTACTCGGCCATCACCGACCTGGAGCCCAGGACCCTGGGCCTCTTCGCAACCTTCCTCACTCTCGGGGAGGGCGCGAGCATGGCCGATCTTGCCAGCGCAAGGAATGTCAGCGACTGGATCGTCCGGAGAGCGGTCAGCGAACTGGAGGCCAAGGGGTACCTGATTCGTGGCTACAAGCACGAGGGGGGTCGCCTCCGGGGGACCACCTGGACGGTGAACCTCCACCCATCCCGCGAACAAGACGCCGCCTAACGGCAGAAGGCCCGACGGCTACGAGCTGCGAACTCTGACCGTCGGGCCTTTCAGCTAAGTCGAACACGGATCCCCATCCGCATTCAGGGATTCGAACTTTCACCTCAGGTGAAGGTCCGAATCACCGCGCCCCGTAGGGCGCCAACCGCATTCGACGCGCCTTGCGGGGCGCCAAACACATGTGAAAGGTACCGGAGTTGAGTACCCACGGCAAGCCCACCTGCCGACCATCACCGACAGTGTCGCCTGGTCAGCCCTACGTCACCTCGACGGAGGTGCGGTGATGCTGTGCGACGACATCGCCCCCTTCGGGGGTGGGAGGCGCCTCGGCGGGAACGATTGGCCGCGTGGCTGCCCCGTCAAGACCTGGATTACCGGAAACCTCGTCTGGGCCGAGAGCAAGTGCGAGTACTGCGGCCCGTTCTGCGGTGCCCCGGCCATCCCGTCTGACGGCGCGCCGGATGCTCGCGACGACTGCCCGGTTTACCCGTCTCGCGCCACCGGGCGCCCCAAGCCAAAGATCAGCAAGGCTAAGCGTGCCCGGATCTTCGAGCGTGACGGTCATGCCTGCCTGGCGTGTGGGTCCACCGAAGATCTCACCCTCGACCACATCGTGCACTGGTCCAAGGGCGGCGGCAACGAAGACACCAACCTGCGCACCCTCTGTCACTCCTGTAACAGCCGACGCGGCGACCGACACCTGAAGGAGGTGGACCTGTGACCGGGAACATCATCGATCCATCGGGCATGCCCACCTTCTACACCCCCAACCCGGTATGGATCACCCTGGCGCGCATCAAGCCCCAGGCGAAAATCGCCTGGACCTTCCTCGCCGAGCACGCCAACGTCGGCCGCCAGATGGGCGTCCAGAACCTTCCCTGCCCGAAGATGGACACCATCGCCGAGGCCATCGGCACTAGTAGAAAGCAGCTGAGGTTCTATCTCGATGACCTTGTCGATATCGGCGCCCTGGAGATCGAGGAGTACCGGTACGCAGGCGGCATGCGTCGTGGATACCGGTACAAGCCGATCTTCAACCCCCCGGCCGACTATGACGGCCCGACGTCTCTCAAACAGTTTTATGACGGCCGTGAAGGCAGCCAGTTCGAGTGGATGATGCACCGCCAAGAGGCCGCCAATACCGACGAAACCGCAGGTCAGCCCGGAGGTAGTCAAATGACCTCCTCCGGAGGGGGTCATCCGGCACCCGCCGACAGTAGTCACTCGGACACCGTCGAAGGAGGTCGGAAGAACCCCGCATATAGGAAAGCCCGTAGGTCAAAGCCTGTAGGAGCAAATCCTTCTCTCTCTCCCTCCTCTCCCACCGAGGGTGCGGGCAGCGGGGCGCCTTCGGCGGAGAGAGATGCGGCTGCGCCTTCAACAACCTCCGGGTCCTCGAAGCCGTCGGCTGCGGGTGGACCGCGATCGCGCCGGGGTGCTTCACCCCGGACGGCGGATGCCGGATCCGATCCGGAGGGGGGCTTCTCTTCGGAACGGTCTCTTCCGTCTGCGGAGGCTGCCCCTCAGGGTGAGACCGTTCAGAAGACCGTCACCAAGCCTTCGTCGTCGACCGCGACTCGCCGGGCGGCTGCGCAGCGTGCGGCGCGGGCGTGGGTGGAGGTGCGTGAATCGAAGGGGGCGGTGGTGCCGCCTGCGGCTCCGGGGGCGGTGGAGCGGAATGCTCTGCGGGCGCTGAGGGAGTACGACGAGGAGGTGGTGGTGGCGGCTTGTCGGGATATGGCGTTGCGGGATGGTCGTTTCAAGGATCCTTTGCGGCATTTGGAGCATTTTTCGCCGGGGGTCTTGTCGTCTCGTGGCGGCGTGTCGGCGGGCGGGGGCCGGAAGCTGTGCAAGGATCACAAGTGCCGTCGTTGTCTTGGGACGGGGTTTGTGGAGTCTGAGCCGTATCCGGGGAAGATTCCACCGCGCTGCTATGGGGAGGATTCTTCGTAGTGGTTCCGAACGTCCTGTCGGTTTCCGGGCTGGTCTTGTGGGTGATTGACCATCTGTTTTTGCTCGGGTAGTGTCGGGTTGACCGCACAGCGAATCTGGTTTTGACCTGGTGGTTGTGCGGTGGACGCGAGTTCGCCTGGGCGTCACGAGACGTGCAGGGCAGTGGCCGAGCTTCGGCAAGAGGCCCGCTTTCGTCCGGTTTGACCGGCAGGATCCAGTGGCACGAGTTCACCCGGGGCGCCCGATTCGTTCGGGGCATCGGTCGAAGGGTAGAGGCTGAGCCGCCTAGGCAAGATTGCCCACTTTTGTCGCTGGTGTCGGAGTGTCGTTTTCTGTGGCAGACCAGTTTCGATCTGGGTGCCATTCTTGGTGAAATTTTTGTGAAGTGGGCGCGGCGTGTCAGTCTCGACCTGAACGCTGCTTGCAGAGTGTGAAGTGAGCATGACCGTACGCATGGACGACCAGTCTCGATCTGGACATTGCGGACGGTGAGTCGGCAGACGTGGCGGACCAGTCTCGACCTGGGGGCCGCGACTTCGAACGGACGGGGCAGTAGGCAATTGAATACCGCAATGGGTGTCGCCGTAGAACGCTTCCTGGCGGCCGTGAACGCAGCCGGTGAGGCGGTCCGCCTGTCGGGCGGGACATACCGGACCCGGTGTCTGGCTCACGACGGAGTGGACTCGAATCTGGCGATTTCCCAAGGAGAAAAGGGTGTGGTGCTGACGTGTCATTCGCACCAGTGCCCCACCGAGGACATCGCTGCCGCGTACGGGCTGACCGTGCCGGACCTGTTCGACGACGCGGCCGATTCGCAGGTTCTGCGTCAGCGCAGGGCCGACTTGTGGATGCCGTGCCAGGGGTCCAAGAACAAGCAGCCATGCTCGGGCCACAAGGCCGCCGAGTACCGGTACACCGATGAGAACGGGGTGTTCCTGTTTGCTTCATGCCGTTGCTCTCGCAAGCGTGACGGCTGCAAGACGGCGTTCGCGCAGTGGCAGCCGGATCCTTCGAAGAAGTCCGGCAAAGTTTGGAATCTGAAAGGCGTCCGCCGGGTTCCGTACCGCCTGCCCGAGCTGATTGCTGCTGTGGCCGAGGGTCGCACGGTGTATGTCGTGGAGGGCGAGAAGGATGCCGACCGGCTGGTGTCGATGGGCTATGCGGCCACATCGTCTCCGATGGGTGCGGGGCACTGGCTGACCGAGTTCGCGGTGTTCTTCCGTGGCGCGAAGGTCGTGGTGATCGCGGACCGGGATGACAAGGGGTTCACTCACGCCGGGGATGTGTACCGTTCTCTGGCGGGCGTGGCCGAGTCGGTTTCGGTGATGATGGCCGCCGTCAACCGCAAGGGTGCGGACGTGTCGGATCATCTGGATGCCGGGTTCCGCATGGAGGATCTGGTGCGCGCGGTGCGCGAGAAGCCGGTGGAGCTGGTGGATCCGATTCCGGTGGTGGAGTCGGTGCTGGATCCCGAAGTGGAGGCTCTGTTCGCGCCGAACGGCTCGGTGGTGGAGGACATTTCGGACGGGTTCGAGGGCCTGGCTGCGGCGGATGTTCCGGTTCGGCGGACGCCGATGTCGGACGCGAATGTCGAGCGGACCGTTCTCGGATCCATGATCTTCCAGCCTGGGCTGGCCGCTCTGGCGATCGACAACCTGGATGCCTCGGACTTCACCGTCACCGCTCATCAGGCGGTGTTCTCCGCGCTGCTGGCGATGTATGCGGCCGGTACGGCTGTGGATGTGGACACGGTCACCGACGAGATGGCCCGTGCGGGAACGCTGAGGCTGATCGGCGGAAGCGATTACCTGTACACCCTTCAGGGTTTCCATGTCGACGATGAGCTGATGCAGGAGCACATCCGGATCCTGGGTGAGCGTTCCTCGAAGCGGAAGATCGAGGGTGTCCTGTCGCAGGCTTTGACCCGGAACGCCTCTGACCAGTGGTCTTCGAAGGATCTGGTGGAGGCCGTAACGGTCCGTCTCCAGAATGTGATCTCTTCGCGCGGGGATACGGAGAAGGTGTCCGTCGCCGATCGGTACGAGGAGTACCGGGAGAAGAAGCTGAACGGCGACACGGAGGCGATCCTCCCGTCGCCGTGGCCGGAGCTGAACCAGGTGCTGACGTTCCGCGCGGGCAACGTGGTCACGGTGGGCGCCGGTACGGGTGGAGGCAAGTCGCTGCTGGCTGCCCAGTGGGCGGAGTACGTGGCGTTCACGCTGAAACTTCCGGTGGCTATCTTCTCGATGGAGATGACCGCCGAGGAGGTGATGGACCGTTTCGTAGCGAACCAGGCGAACATCCATCTGGACCGGCTGTCGAATTCGGATCTGAGCGGCGCGAAATACCGTGAGACACTGCTGTCGAACGGTGATGATCCGGGGAACTTCGTCAAGGACTTCACCGAGAAGTTTCTTGAGGTGGGTGAAAACCTCAAGACTGCCGATCATGTGGTGATCCGCGACGAGGGCACGGTCACGATCTCCAAGATCCGTGCCGAGATCCGTCGGATGGACGCCCAGGGCATGAAGCCTGCCCTGGTGGTGGTGGACTACATCCAGCTCATGGAGTGCGAGGGGAAGCTTGCGCAGGATGCGAGCGCCATCGCCGAGGTGAGCCGGAACCTGAAGAAGATAGCTTCCGATTTCAAGGTGTGCCTGCTGTCGGTGGCGCAGTTCAATCGCGACGTCAAGGGGCGCAAGCCCACCGTGATGGACTTCAAGGGTTCCTCCTCGATCGAACAGGACTCGAACGGCATTCTGATCCTGTACAGCGAGCTGGACCCGGAGACGGGTCAGCTGGTTGACCCGTCGTCCTCGACTATGACGGTTGCCAAGAACCGGTCGGGCAAGAAGGAAGTGGAGATCGCGTTGACGAATCTGTACCACTACGCCCGCATTCATCAGGCGAGCGACAGGCAGTTCTGACCCGGACCCGGGTTCGGCTTGCTCTTCGGCCGGACCCGGGTTCTTTCTTGCCTAGGCTACGTCGTGCTAAGGTAACTCCCGTCCGAAACGGGATAGTTGGGGGAGATGTGGCGGAGTACCCGATCAGGGAACTGATAGGCGGAAGCTACGTGAACGCGAACTCGGAGTGGTGCACCACCACGGTCACCGACTGGCTCGCGAAGAACCCCATCGTCCGCGCGGCAGCCCGGCAGGTGTGCCAGCAGTGGAAGGATTCCGATCCTGAGTTCTGGCTGGCCAAGTTCCTGTGGGATGTTCTGTACGGGAACGGGCTGCCTTTCGGGGCCTGGACACGCTTCTCCTTGCAGGACGGCTACTTCTCCTGTGCGGACTTCACCAAGATCATGAACACCCTCACGGAAGAGGAGACCTGATGAGCCTGCCCAGGGGAGATGTTCCCACCGATGTGACCTCTCTCATCCCGTACATGACGGAACACCGCACCGACTGGATCGAGGTCTTCGACCGGCTCAAGGGGCAGGTCGGCGAAAACGAGGCGCTGGGGCTGACCGAGGAGGCCGAAAGGGAGATCGTGCACGGCGAGGAGATCGTGAACCTCCGAACCTCCCTGCATCGCCGGGTCGCCGAGTCTCTGGAGCTGACCCGCAAGGCGATCGCCGATCTGGACCGGCTAGCGTCCGGCCAGGTCTTCGACGTCGAATACGAGGGGTCGACCGCCGAGGATCTGGGATCCCTGCTGGCCAATGTGCGGCGTGATCTGAAGGCGGTCCTGGCGCTCATGCCCACCGACGCCAAGGGCGAGATGAAGTAAGGAGCACCAGGTGAAGCTCTTCAAGAACCGGAGGAAAGGGCCGGGTCCGGCACGCAGGCGCGCGGTGCGCACCTCGCAGGGCCGTCGGGAGCACGCGAGGATCTACTGGGACATCATCAGTAAGGCGACAGATCTCGCGGATTCGGAATCCGCAGTCGAGCAGGTGGACCTTCTGGCGTCCCTGGAGCTGGCCGTGATCCGCTCGACGGGATACTCCAACCCGGACCTGTACAACATGGCCTGCCGGGTTCTGCACGAGGGGCAGAAGCTCGTACTGAACAACAATGAGCCGCAGTCTCTGATCCAGGCACGCAAGGAATACAGCACCGCCGCGAGCCAGGCTCTGCGGTAGACATTTTCCAGGAGGGGAAACGAGTTGGATTCAAGTCCGGCGGAGGAGTCCGTCACGTCCGTGCTGGAGCGCGTGACGGGCGCGGCCCGAGCGCGTGAGATGGTCAACGGCCTGAAAGCCGAATGCCGCAAGGCCATGGTCCACGACGCGGTCCTCGCCATCGAGGAGCTGATGGCCACCGACTATAAGCGCGGCGGATGCAAGTCCGAGCAGGTCGCCCTGGGCAAGGCCATCCGGGTCCTGCATCAGCGGATGCCGTTGGACATCAAGGCGGCGGCATGACGGAGGAGGCCGGGCGGGCGTCCGCCGTACAACGGGCATGGGATGGGGTTCTGGACGCCCGCTGCACAGCGACCCGGCACGAGGCGCTGAAGGTGTACAGCCAGATCCTGCTGCGGTCTGCGGCCAGCCGCGTGCAGTCGGAAGTGGTGGTGCAGACGCGTTCGGAGTCCAGCGGCAAGAGGCTGGCGATGGACAAGCTGATGGAGATCGCCGACGTGGTGGGGCCTTCGTGACAACGACTGTGAAGTCCGGGTGGATTCACGGCCTGGTGTCCTTCTCCGGCACCGGGTCGTACCCGGTGCGCACTCAAGTGTCGCTTCCCCATGGAACGTACAACTCCGCCGATCTCGCGGGCATGGATGAAGAGCAGTCCTGGCTCGCGAGTGCCGCGCACGAGCTGGGTCATGCCGCAGCGCACCTCAGGTACGGCGTGCATGTGATGAGCGTCGATCTCTATCGCTCGGTAGATCTGTGGGACAGCGAGTCGCCCCGCGCCGAAGTCAGCACATGGATGACGAATGATCAGCTGACCTCCCGGGGAGCCCTGGTGGCCTCCGCTGCGGGTGAGCGTGCACAGGATCGCTGGCTGCGGGAGAAGGGGTTGTGGACCCCGGTCCGGTCGCTGGAAGTGGAGGTGGCGGCACGCACGGACCGGTTCAGTGTGGTGAGGATGGACCCCCGGGTCGGCTTCGGTGACACCGAGATCGACTACGCAGATCTGATGGCCGAGGCGGATGCTGTGCTGGCGGATTTCTGGACGCGCCTTGAGGCGTGTGTTCCAGCACTTCTGGCTGCCGGTTCGTGGTCGGGCGATGAGGTCGCGTCCCGTCTGGGCGTGGTGAATCCACCGGCTCCGAGCTGATCCGAGAGCCCCGGCCTGCCGTTGCGGACCGGGGCTGCTTTTGTTTCTGGATCAACGAAATGAGGTGTTTTGCGCAATGGGTACACGCGACAGGCTCGATGCCTACGTTGCCCGCGAATCCGATGCCGACCAGGCCGAGTTCAGGAATCTGCTGGACGACCTGTGTGGCGAGACGCTGCGTCACGCGGCATCGGAGCTGCTGAAGGCCACTCCGGAACTGTACGCCGAGGACGACTCGCTGGCGGTTGCGCACTGGACGCAGGCTGCCGCATTCGTGAATCAGATGATTCCGGATGACGTTGTCCTCCGCCTGGCGGACGCCGACCGAAGCGAAGCGGGGGGTTCGAGTGAGCCTGGATGAGCATGTGGAGGGTCAGTTCTACTGGTCTGCCGAAAGTGACCACTGCCCGCACGGGCCGGAGCCGGACGGCGACACGGAAGCCTGGGACGAATGGTCGGACCGGCATCCGATGTCAGACGAGGGACGTGTCTGCCTGGACGCTCCCGCCGGTACTGCCTGTGTGGAGTGCTCCACCGGTTTGATCGACATGGTTCCGTGGGGGGAGTGCAGGGAGCGCATCCACGTCCGGCCCAGGAACGGCATGGTTCCGAATCCTGATGCAGAACATCAGGAGGTGCCGGTGTGGACGGGCCCGCTGGACTGTCTGGATCGGGAGTGCGACGAGTATTTCACCGAGGCCGGGGATGATGATCCTGCGGTGAAGGTGTGTTCTCACATCCGCGAGGAGGTTTCATGCAGTTGCCGTCGCCTCGGGGATGGTGAGTACGGATTGGAGCCTTGTTCGATCAGGTCTTCCTGACCTGCGGGAATCTGTGCGATGAAGACAGCCTGGACCGGAAATCCGGTTCAGGCTGTATGTTTTTCAACTCGCGGTCCTGGCAGGAAACTTGGATCCTGTTGGAAAGTCTGATACGTTACTCTTGTTCCTGAGAGAAAATCACGGGAAGGCGTGAAAAATTGCCAGCTACCCCACAGGGGATCCGGTGAACGTAGCCGCAGGTCAACTGGACCTGACGAGCCTCCAGCCAGGCATCGAGTACACGGTGATCTGCACGGACGACCGGATCCGCATCGAAGGGGACAGCTCTGCCGGGGCAGTCGAAATGGGCTGCAAGACCCACGGCGGCCTGACTCGCGTCGACAACGGCTGGCTGGATCTGTTCACCCTCACCCCTGGAACCACGTACGGCCTCACCGGGGGAGAAAACTGGCAGATCCGCATCCTGGAGGAGGGGGACCGCCGGGCGACAGGGAAGCCCTCCCTGCTGCGGCGCATCGGCCGCCTGCGGTGGATCAAGCTTCCGTGATCGAGGACGCCAATCTCAGCTTCATCAGTCCCGAGATCGCGGTGACACAGATGTCAGAGGCCGTGTACGCACTGAGAAATGACGGCTGAGCAGAAATGGAGAAGAAGTTGAAGAATGCCGTGAAGGCTGCCGTCCCGGTCGTGGTGCTCGGCCTCGCGCTCACCGCATGCAACAACAAGGACAGTACCCCTGAGCACGACGTGAAGGGCAAGGTCGAGGCCAAGCAGATTGACGTGGACTGCCACGCAAAGCGCCACTCGATGAGCCTGTCCTCGTTCAGCCTCCCGTTGAAGCCCCCCGGCCGGGGGAGCAGCGGGAGTGGCGGCACCAAATCCGGGAAGTCCGACGGCGGGGTGAAGACCGGGAAGAAGCCGCAGGCGCCGAAGAAGGTCGACAAGCTGCCCTCCGTTCCGGATGGGCCGGACTACAAGCCGGGCAAGAAGCCCGGCAAGTCCTGCAAGCCCGAGTACGAGCTGTTCATCAAGAACAGCGAGGGCATTTTCGAGGAGGACGTGGAGGCCGACCACTACGACCAGTGCGACAAGGGCGAGAAGTTCCCGGAGTGCGTGAAGTGAAGATGGTGAAGCTGAAGACCGGGGCCGAGGTTTCGCAGTATGTTCTCGGAACGACGCTGACCGCCCTGAACCGGCTGTTCAGCCAGGAAGCCTCCATGGGTGAGGCGCTGGCAGCGATCGAGCTGGTCACTTTGGCGCGGGATCCCGGGCACGTACTGTTCGGCAGGACGTCTCAGACTTTGGCGGACCTTTCGCTGGTCGACCACGCGCATCGTATGCATGATGATGTGCGGCAGATCGTTCTGGCGGCGACGGAGGGCGACGACATGGGGTTGTACCTGGTGTCGCCGATCAAGTCAGGGGAGTGATGGTTCGTGGTCTACGGTCCCGCTGAGCTGCCGGAGTCCTGGAACGGGAACGTGACGGGCCTCCGGAGGAAGTCGTCCGGCGGTTCGAGGCGACGGCATGCGAAGCGGGATCTGACCCGGGCCATCGGGAATCTTGTGATCTTAAAGGAGAGGGAGGACGAGTTGAGCGGGTTTTACGACGGAGGCAATGGCCCTGCGGACGCGTCGGGGTGGCAGCGGCCTGTAGCGTCGAGCAAGGACGGGGAGCCGCATCCGGAGCCGAAGAGCTCGTACGCAACGGTACAGGAGACGAAGTTCGGTGAGCGGGAGGTGACGCCGGATCCGTACACATCTGGTGGCTCGCATGTGCATCGAAACTTCGGGCACACCTGAGGATTTTTTCCTCGGTGTAGCTTGCCTAGGCAACGCCATGTTAGGGTAACTCCAACGGAAAACAAGACAGTTGGACACCCGAAAGGTGGTCAGACACGTGGTCAAGGTGGAAATCGCCGGACCGTTGAACTTCGGCAGTCTCGGTGAGGCCGTCGCCGCCGATCTCGGCGTATCCCGCGAATACGGCAGGGACATCGTTCGTTCCGTCTTCGACAGCATCGCCAAGGCTGTCTCGAAGGGGCACCCGGTCGCCATCACCAACTTCGGTACGTTCCGGCCCTTCGTGCGCGCCGAGTACACGGCCCGGAACCCGCAGAGCGGGGAGAAGATCCTGATTCCGAAGCGGGATGACATCGGATTCCGGGTCTCGCCGCAGCTGAGGGAGATCGTCCGGGGTGAGCGTGCCGCGACCATCACCAAGAAGCCGAAGGGGCGTGCCGCGTGACTCCGGACCAGGAGGCTGACGCCGTCATCGAAGCCTTCCGGCAGCAGTTCCCTGGGCTGTCCACCAGGGACGCCACTCTGGCACTCGATCTGGCTCACGCCGTCATGTCCGATTACGCGGACCCGTTCGAGGCCGAGAAGGTCTTCTTCGAGCGGCTGGACATCCTGGCCGACGAGGGCCACGTGTGGGCGAAGAACGTGAAGGCCGCAGCCTGAACCGGGAAGCCATTCAGGGTTGCGGAAAATCATAGAGAGAAGGAGTAGTGGCCGATTTGATCAAGGACACCGAGGGACCCGGCGACCACAAGTACGCCCGGTTCACCGTGACCGGCGCGGACTCCAGGGGGAAGTTCTCCGATCCGGAGTTCTGGCAGGGTCTCATCATGATCGCACTGGCCGTCGGGCTGGGGCTGCTGGCGGTACACGTCGATGACAAGGGGTTTTCGGACTTCGCTTCGACGGGTTCCTGGCTTCTGGGTGTGATCGGCCTGCTTCGGATGCTCTGACCTGCTGGTCCCCTCGTCCGCACCTTCCGGGGTGCTGGCGGGGGAATTCGCAGACAGCGGAGAACGCAAGGGGAAGGAAGAAGGAAGAACATGGGCATTGCCCTCGACAAGAACAACTCCGGTGTCGGCGACGGCTCCAAGCTCGATGGTGTCCGCCGTCTGCGTGTCGGCCTCTCCTGGGACTCCACCGGTAACTTCATGGGCTCCGACCTCGACCTGTCTGCTGTTGTCATGCAGGGCAGCAAGCCGGTCCGTGTCGTCTCCGGCAAGAAGAATCTCATCGATTCCCTCAAGGACGGCTCGCTGGTCCACTCCGGCGACAACACCACGGGCGCCGGGGACGGCGACGACGAGACGATCGATGCCTATCTGGACCGCATCGAGATGAAGTACACCGGAGTGATCTTCATCGTCACCGCCGGGTTCAAGGCGGGCCTGAAGGAGAAGCTGCTGGGTCACAAGGACTTCAGCAGCGCCGACAACGTCGAGTTCCAGGTGTACGACATGGACCCCGGCGAGCTGGAGACCGTCTCCATCATGCCGTCGCTCCTCAGCAGCTACAACGCCTGCCTGATCGCGAAGGTGTCCCGCACCGACACGGTCAGTCAGTTCGCCCCGTGGCAGATCGAGGTCATGGAGGAGATGGTCAACGTCGTCCCGGGCGACATCAATTCGCTGATCCGTGCCTGCGTGAACCGCTGACCCTCTGCCGGTCCTCCGCCTCACGGGCTATCCCCGTGGGGCGGGGAATCCGCAGATCCGACGGAGAAGTCCACGCGAAGGAAGATCATGTACGAGAAGACCCAGAACATCCGCAGGCCGGTCGGCCGGGACCCGAAGAACATCCTGGACTCGATGACCGACGGCGACACCCCGGAGGCCCTGAAGGAGTTCATGGCCAAGCTGGACAAGATCCCCACGGAGGAGCTGGTCGAGATGGCGGCCAAGGTGGTCTTCCATCTCGGCGTCATCGGCCTGACCGCCACCGTTCGCAAGCACGAGAGGACGTCGGTCAACCTCGCACGGGCCGGTTTCGCCGCCCTGATCCAGGCCGGGTTCGAGATGAACACCTCCCGGTTCCGTAAGCGCCTCAGCTGATCCTGCGACGAAGCATCGCCCGTCAGGGGCACGATCGACGCCCCGCAGAAAGCGCCACAACTGGGCCTTAATCCATGCAGTGAAGGCCGGAGCATCCGACACCGGGTGCTCCGGCCTTCGCGTTCCCCGGAAAGGAAAAGACAACCGTGACCCGCATCTGGATCAACCGCGCCGGACCGTCCCGCGTCCACGCGATGAGGATGCTCCGCAACAACCCCGACGGACACCCGGTGATCATCCATGCCACGCGCACCAACTCCAGCAACCCGTCGCAGATGTTCTGCGACGTCCCGGGCTGGGAGCCGGGAGGCGAGGCCAGCGACGAGGAGTACGGCCAGTTTGTCGTGGACTATGTGCGCGACCATGGCATCCGGGTGATCATCCCGACGGCCAGGATGGCGGCTCTCTCCGCGCGCACCGAAGACCTCGCGGCCCTCGGCTGCACGGTGATGGCGTCCTCCTATGAGGTGTCCTCGACCGCCGACTCCAAGACCGAGACCTACGCCCTCGCTCGCGATCTCGGCATCCCCGTCCCTCCGCACCACCTGGTGTACGACTCGGTGCAGTTCCGCGACGCGGTGATGCAGCTGCGCAGTCAGGGATACATCGCGTGCGTGAAGCCGGACACCGGCTGGGCGGCTTCCTCGTTCCGGATCATCGAGGATGGCGCGACGGACCTGCGGGCGCTCCTCACATCGGCTCGTCCCGTGGTCGACATGGAGACCTACGCCACCGCGCTGGTCAAGGCGCGCCAGCAGGGGGAGCGCATTCCCGGGCTGATCGTGATGCCGTTCCTGGAGGAGCCGGAGGTGAGCGTGGATGTGCTCTCCACCCCGCAGGGCCAGCCCCTGGTGACGGTTCCGCGCGCCAAGTCCGGCTGGTACCGGGAGTTCCGCGAGGACCGCAAGGTCATCAACATCGCACACCGTCTGGTGAAGGGTTTCCCGCTCGGTTACCTGTCCAATGTGCAGATGCGTTACCTGCACGGCGAGCCCGTTCTGCTGGAGGTGAACCCCCGGGCTTCGGCAGGCACGTTCCACACCGAAGGCGCCGGGGTGAACCTGTACTGGGAGGCGGTCAAGGTGGCCCTGGGGATGGAGGTCTCGGTTCGCCCGCAGCTGGGTGGTCGCGTCTTCCTGACCGAGGAAGCCCGGATGGTTCCAGCGCTGCCCCGCTGAGGCGAGACCGGAGACCGGGCTCCTGCCTGAGATGCCTACGGCACGGAGTCGATTCGAAAAGAAGAAAGGGGGTCGCGTGAAGCGCGGCCTGAACGAAACGGAAACCCTCCCCATCGGGGTCGATTTCGATGGCGTCATGAAGGAGTACCTGAAGGGCTGGAACTACGGAGACCTCACCGGCAACGCCCCGGTCCCCGACGCCCTCTACTCGCTACGACTGCTGATGCGACAGCATCCGGTGTTCATCCATACCGCCCGCGATCCTCAGCAGGTGATCGCCTGGCTGTCCGATCACGGTTTCCTGTGTGTCACCGGATGGCCGGGCGATCGCATCTGGAACAAGTTCGGCATTCTGCTGGTCACCAACCACAAGCACAACGCAAGCGCCTACATCGACGACCGCGCCGTGCCGTTTACCGACTGGGACTCGGCGCTGGCCGAACTCGCAAGACGGGGCATCTTCGCGCCTGAGCTGGAGAGCGGGGAGGCCGACGAGGGCCTGGCTCGGGTCGAGTGAGGTACCCGCAGGGGACAATCTGTTCGAAATTCTGGCCTGCGCATGCGAAAGACCCCACCGAGTCGGTGGGGTCCCCGGGTCAGCTGGTGAAGTAGATCAGCAGTCCCATCACTCCGGCCCATCCGGAAAGACCGCCGACAATGGCGGATCCGATGAACACCGCCGTGGTGGAACGCCAGGTCGCGTGGCTGCATTCGATGTGTGGCGTCATGATTTCCCCTTGGAGTGAATCTAGGGTAATTATGCCATGTCAAGAGGTGTGTCCGTGGTCGAGTTGACCGGGTTTCGGAGGGTTGCGTGAATCACGGTTTCGCATAGATCGCCGCCCCGTTTTCCGGTAGCGAATCTTGCCTAGGCCATGCGGTTTCGTGGTAGGTTAATCCTGGTAATACGGAAGAAGGGTTGAGCCTATGACACGACTGGCCGAAATTACCGGCCCGCTCACCAAGACGACCCTTGGGAAAGCCGTGGCAACCGAGATGGGCGTCTCCCACAAGGAAGGCCACGCAGCAGTGCACGCGGTCCTGAGTGTCATCGCGCGTGCCGTGACCGCAGGTCACAACGTGAACGTGACCAATTTCGGCACCTGGGTCTCCTTCCGGAGGCCCGAACGGATCGCGCGGGACCTGTTCAACAGCAAGAACGTGACCATTCCCGAGCATCAGGCGGTGCACTTCAAGGCGGCGCCCAAGTTCAAAGAGATGGTCCGATCCGGCGACCCCGAGTCGGCATCGATCGACAAGCGGGGCGCACGGCTGAAGTAAACCCGACGCTGGCGGACGGTACGGAACCCGGGCACCGCCAGCGTCGAGAGCACGTAAGTGTAAAACGGAAACGGAGAAGACGATGAACCTCGACAACACCAACCTGTACAACGACGACACCAACGGCGCCTACCTGCGCGACCTGCGCGGCACCATCGCCGCCGAGCTGGCCGACAGCCACCCGGGTGCCACCGACGAGCAGCTGACCTACCTCGCGAATCTCCGCGTCGGCATGCTGTTCGCCTTCCCCGGCTCCACCATGGAGGAGATCGAGGCCGAGGCCGAGGCGCTGCACCGCTCCCGGGTCGAGGCGGGCAACCCTCTCGCGGTCGGAGTGGAGGACGCGCTGATCGACACCGTGTACCGCCCGGTCTACGACGCGGCCGTTCTGCTCAAGACCGACCCGGCCAAGGCTCTCCGCAGCAAGTTCGACCTGTCGCTGAAGGAGGCCCGCCGCATCGCCGCGCGGATCACCGAGTCCGGCAAGGACGGCCAGGAGGGCGCCACCTCCGAGCCGGACGAGGCGGCGGAGGGCGCCGCCTCGCTGGCCGCCGTCCCCGAGGACGAGGTCGCGTGAAGCACGTCGCAGCCCAGTTCAAGCGTGCCGTCGCCCTCTATCTGAGGGACGGCGAGTCGCTGCTGGTGTGCGGTCCGGGCCAGGTTCCGAACGTGGAGATCCGCGAGATGGCGGCCCGCTTCGGCGTCTACACCCTGATCGAGGAGTCCCGGGCGGGCTCTTTCGCGGAAATCGTTCAGGCTCTGGACAACGAGAATCTGGACACCGTGGCGCTGGAGGCCGGTTCGCTGCCGATGCGAAGCCTGGAGGCGGCGGTCCGGTACCTGAAGGGCATCAGCCGCCGCGTCATCATCGGCTGCCCGATGCCGCCGGTCAAGGGTGACGTCATCCAGGCCGTGAACGCGCACTTCCAGGAGGCCATGCCGTATCTGGATCGTGTCGTGTACGTGGACAGCGGCGTGACTCTCACGGTCAAGCCGATGAAGCCGGGCGTGCGGCAGTCGGTGGAGATCACCCCGGATGGAGATCTGAACATCACACAGAGGTTCAAGGACATCCCCAGGGGGACCGAGGTCGTCGGCCTTGAGGTCGGCGATCTCTGAGGGGGCAAACGCGGCCCGGGTGGGGCCTGTACAGAGAAAACAGACGGCGCGCAGTCGGCACAACCGACTGCGCGCCGTCTTGTTCCCACGGAAAGGGGAAGAGGAGCATGAACGATTACGAGAAGGCGAGGCGGCTCGCTGCCAAGAAGGGCGGCTCGTTCGAGTCCGCGTCAGCCAAGGCGGCCAGGAAGGCGGCTTCCAGGGCGTCCACTCCGAGTGCCGGTGAGGCTCCTGCGGTGACGGGGGGTCCCATGGATGCCGCGACGAGGGCGTATGAGGGAATCCGCGACTCCTCCGAGTCGCTGGGTCGGCGGCGGAGGAGTCAGCGGTCCATCGAGGATCACAGTGAGGGGTTCGCCGACCGGAGTGCCAGGTCCAATACGCGGTGGTCGTGGCGGAAGCGGTGACGGATGGCCTGCCCGTTCGGGTTGCTCAGTACGCGGATGCGCTTGACCATCGGCTTCCGGGCCTGTCGGAAAGCGCGTTGCTGAATATGGCCGCGATACTGTCCGGCTTGCAGGCATTTCATGGCGTGGATGGCCGGAAGCTGCTGGAGCGTCTTGTTTATTACGTTCATTTCATGGCGGAGAAGGGCGTCCCCTGGGCATCGGAAGCGCTTCCGCGTATAGAGGGAATCAGTAACACGGCGTGAGGTCCGAACGAGCAGGCGAAAAGCCCCCTTCTTAACGGAGGGGGCTTTTCTGTGCAAGGATTGAGAGCATGATGAAGATTATTCCAACAGAAGAGGAGGTACGTCTCCTCAAGTGCTTCAGTGGTGACTACTGGAACCAGCGTGCACGAAAGTACCGGATGAACGGTACGGAGGTTGTGTCCGCCTCCGTGACCGAGTCAGGCGTGGTGGCCGACATTTCCCTCAACGGGGAAACCACGCTGGATGAACTGAAGAAGCAGATCCCACGGATTCGCATCATTCTTGACGTATTGGACTCGGACTTGCTGGACGTCGTGTCCGGAGGCCGGGGGACCCGTGCGCAGATCGCGGTGCGGACCCGGCGCATCACCGACACCATGGACATGCTGTGGCATCCCGGGATCACCTCGCTCGGCGTGGACACGATCACGGGGGAGGAAATCGACGTCCCATGGGATCAGCGCATCCTGTTCTCCGGGTCGTCCGGATCAGGTAAGTCACGCAGTACTCGGCCGGTCATGGCGCGTGCGGTGGTCGACCCCCAGCACATGGTGTCGGCTTTTGTGGACGGCAAGGG
The DNA here is from genome assembly GCF_014712245.1 of Streptomyces sp. 5-10. Classification (NCBI taxonomy): domain Bacteria; kingdom Bacillati; phylum Actinomycetota; class Actinomycetes; order Kitasatosporales; family Streptomycetaceae; genus Streptomyces; species Streptomyces sp. 5-10. The sequence goes on from NZ_JACVYG010000007.1 coordinate 168,039, forward strand.
TGAGGACGCCACGGAATGGCGCGGCGTGGTCCCGGTTGCCGTGGACGACGACGAGATCATTGACGCGATCGAGCTGGAATACGCCGAGATGATCCGACGTAAGAAGATCATGAGCCGCGAAGGTATCGGCTCGTGGGATCTTTCACTCGGCCCGCGCAGGCTGTTCGTTGTGGACGAGGGGCAGGTCGTTCTTGCGATCGTGAAAGCCGAGGACAAGCGGCGGGGGAGGGTTCAGGATGACGACGAGGAGTTCGACCCGGATGACGACGATGTTCCGGTCGAGCAGAAGCTGATCAGGTTGTCATCACAGGCCCGCACCCGTGAGCAGATCATGATCTGGTCCACGCAGTACGCCATCACGGGCGGCCCGGCTCCTGGTATCACCAACCTGATCCGGGCGAACTTCGACTACAGCTTCTGCCTGCGAGTGAACTCGCGGAAAAACACGGAAGTTGCCCTTGGCGAGGACTGTGGCGTCTTCCCGCACAAGCTCCCTCGCGAGACCTGGGTTCGCGGCCACGGCTACCTGAACACGCACAACGAGAACCTAATCCGCACATGGAATGTGCCTAAGGAGTCGATACGCTCTCTGGCAGATTTCCGGTAACAGGTTCCGGGTGTCCCGAACTTGGGTGACAGGAATCGAAGTTGATGGTACGCTAAAAGCGTCTGATGGAGACCCGGCAAGGCGGCAAGAACCCTTGCCGGGATTCCTGACAGTGCAACGGGATATGGCGCAGTCGCCTTGAAGGTGGGAGATTGGACAGGGAATTCAGGGTGGCTCGTGCGGCGGGGATCTTGGAGAGCGAAGGGTGCTTCATGATCAAAACTGGCACTAAAGCCTATCCTGTCATAACTTGCCAAATGACCGACCTGGACGTGATCAAAGAACTTGAGCATCTTTTTGGCGGTTCGTTCTACAGGAGAGAGCCAGGGAAGAAGCACTGGAAGGTTGTCTACTCCTGGACCGTTCGAGGCGAACTGGCCATCAAAGTGTTAGGTGAAATTCGTAAGTACATGTTCGCTCGACGTGGCTTCAAGATTGAGGAAATTCTGGAAGCTTGGGAAAGCGATGCCGAGGCAAGAGAAAAGCGTGAACGATTTTTGGATAATGTCACGCAGGCGGCAAAGGAGTATATTGCCGCACGAGGCGGAGTTTCGTGCAGGAGTGTGGCGCGGAAGTACGGCGTCAGTAACCATGCCGTGAAGAAGTATGCATCTTCGCCATCCCTGTGGGTATAGAATATTTTCTTCGGAGTGTGGAGCAGTCAGGTAGCTCTCCTGTTTTGGGAACAGGTGGTCGCCGGTTCGAATCCGGCCACTCCGACTGGTTTCCGGGGGTCCGCTCTGGTTCATTCCTGAGCCTGGACGGTGTACGGCCTCCGGAAGCCTGGATGAGAGGTGTGGCGAAATTGGCAAACGTTGGCGGTGGTGCTGCCAAACCACCTTGCGGGTTCAAGTCCCGTCACCTCTCCTGTCGCCATTGAGTTCGATTCCTCAATGTGCCGACACCCCTGGAGGGTAGCTCCGGCCAAGAGAAACGCCCCCCAGGGGCAAGCTCGTGTAGCTCAGCTGGTTAGAGTGCCGCCCTGTCAAGGCGGAGGTCGCCGGTTCAAGTCCGGTCACGAGCGCAGGCTTTGGGAAACGTCACCGATTGTACACATTCCCGGCGGCCTTTCGGTGGCGGTGAGAAAGTCTGGTGAGTACTTCTCCAACCCCATCCCAGGAGGAGATGCAACAGGGTGGGCCCCGCCTGAACCGAAATCAATGGGGCACATGGATCTGTAGCTCAGTCAGTAAGAGCGCCCGTCTGAAAAACGGGAGGCCGCAAGTGCGATTCTTGCCGGATCCACGGAAGTCCTGTTATGCAGTCGAGGGCGGCGTCGGGACTCCTTGACGGAACACAAGCCCCTGTAGCTCAGAGGAAGAGCGGCCGAAAAACGGAGCGGCGGCATGGTGGAAATGGGTTTACCGGATGCACCGAATGGCTCTCGCAGGGTCTGTAGGGAAGCGCGTTATCCCGCCACCTAACGGAGAAATCCGGGCGCAGGTTCGAATCCTGTCAGGGGCGCGAAACAATTAAACATCGAGCGCCTGTAGCTCAGTTGGCAGAGCGGTGGACTTTTAATCCTCTGGTCGCTGGTTCGAGTCCAGCCAGGCGCACGGCGGGCTCCCTCCGGAACCCTTACCCGGAGGCAGAGGAGGCCAACTTCCAGTGACACCCGCGTGGTGGGTTCTCCTGGATGCAAGATCCTCTGTGTCGTAGTAGCGACACCCGCGCTTACCTGGATGCAAGTGAGTTGCAAGGGCGTGTAACCCAACTGGAGAGAGGTATCGCTGAGATAAAGGCGAGTCAGTGCTGGTTCGAATCCAGCCACGCCCACGCGATGAGTATGACCTGCGGCAGACTTCCGTTTCAAACGACAAGATCCGCAGGCCCGGCTGAGCACCCGGGAAACCAACTGCTCACCAAAGAGGGGTGTAGCTCAGGGGATAGAGCAGCGCTTTCCTAAAGCGAGTGTCGCAGGTTCGAATCCTGTCACCTCTGCCGAACCGTACGGCAGATCCCTTCGCGGATCGTCACGGAATGCCGTACGGTTCTCATGCCACCCCGCCCTTCCGGGCGGGGTTTTTTCTTGTCGCACGGACCCGGTGTCGCCGACAGACTATGAGCGGTAGCTCAGAACCCACCAGGCAAGACTGCGGCGTTTCGATGGAAAGGGGACGAACATGGCAGAAATCTCCACAACAAAAACGTACGATCTGACAGGGTTGACCTGCGAAGAACTTGTCCTCCTGCGAGAATCTGTGCGGTACTACTCCGACATGAGGGATCCCGGATCATGGGATCTGGGTACGCTGCGCAGCCTGCTGGCCGCACTGGAAGGAGCGGACGAATGATGGACACGGTCAAGGTCGCCTCGGACCCGGCTTCGCTGACCCGTTCGGAAACCACGGGAACGTTCCGGGTCAAGTTCCAGGACGGGAAGCTGAAGTCCGCCGAGGCAGTTCATGTCACGCCGGAAGAGGCGGAGGAGCCACCTGAGGACCCATCGGGCCCTGCCGAGGATCCAGATGGGATCGGCGGCGTCAGTGAGGCTTCATCGACAGTCGCCGACTCCGAAACTGCGACACTGAAGACTCCGCAGAACGACGTGGAGACGGATGTGGTGGAAATTCAGGCACAGACCCCCGGCGGATACCGGGTTCAGTACACCGATGCGGCGCACCGGCAGATGGAGGGCCTGGACCCAGAACTGTGCAACCGAGTGGACGGGGCCATTCAGGCGGTTGCGGCCATCAGTCCCCGGAACCGCAGTTCACAGGTCGGAGACATGGCGGACCGGCGCCGGGTGAAGGCCGAGGGCATGCTGGTCACGTTCTGGCTGTCGGAGCCGATGTCCATGATGCGGATCCTGACGGTGATCGACGTGACGCACGAGGCAGAAACGCTGAACACCGCGAAGGAGGAGCCGACCCCGGTGGTGCCGCTGGCGAGCAAGTCGCTCCCGTATGTGCACTTCATCGACGACCCGGAGGAGTCGGGCCGACGACTGCAAACCCCGCTGGCTTCTTGATCTATCTGTTTTTGCGAAGCCCCCAACTGGTGTTGGGGGCTTCGCTGTTGGGTTCTTGCTAACCGAAAACCCTGTGCTAAAGTAGCACCAGAACCTGCGAAAAACTCGCAGGAGATGGGGAAAATCATGCAGACTCTGCGCAACACCCCGTACGTCGCCGCCTACCTGGGCGTCACGGCCACCACCATCAACAACTGGGTGAAGAGCCAGCCGGAGGGATTCATCCTCCCGTGTGCCGTCATCAAGTCGCTCGACGGCAAGGAGAGGCGGGTCTGGAGTGACGCTCAGCTCACCTCTCTGCGGACATGGGTTGCGGAGCGCCTGGGGTTCGACGAAGAGAAGGCCGCGCGACACTGGAAGTCCGTGGACGACGGCATCACCGAGAACCGGCGTGTCCACATGGATCAGGTGCACAGCGACCAGCTCCTGTTTGACATGTCAGCCTGACCATCGAAGGGGAAACTTCATGACCGACCGGGATCAGCACCTGGTCCAGCACGACTGCGCGATCCTTGGCGTAGCACTGGCCTTGGCCGTGATCAGCGTTGCAGCGACCGGCAACAAGTTCGTCTTCGCTGCCACCTTCTTCACGGTGGCCGCGTCCGGCATCGGACTCATGCGCATCGGTGCAACCCGGCGGCTCATCAACGACGGCGTATCGGCGATCAGCCGGAAGGGCGCTTGATGGAGACCGTCCTACAGCCTGGCGTGCCCCTCGGCGTTGTTGCCGGGATCGGCGCCTACCTCGGCTGGTGGGCCTTCTTCGGGGTGGCAGCCGCGCCTGCTTGCGTGGCTGCCCTTTCTGTTCTGTCTGTTTTCGTTCTGACCATGTCCGGCATCACAGTCCTCGTCTTCGGTATCTGAAAGGCAATCATGAGCAACGTTCCGCACGAGGAAGCAGCGAAGAAGACCCACCCCCGGGCCAGGCAGTTCACTCCAGTGAGGAGCGCGTTCTCGCGTGTCCTCGGTTGGACGTTCGAGATCCCGCAGGAGGGCAGCCATGCCATCCGGCACGGATGGGTGACGCTGGACTGCGTTGTCTCCAGTGACAGCCTGTCGAGCCGTTTGTATGCGCAGCGCAACTTGAAGGCGTTCCTCAAGTCCCGCAAGGGGTCATCCGGTTCGATTCACGCACAGAACACCGGCAGCGCCACGGCGACCGGTGACGGGGATGCCGACACCGGCATCAGCAGCCAGTAGAGGGGCTGGGCGTGACTCGACTTGAAGGAATCAGGAAGGGTGACCCGCTCATCCTGGTCGGCTGCAATCGACTTCGCGGCAACCAGCCGGTCACTGTGTCCCGTGTCGGCCGTTCGTACATCTATGTCAACGACACAGATGGTTCCGAGATGCGGCGGAAGTTCGACCGTGAAACGGGCGCTGAGGTGGACGCGTGCGGCTCCCCCTGCCGACTCTATACGCAGGTGCAGTACGACGAGCGGAAGCAGCGACAGGAACTTCTGGACGGACTCCTGGCTGCCGGAATCAAGATCGACGCCAATCGACGCTCGGACATCTCCACGGACAAGCTCCGTGCCCTCCTGGACGTAATGAAGGCCGACTGACATATGAAGAAACTGCGCGCATACCAAGAGGAGTCGTTGAGCATTCTGGCTCGCGACTCCTCTGGTCTTTTGGCTTCCGGACTCGGTTCCGGCAAGACGCTCCAGGGAGTGGAAAGGGTCCGCCAACTGAAACTGGGCCGCGTCCCCCGCGTACTGGTCGTCGCGCCCGTGAACACCCTCGGGCAGTGGAGAGATACGTTCGCCGAACAGTTTCCGAGCCTGAAGAATTCGCCTTACCTGCGAATCGCCGGAACTCACAAGTCCGATCCTGAATCCTGGAAGATCCTCGTCGCGAAGAAGCCGGGGGTCACGCTGATCGGATGGGAGGCGATGCGAGGCCGGGTAGACATCGAGACGAAGGCCGCGCACAGCCGTGCTGCCACCAAGGAGCCGAAGCTGACGGTGGCTGCCATCCGGCAGGCCATGAAGGACGGCACCGTTCCCCCATGGGGCCGGGTAGGGGTATTCGATCTGGTGATCGGGGATGAGATCCACCGTATCGCGAACCGAAACTCCGCGCAGACTAAAATCCTGAAACTCATTAAAGCTGATCACAAGTTGGCAATTTCTGCCACATTCAGCGGGAACAAGGAAGAAGGAGCCTGGTCGATCCTCAACTGGCTCTGGAAAGAGAAGTACCCAAGGTTCTGGGACTGGGCTGAGGAATATTTGCACATCGAACCCGAGAAAGTGTCCCACACCAAGACGATCAATAAGATCGGGGGGGAGCTGAATCCCGGCGCGATCTGGGATGCGATCCCCTGTGGGGTCCGGCATCGGACGGAGGACATCGGCATCGAATTGCCGGAGGTGATCCAACGGATCGTCAAGGTCCCCATGGGCAAGGTGCAGCGACAGCAGTACGACGACTTCGAGCAACAGGCGTTTGCCTGGCTGGACGACCACCCGGTAGGCACCCCACTGCCGATTACGCAGAGGATCCGTCTCCGGCAGGCGGCCCTCGGGCAGTTGAAGGTAAGCGAAGTGATCAAACGCGTCTACTACAATCTGTCGGCTCCGGAAAAGCAGATTGCCCGAGCCTGGCTGCACTACCGGACCGAGCATGCTGGAGCCGGACAGCAGGAATTCCTGGAGGTGTATAACGACAGCCTCGCAGAGGATCGTCAGCCTCTGGATTCTGCGCGTCTCTTCAAGGTGGTGGAGAAGCTTCAGAAGTACGACGAGGGTATCGAGTTCGAAGACTTCCATGAGCGGGATGAGATCGACTTCAACGAAAAGGGTGACCAGTCGAAGCTCGCGGCGGTGAAGGAGATCATCGCGGACCTCCCGGACGGGGAGCGCGTACTTGTGTGGGCACCCTTCGCAAAGTGGGCGCGCATGGCCGTGTCCAGCCTGAACAGGGATCGGTCCATCTCTGGCGTCGCCAAGTACTGGGGCGATGTGCCGACTGGTTCTCAACGTGACTCGTTGAAGGCGGAGTTCATCCGGGGGGATGTTCGTATCCTGGTCGCCCACCCGGCATCCATGTCGGAGGGGACCGACGGTATGCAGTATGCGTGCCGATGCGAGATCATCGCCGCGCCCAGCGAGAGCGCGTTGATCAACGAGCAGGCCGAGGGGCGGCTGTACCGGCCGGGGCAGAAGTCCCCGGTGCAACGGTGGATCCTCCAGTCCGAGGACAGTATCGACACCGACATTGCGGAGACCCTGGAGGGTCGGCGGTCCCGTATGCGAACGCTCTACAAGGACGACTTGGCGGCATAGTGAGCCAGTGAACTGAAGAGCGAAGGAGTTAAGGCATGGATGGTTTTTCGCGTCATGTAGACCGGAGTTTCGAAGGTCAGCTTGGTGGTGACTCCGTGGCGACAAGGACAGCAACTGTGCTGCGACGTAACGGAATCACCACTCTGTCGCAACTTGCGTCGATTCTGAACAACGGCGGACCCGATCGGCTCAAAGCTGATCTCATGGGCATGAGGGGCATGGGTCACGGACTTGCGGACCGTGTCCTGCGGACCCTTGGAGTCCAGACCGGACCCAGGGAGTGCAGGCCAGTCAAGGTGAGGGACCGGGTGGACTATCCCGAGGAGATCCGAAGGCGTTCCTGTCCGACATGCAAGGCGGATTCCGGAGAGGCTTGTCGGAGCAAGAGCGGGATCCCTCTCTCGGCGGCGCCCCATGCGGCGCGCCGGGATGCGGCGTTTCCTGTCCTGACGGAGCTGGGGTCCGGGTACATCGGGTCGCACACCAGGAGTGTGCTGCTTCGTCACAACATTGGCGCGTTGAAGGATCTTGAGCCGGTTCTCCGCGAAGAAGGCGTCAAGGGGCTCAGGTATTTCCTGCTCGACATGAGGGGGATGGGCGAGCGGTTCGCCGAGCACGTCATCCAGACGCTCGTCGCACAGGGTGAGGTTTCGCGGTCGGAACTCATGGATGCGGACGCCTGATGTCGAAACGAAAAGAGGGGCTTCGCGATCTGATTGCGGCAATGTGTTTTTGTGTGACCTGCGTTGCTCTCTACGCGTGTGGCTGCTTCCTGATGTATGGCCAGTGGCCGCGATGGAAGTGAAGAGGCGCGTTTCCACATTGCTCCGACCTGGGGCAAAACGTACCAACTCTCCTTGACCGGGCATGAGTTGGTGTCATACAATGTCAGACAACGGCATCGGTTGAAGTTCTTCGGCCGATGCCCCCGGAAGGAGGAGACGTGCCCACACGCACGTTCAAGGCGACGTGGCTCAACGACAACAGGATCTCGCCCGGACGCGGGAACAAGTTCGTCGTTCACTGGGAACACGTCGAAGACCGGCGATGGCACTCCGTCTGGGATGTGATTTTCCGGCATGAAGGCCAGTTCTGGAAGGTCTCCTACCAGGAGCCGTCAACCGAAACTCAGGAAGGACACGACCCCTGGGGTGAGGAAGACGAGGTCGAAGCTGTTCAGGTCGAACCGGTTATGGCGCCCGCCATACTGTGGAGCCCTGTCGGTCAGTCGGCTCCGAACCATCCCAGTGCCGCAGCGCTCAATGCCGCAATGAAGGCCATTTCCGACGAGAACGCCAAGCTCCGCAAAGACGTTGACGACCTGCACTTCGGGATCGGTCAGGCCGCGCGGGAGGCGTTCGCTCAGCGCAAGAAGCACAAGGAAGAGATGCTGCGGCTTCATCCCGCATCGGTGGAGCGGGCCCTCGTTCACCTGATCGCCACTCTGGACTGCGACCTCCATAAGAACATCAAGTGCAGTGAAGAGACCGGCGAGAACCATTACCCGAAGATCGCCGAGAAGTTCCTGGAAGATCTCGCGTCCATCGCCAAGGAGTCGTACGCCCTGAAGAGGGGTGGCCGCACCGAACGCACAGGGCGGCCAGCCGAAACAAGCGAGGTGATCTGATGGGCTGGGCAAGCGGAAACGAGGTCTTTGACCCGGTAGCCCAGGCCCTCATCGACGGCGGGGCGGATGACGCGCTCAAGAGGGCCGTCTGTTCGGCGCTGATCGGGTCCCTCGTGGACCGGGGGTGGGACACCGAGGGCGAGTCTCTGGGTATGTTCCAGGATGACGCCGCTATCGTCGCAGCGTTCCGGGAGCACGGTGTGGTGATCCCCTGTCATGCAGAGCACCATGACCACCCTTGGCCCTGCGAGAAGGAACGCGGACACTTCGACAGCCATCGAGCCTATGTCGGCAACACGTGGACGGACCTTGATCTCCTCGATGGCCTCATTGGGGCGTACGTCGACATCACAGATCCCAACGGAAAGGGAATGGCGGGCGTTGTGGTGTCCGTCTACCCGAACGGCCGGGAGGTGCTGAACGGAGTGCCTGGCCGTCTGATCGTCGTCGACTACGGCTACGAATGGTTCGTCACCGAGAACACAGTCGTACGCGTGACGGAAAACCCGGAAGACACAGGCGGCCTCGACGTCGAATGCACCACCTGCCCCGCCTGCGGTTGCCCCGGTAGTAACTTAGCCGACAACAAACCCGAAGGGGGAATGAGATGGGGACATATATCTCGGGTGAGATCCGTATCGATCCACCACTGAACTGGAGCGAGATCCAGGAGCTTCCGGGTCGCCTGAATTCAGGGAGGGGTATCACGAGGGACCCCGACGTCAAGCTGCGGGTCACGGAGCAGTCGATGGACACCAAGGATGGTGAACTGATCAAGCGCACGGCGAGCGAGATCATCCCATCCTGGTCCGACGCGTACAAGGCGTACCACATCGAAGAGCATCTTCAGCAGATCGTCGACCTCTACCCCGGTCGCACCTTTACCGGATACCTCGAAGGGGTCGGCGAGTACACGGGCTACGAGCCTGACCTGTGGCGGCTGGCTGTCGTGAACGGCAAGGCGGTGAAGTTCAAGCCGGAGATTCTGTGGCCCGAGGAGGTGCGGTGAACTACTGGGATCACGCACAGTCTTCGGCTCGATCGAGTTCTGCAACATCAACTGAAAAGGGGTAAATACTGTGAAGCTCTGGCTGGTCAAGCGCACCGACAGCGACCAAATGGACTACGAGGAGTACAAGACCGTCCTGGTTCGCGCCGCGAATGCCGATGAGGCTCTGCGTATCGTCTGCGAAGAGAAGAAGATGAGCGGGTTCCGTGCGGACCGATCGAACGCGGTAGCCGAAAGGCTCACCGTCGATGGCGCACGCGGAGTCATTCTCGCCGACTTCACTGGCGCCTGAACGACCTGCCCCAGTCGTCGCCTTGCCGTACACCCGCGTGTGCGGTTTGGGGTCAACTCGGGTCAAGGAAAGGAAGACAGATGAACATCAAGGAGCTGGAGCCTTTCAAGGCCGAAATCGTCGCCCTCGGCGGGGCGGCCGTCGCCGCCGTCGGGATGCTCACCGACCACGAAATGCTCTCCATCATCGCGAGCACCCCGGGCATCTTCGCCATGTACGGGTCGTACATCAAGGGCGCCGCCAACGCGGAAGACCTGGCCAAGGCCATCGCGAAGGAGATCAAGGAGTGAACGTACCTGCCGTCCGGAAGAACCTCATGCTGGGGGTGGCGACCTTCGGAACGGCTTCCCTGACCGCAGGCATCCTGTTGGGGCACGCCCCCCTGATAGTGGTCGGCCTGATGACCCTCATCACTTTCTTTTTGTGGCTGTACGGACAGAGTCTCGCAAAAGACTGAAAGGTACTTATGGGAACGTTCGGAGTGGGTCCACTTCATAACGACACCGGGCTGGACTTCAAGGACAATCTCGCGATGATGTCCAGCCCGGCGAAACGCCTCAAGTTCATCGCATCTGCTCTGGCGGGTCTCGCTTCATGCGACCCCGTTGAGGATTCGGACGCAGAGCACACCCTCCAGGAAGGCTTGGGAGCGTGTGCGGTCGTTGCTGACAAGATCCGTAACACCTACTACTACCTCCGCGAGCCAGACGACGCAGAGGATCTGAGCCTGGACATGATCCCGGAAATCGATGAGCGGATGCGAGATTTGGCGATCCAGTCCACCCGCAAGGCCCTCGGTCTGGCCAGGCATCCGGCGATGCTGGCATGGCCCACGGTCCATGACGAGCAGGCGTACATCGATGAGCTGGGCCAGTTGATACGCAAGCTGGCCCGGTAGGCAGATCTTTGGAGGAGGGAGGGGTGATGGGGCGTCACGCGAGGAAGGCGCAACGACTTCCGGCATGGCGGGGTTTTCTGTTGAGCCTTGCGGGTCTGACGGATCTGCTGACGGTCGGTACTTCACGGCCGGAGATCTGGCGCTGAGGGCGGTGTTTCCAGGTGACGGAAACACGGGGACGGCGATGAGGGCGCGACGGCATACACCGTTTCCATCGCCGTCCCTGGCCTATGGAAACGCACGGAAAAGGGAAGAATGCGATGGAAATTGGCAACGGCAAGAACTACGTCGACAGCGTCCGCGAAGCACTGTCACAGAAGATTCCGGACGCGAATGGGGAGTTGCTGGACCTGTACACCCTGCTGGCCTTCGTCAGGGGAAGCGCGGTGACTCTGGAGGACGTGCACGACGCGTGGTCCGTATGGCGCTCCCGCACGAACCCGCACCACAAGAGCTTGATTCCTTTCGGTGGGCTGGCCCCTGAAGTGCAGCAGCTCGACCAGAAGTATGCCGACGCCATCACCGAGGTTGCCCACGCCGTCCAGGGTGCCATGCCGCCCGGGGAGGCATCCTGTGCGAGGTGAGAAGAGGGAAATGCTGCTCGCGGAGGCCCGTGCCATCGCTGAGGAGATTGCTACGGACCCCGACAGCCCGCGCATTCAGGGGTTCGAAAATCTGAAGAAGAACTTCTCCGATCTGGAAAGCAAGTACGGAAAGGACGGCGTGGCCGCTCTTTTCTCCGCGTTGGCTCGCGCGATCTGCGACCACTGCCCTAACGGTTCACGTGACGAAGCGGGCGTGCCCGACGTCCTGGGACTCACGGACGGCACGATGTCCATTCGTCAGGCTCATCTGACCTACCTGGTCCCCGACAGTTCGCTGGCGAAGGCCCATCAGGAGCTGGTCGGTGGCCCGAAAGCTGGCGCCCTGGACTCTTCGCTGCGTTCGGCGGTGCGCAGCGCGCAGGCCGCACTGGATTTCCAGCTCGCCGTGACGGCAGCGCATGCCGGGGACGCCGCCATGGAGGCGAGGGCTGTCGCCGAGTATGCGCAGCAATCCGGCAAAGTCACCGGCTATGACCGTATCCGGGTCGCAGTCCTCGCCACCATCATGACCCGCTACGGCCGCTGAACAACAAGCAAAGGACGGGGAGAGTTGAACCGGAAATACTGCGCCAAGACCACGGACGCACCGTTCGGGGTCACTGAAGTATGTGACGAGGTTGCCACCTGGCACGTCGCCACCAAGGGGGCCGACGGGGGGCGCTGTTGGGCTGCCCACTGCGATGAGCACGCCTTCGCCGCGATACGGGCGGAGGACGCCGACGTTCTGGAGATGCACCGTGTCGGCGGCGGATGCGCCGAAGGGCACCTCAAGGACATCGCGGCACTGCTCCAGCCATGCCCGCCCCCTGATGTGGCAAGCGGCTACGATCTGTGCCCCGTTCACCCTGGGTCCGCCTGGCCGTGCAGTGTCACCAAGGCCGCCTGGCTGGCGAGGGGCATGAACATTAATGAGCGGGTCCGTGAGGCCATGAGGGAGGCCATGTCCCGCATGGGCGACGGCCGCGAATGCTAAACCCGCAGCCCGGCCATCAGACGATCTACTCGCGCAGACATTCAGAAGGGGGTGGCTTGACTTGATGGTTACCGACGAGGCGCCGGGCTGGCCCGAACTCCTCCATCAGGACGAGATCTGGATCAACGCCGGACGGCAGACTCTGCGCCTGGACGACATGGATGCCCCGTACTGCGCCAACGTCCACTCGTTCCTCCTGCGTCAGGCGCGACCGCATCTGACGCAGTGCCTGTGGGACATGACTCTCGGGCCCTCGCCGTCGGGAGACGTAGCCTGTGACGCGTTCGAGGCCGAGTATGCAGAGCTGGAGCGCGCCAACGAGGACCCGATCGGGTGGATGACCGGCCAGCCGCTGCTCATCGCCCTCGCCCGGCGGATGGAAGGAAAACCCGCCCGCCCTGAGGAAGCGGAAACAGACATGGTGACCCCCGTCGATTGGGATGACATGGAGACAGATGCGGGGCCTGACTGGCGTGCCGCTCCTCATGAAGGCCCCCGGCAGTATGGCGCGTTGCTCGACTTCGCTCGCTGGGTGATCTCCCTTGATGACGTCGAAGGCCCCGGCGCCGAGGAGCGCCGCACGGTCACCCTCACGAAGATCATCCAGCGGGCCCGGGAAGCCCTCGGTGAGGCCACGTGAACGTCCTGTACTCGTGGTGCCTCGACCACGGCCGCCTGCATGCCTACCGCGCCGAAGAAGACGCAGAGGTATGCACGGCGAGGCGTATCTACCTGGATGCTGTCAGTCGTGAAGCGGTGATGAACCTCAAGGAGACCTGCCTTCCCGGCGTGACGTTCTTCAGTGATCTAGAGCCGATCGTCCAGTGCATCCTGATCGACGACCCGGAGCAGAGGGTGATGATCAGCGCTGGCGGAGGGCTCGTCCCCATCGATACCCCGGACGGCGAACGCGGTAGATAAACGCGGTACGGCTTGCAAAAGGGACCCGTGGAGGAACCGAAAGACGGAAAATCCTCGACGGAGACGAGCGAAGGAAGTGGGAATGAATATTCCTTACGAGGAAATCAGGATCCGGCGTCTGGCGAGAGATGCGATCACGAGGAAGTTCCCCAATGGCGACATCAACCTCATGCTGAGGGATGTCACCCCTCTGGAGAATTCGGTGGTCGTGGGGGTCAACGCCCGGCCAACCGCAAATGCGGTGAAGTCGGCTTTCGTTTCCATCGCCTACCAAGCCGAAATTCTCAACGAAGAAGCGGATGGCGTACAGGTGAGGATTTCCCGCTAGATGCCGAACACGGCGGCTTTCATGAAAGGTGGGGGGCGTGGCTGTATACGTCGACAAGATTCAGGATTGGACATACGTGGCATGGCGGAAAGGGCTCTATTACACGCGCTGGTGTCACCTCACATCCGACACGCGTGAAGAGCTGCACGCTTTCGCCGGTCAGCTCGGCCTGAAACGGTCCTGGTTCCAGGATCACGAAATCCGGTGGCATTACGACCTCACCCCGGGCAAGCGGGCTCAGGCGGTCCGGCTCGGGGCCACCGAGATTGACCATTACAAGATGGCGAAGCTCATGAAAGACCGGCGAGCGGCGCTCCAGAAGGAACTGCCCGGTCCGCAAAAGGGAGGATAGGGGAATGACGGAATCAGCTAATGATTCGCCGCACACGCACTGCTGTCGTCGCCCGGCCGATCCAGTCCGGAAGGCCGGGGAGACCGCGAATGAGGCGCCCGGTGTCCGGTTCGCTCGCATCGCCACCCTCGACCGCCGTCACGCCTTCTACTGCGCTGTGCGTCCAGGCGACTGGGACCGGTTCATCAGCGCCTACGCACGCACGTCCGATCTGACTGTGGAGCCATTCGAGTTCGGCAGCGCAGCGATCCTGGATGCGACCGCAGGTTGGATCGCCGACAAGTCCCGCGAATCCGACCGCCCCCCGATGGTGATGATCGGATCGACCGAAAACGGACGCTGGGTCAACTGGAACCTCCCGGTTCGCCCTCCGACTGTCAGCTGAAGAGGAAAGGAGAAGAGGAATGTACAGCGGAGACTACCGCGAATACATGCAACTGAGGGCCTTCGCCAAGCGCCTGACCAGCTACACACCCGAAGAGCGCAGCCGACTGACAGTCGAGGGGATCGTGGTCTTCGCGCAGAGCGCCCTCACGGCAAGCGACCGCTACTACGAGCGGTACGTGAAGGACGCGGAAGGCTACAGCAACTGCTCGACCAGTGTCGGCAGTATCTACCGGGAAGCCCGCGATGACGGCGCCCCGGAGCGCATCCTGAAGCGCATCGACAAGATAGGCAAGGAGGCCGCCCGACGCGAGGGCTTCGATCCTGTGGTCTTCAACGGGGAGCCTCCTTTCTAGTGAGCGAGAAGGCGATGGAAAGCTTCGTACACAGATGCGGCCAGGTTTACCAGTCCTGCGATCCGTACAGGCGAGCGCATCTGTACTTGATCATAGATGCACTCGACCGCGACAAGGGGATCGCGAGGGTCAGCGCCCCGGGATGCCGGGGTGGCCGGGACCGGAATCGCCGCCTTCGGACCATCAAGCTGTCCTCACTTCACCCCACGGGGATCACGCGTACCGGTGCCCAGCGGGTCACCGGGTGGCGGCTGATCCGTGAAGCACCGAAGCCCGGTCAGGTCATGTGCGTGGGGTGCTTCTACCACTTCGACAGGTCGGAGCTGGATACATGGAATTGCTGCCAGGCGTGCGCCAAGGGGCTGGAGGAGCAGTTCCCCGGCGTCCTTCCTGGCGACGAACGGCGAGCAGGAGGATTGTCATGAATATCCGGAAGCAGGCCAAAGCTCTACAGGCAGGGATCAGGTCCCAGTCGGCGAACGTCCGCCCTGCCGAAAGCCCCGGGGACGACCTCGGTCATGTCTTGTCGCAGCCGGGGTGCTGGTGCGGACAGGAAGAGGGTCACGACTGGCCCGGCAAGGACAATGGGGCACCACACCCTCATTGATCGAGAAGCTGACGGCACATAAGGGTGCGACGGAAGGAGAAAGGCGTGCCGGGCAGATGGAAAGGCTTCGGTCACAAGAGGGCCGGAGGCTCTTCGCGCTACGACAAGAACGGCGCAACCCACGCGCATTACCGGAAGAACGGCGTCGGCACGCGGGTCCACCATGAAGGCCGGGTCGAGGACTGCCCCGATCGAATCTGTCGGCAGATCGCCGAACGGAACGACGAACGGCCATGGGGCGTGATATGCCGACACGGTCGTCAGATCGTTGAAGCAACCCCAACGGAGCACACCTGCAACCGTCCCGTCGATGACCCGCCGGACCTCTTCGAGATTCACAGCACCGGCTTCCGGGTCTGCCCGGCTTGCTACCCAACAGGCCGGATGGTCACCCCGTGGCCGTGCGGGAAGTGCACCCCCGAGGAGTTCGAGGCGGCAGAGCGGGCGCAGGAAGAGGAGTACTACGCCTCCCTCTGGGACGAGTACTACTCCTCGCTGAGCTGCTGAGGAGCAAAGATGTACGTGTTGCCGAAACTGCGCTTGAAGCAGCCGGATCTGATCGAACGGTGGACGGAGCTGGCCGGGTACGCCCGCCAGGTGCCGCCGAGGCCCGGGGTCATCCGGTTTCAGAGCACCCTCATTCCCGAATGGGAGCTCGGGGCCAAGCGGAGCAGGGGAGACGCTTCGATGGTCTTCTTCACCCGGCTCAACGAGGAAGACATGGGGGTCGTCGAGAACGCGGGGCCCGGACAGGATGTCCGGCCGGTGCACACCGAGTACAAGGTCAGCGAGAGGGTTCCATTCATCATCCGGCACATCGGTGTCACGCACATGGTGGCGACCGAAGACGGCGGGCTGGAGCTGGCATCCAAGGACCGCCTCGGCCTGCGGGGAACGTTCCGCCTCATCCGCACGGCCTGGACCACGGACGCGCTTATTCCCAGCGCGCAGGAGCTGGATGAAC
The DNA here is from genome assembly GCF_014712245.1 of Streptomyces sp. 5-10. Lineage (NCBI taxonomy): Bacteria > Bacillati > Actinomycetota > Actinomycetes > Kitasatosporales > Streptomycetaceae > Streptomyces > Streptomyces sp. 5-10. The sequence continues at coordinate 184,223 of NZ_JACVYG010000007.1, forward strand.
TGCTGGAATACCTGAGGAATGCCACCGGGAAAACGGAGTAAGCGCGAGCGGCCGTAAGTCACCTTGGGGGCCTGTCGTACGGACGGCACAAAGTGGCAGATCCCCAATCGAAGGCCAGGCGGCGAATACTCCGAGAAGAACCGAACCGGAAAGGGGAAAAGATGACCCACCCGATGCTTGAAGAAGGCTTCAGTTTCACTTCCTACAACCTTGACGGCGCCGTCAAGGAGGCTGCGAAGATTGCGGGTCTCCCCGACGTCTACCGGGGCTACCCCTTGTATACCGAAGGGGGCCCTGATGCTTATCAGATGGGCTACGACACCTCGCGCGGGCAGGAAACCTTCGTTTTCGACCTGGCCGGGATGTCCCTGGAGGGGACGGCAGACCGCTTCCTGCTGTGGTCCGGGGCGGAGGCTGACAGGGACCGCCTTGTCTACATCGCGCCATCGTTCACCCGGAGTTTCATGGACGACCTCCGGAAGCGACGCGGCAAAAACCCCGTGCACTTTCTGCGCATCCCTGAAAACTCCACCGGGTTCGAGGTGTTCGACGAGGCGATGGCCGCACCAGATCAGCCTGAGGATGACTCGGGCCTGGAGCAGGCACTCGCGGCCCAGCGGCGGCCCGAAAAGCCACGCACTCTCGAAGAGGCCCGCGAGATGGTCGAAAACTACGTGGCGAAGGCTCTGGAGCGGGACATGAGTCCGCCGGAGGCCAGTATCGAGGCGATGCGTGTCTGTGCCTGGCTGGAGTGCTTCGCAAAAGAGGATGGTTACGCCAAAGTCACGGGCGAAGGAAGGGGGAAAAATGACCGTCATAACTGAAGTGGACGAATGGTTCATCGAAGCCGGATCCGACGGGAAGTGGGTTCCGGTCACCACGAAAATGCGCAGCCGTGAAGAGGCCGTAGAGCACCTTGAGTGGTACCGCATGACCGCTCTCCCGTCCACGTCACACCGGTTGGTCAGGGAAACAACAGTGGTCACTCGCACCGTGGAAGACGCATGAGGGGGAAATGTGTGCACACCGCAGTCCGTTCAGGCTGCCGCTGATCTGATAGGGCGCATGCTGTCCTGCGTCGATGATGGTATGTACACCGTCACCGCGCTCGCCCGGACCGGCGAGAAGGGCGGACACTACGGCACCTTCACCGCTCTGTTCGATGGTGAGGAAACCTATGGGACTGGCTCAGAACTGGCCTGCGCTGAAGCGGCATCCGTCGCCCTGCATGCCACGGACGGAGGAAACCTGCTGCTGTCCCGTGGGGACACGCCGGACGGTGTATTCAGGGTGCTGGCCTGGCGCCTTCTGGCGGGCGAGGCGATTCCGATGAGCGCCGAGGAGACCCACGAGCTGCACTCGAAGGAGCTCGGCGGCACTCCGGTCATGCCGATGGAGCACGTGGGCTGTTTGGACGCTTACCCGATCCCTGAAGGGAATGAAACGTGAATCTGAACGAAATCCAGAGCGAAATCCAGAATGGAATGCGGATCTATCCCGTGATCTGCTCGTTCTATGTCCGTACACCATCCGAAGATGGCAAGTATCACTACGACCGGCTATCGGTGAAGGGTCGCCACGGAGACGGCAACCTGCACACCTTTCACCCGCCTCACACTGGCGAGTCAATCAGTCTGCGTGACGAGTTCGGGAATTTCAACACAACCGGATTCCGGGTTATCCATCGGGATTGGCTCCATTCGAGTTATGGGTCGGTGAATTGGCCGTACATGTATGAGGGGCCGAAGGAGGGCCCCAGGTTGAACGTGATCGTAGAACCCTTCGAGGGTCCGTTTGAGAATGAGTCGGAACTGAAGTCCCCGATCCAGCTCAAGCAGGAAGAGGAAGACGGGGAATGACCCGGATCATCGAGAACACTCAGCATGAGGCCCGGCACCCCTGGCCCGAACGTATCGAAATCCAGGGCGGAGACCATGGCGTGGTCTTCTCCGGCGAAGGCAACTACCGCACCGCCTTCTTCGAAGCATTCCCCCCGGGCACCTTTCTGCGGGGAGAAGGCAAGACCATCCAGGAGGCGGAAGATAACTGCTGGACCCAGTTTCAGCGCTATCTCAACTGCGACGGCAGCCGCTCCCTGCCCGGCCAGCACGGACCCTATGAGCGCCGTCAGTACCGCAACGGCTCCGGCTTCTGCACCCGATGCGGAATCTGGATGAACCGCGTCCTGCCGGAGCTGCCCAAAGAACCTGACGACCGGCCGCGCACCCTCGCTGAGCGCATCTTCGTCGACAAGGACAAGAACGCCATCATGCAGGCTCTGGAGACTTGGGCCTGTGTGGACGAGCTACCCGAGAAGCCCGGAAACTGATGACCAAGGAGGGGGAAGTGGTGAACAAGGCCCTCCGTGACCATGTCGCGGAAGTCCTCGCCGAGAAGTACGCCCAGCCATGGCCCGATGACCAGCCCGTCAGCGAACGCGTGGACCAAGGCATGGTGCGGCACTTCACGGCCGCCGACGGCAGCCGGGCGATGGCTCCGGTGACTCCCGTGGAGGCGGCCACCGTGGCGGTTGACGCACTCGCCGCCGGACTGGATAGCCGCATCGGCGAGATGCTGCGGCAGGCAGCGGAAGAACGGATCATCGCCGAATGGATCTGCTGTGACCCGATCGACCCGCATCATCAGCTGTGCGTGCAGGGGGCTGCCGCCTTGCGGATGATCACAAGCCTGACGGTCGGTGAGAGCGCTCCGCTGACGGCTGCCGTCATGTCCGCCCTGGCCCCGGAACGGGGTGCGTGATCGGCGAGGAAGTCCGAGGTCGCGCCGAGAGGGGACGTCCACGGCATGACAGCACAAGAGCCTGAGCGGACAGGGCGGTGAGTCCGGCGCGAACGGTACTCAAGGAGAGGGGAAGGCAGCAGTGGGGATCAGTCGCTCCGCCTATGCGGCATACGGAATCCGGGTCGCCGACGACGTCTACGAGGAGATCGACTGGGACCGGCGGGAGAAGATTGAATCGGATCTCACCCCGGGAACTGTCGTGTTCTTGACGGCCGGAGCCTACGACCAGGATATGGCCTTCCTGGTGATCCGGGAGAGCCTGGAGGACCAGGAACCCGGCCGGGTCAAGTACGTGGAGCCGTACAACGCGACCGACACCAGCGCGTATCCATATCCAGACTGGGACTGGGCGTTGGTAAGTGTGGCGGAAAAGTTCGGCCTTCCGGTGCTGTCGCCACCGGCATGGATGTTCGTACTAGATGAGAGCTGAAGAAGGAGGTATGCAGATTTCCAGGGTTCAGGCGGCGGCTGCCTCTCGGACGATGATCGTCACCGGGGAAGCGTTCGCCATGCGAAAGGAGGACATCACCAGGAAGGTGCTCGCCGCCCAGAAGGTCAAGCTTGTTCCCGGAGAGAAGCCCAGGATCTGGGAGATCCCTGACAAGGTGGACAGCTTTCTGCCGACAACATGCCCTGACGTAGATTCCGTTCATTTCGGTCACCCGGCACTGTTGCTGACGAGCCTCGGTTCAACGCCTGTACCCGATCCGGCGATTACAGCGATCTCTGTTTCGAGTGAGGACCGGGACGAGGACCGGGACATCGTGAACGAAATCCTGGCAACGTACCAGCCGGAGGGTCTACGCAAGCCGATCTTCCTGACCCGGGTGATAACAGGGGTCAAGTCGGACGAGGTCCACACTGTCGCCACTGCTGCGGTGCAGGAAGCCATGCGCTGCATGGAGCGGAGGACGTACCTGCCGTCGACTCATCCGGCGGACGTTCGATGGGTTCCGCGCATCGGAAGGAAGCGGTGCAAGTCCCTCCTGGCGGCAACCGAGGGAGGGTCTTACGCCCAGGCCACGATGCTGGGGTCGGAGATGCACGTCATTGCGTGCAGTACGGCCCGGCGAAACTCGCCCGAGCTGGCGCGAGTCGAGATCTAATCCGCCGCGCGGATCTGAAACGGGGTTCATCGAAGCGGCCGGTCTGACTATCCTGAACGTGCTGTTCCGGGTCTTGTCGTCGTTCTTCCGGTGCGCGGAGCGAGCCGTCCGTACGACGGAGAGCGTGACCTGCATCCTGGTGGTGGCCGCTGTCATGGTCCGGTTTGCGGTCTCGGGCAGGAGATGAATGGGCGTTGATGAATCTTCCCTGTCCGGGATTCGCCGTGAGCTGCACCGCCTGGCACCCCTTGCCGACGGACGCCGGAGTCGCCGGTTCTGTGACTGAAGGACCGGCGGGGCGACTGATTTCTTTAGCTCCCCTAACGTTTCCACTCCTCCAGGGATGAAGGAAACGTTGCTTACGGCAACCTTTTGACCTGCGGAAACACCACGGAAACGTATCCGGAAACAGAAATGCACCCGGAAACGCCCAGCTTGGCCTAGGCAAGGACAGGAAATGGACGAAATCGTCACGATAAGCCCGCACGGGTGCGACTGGGTGCAAGACGGACATGAGGAGGAGTCCTGGACGCCCGATCCGCCATGGATGACCGCCGCCTACACGGCCGTCTTCACGGTCCTGACGTACCTGACAGGGATGACAGTTGCAAGGATCCTGTTGTCTTTCTGAGCACTGAAACTTTGCCGAAGCAAATGGTCGAAGTGGAAACGGTGACTATCACCGCCGCCCATCACCCGCCCGCACGAACCAATGCGAAAACTGATCTCCGAAAGCACGGCCAGCCCGCCGGAAACCACGCACATGAAACCCTGAAGGACGGATGAAAAATGGAAATGCTCCCTAACCAGACCCTCAACACCGCAGACAACCGCACCGACACCCTCAAGCGCTCCACGAACTGGATGGGAACAGGCGCCCGCAGGTCCATCGAAGGCGTCAACATGTGGGTGAAAGAGCCCGACGACAAGAAGAAGAGCCGGGCCCGGCTCGGATGGCTCGGAGCAGGTGTCGTGGGCGTCGTCCTGTACGTAATCGACCAGCCTCTCCAGGCGATTCTCGTCATCCCGGCAGGCGCTCTGATCTTGTTCGCGGTGATGGCCATGTTCGGAGACGTCCTGCTGAAAACCAAGGCCAGCGAACCGGAGAAGTCACCAGCGGAGACCAGGATGACGGACCCGGATCCAGTGCCCGAGCCGTCAGAAACCGAGGCCCCCGGGCAGCCGTCCCCGGGGCCCGTGGTGGACCTGGAGAAGCATCCCGAGGACCCCATGCCGGAGTTCCTGGAGGAAGTCCTGGAGGAGGCTTCGGAGGAGCCTCAGGAGCCCCCCCAGGAGCTGCCTGAGGCCGAGACGGCGGAGGAGTCCGAGGAGCCGGTCACCGCACCCCCTGCGGAGCCCCTGGAGGAGGGGCCCGCCGTCCGCCTGGAGGACACTCCGACAGTCCGCCTGAGGGTCCCTGAGGAGCGGGCCGTGGTGAGCCTGGAGAAGGCGGAGCAGCCGCAGCTGTGGCCGGAGGCGACGGCGCCGCTGGGCGGCCAGATCCGCCTGGCGGGCGAGCGCCAGTGGGCCGCCACGGAAGAAGGCTGCTGATCGCCCGCGTTTTCGCAGGTCAGAGCGTTGGGGTTCTCGGCGCCCCGGTGTCCGGACACTCACATTTGGTGCAAATTATAGCAACCTGAAGGCGCCAACTCTGAGTGTCCGGACACGCCCATTCATGCACAAAGAGTGACCAATCGGGCGCTGTCCGGACACTCGCAAAAAGGATCTTCACTAACAAGACGGACACCGTCCGGACACACACATACAGGACAAAAAACACCCGGGGAAAGGAAGCCATGGAAGAACAGATCGTCATCCAGCGCACAGCAGAACAGCGATGGAGGGACTACCAAGACCTCGCGGCCATGTGGAACCGGCAGGGACGGACCGTGCGGCAGATCGCCGCCGAACTCGGAGTGTCCAAGACGACCGCATCCCACATGGTCCAACTGGGACTCGCCCGAGCCGAAGGCAGGACGTTCAAGGCCGCCGACATCCAGGAACAGGAGGAGCGCCCGGCCGAAGCCGACACCCCAGACGAAGACCCCTTGGAGGGCGTGGAAAGTGAACAGCCGGTCGACCCCTTCGAGGCAGTCCGAATCCCACAGGAAGCCCCGCCCGAGCCGGTAACCGAACCGGTACCGGAGGCCCGGGAAGCAGTCACAGAAGAAGGCTCGGCCGAGGCCGCCTGGCCCATGAGTCAGGACGAGATGAAGCACCTGGCCAAGATGCACAAAGCCAGTCACTACGAGCCGGAAACCTGGCCGCACTGGGCGAAGAAACTGGAGCTCAGCATCGACAACCGGGCATGCCTGGCCATGGAACAGCTCTTTCCGGACCAGGCACACCGGGAGAGGGTCGTCTACGAAGACATCAAGACGGCGATCCACACAGGACGAAACAGCCTCTGGAAGTGGACAGGGCTGAACCTCAGCCTCGTACTGCCGCAGCACAAACTGTTCATCTGGTGCCAGATGAACGGCGACGGGAAAACCATGGAGATTAAGTTCGTCAAGCACGACAAACGGTGACGGAAATACGGACAGGCTCGGGTTGGCAAACACTTCCGTTGGCCACTGCAAATCTGGTGCAAACGGATCCTGGATACGCCAACTCGAACCCGGAACCAGACAGCGGAACACGCCCGGAAACACCAGAAGCCCCGACGTAGATCACGTCGGGGCTTCTCTGTGACACGAACCGGTCAAGCCGCCGTCACGGAAGACCGCCCAACCGGCACCGGAAACCAGGCAGCACAAACAGCCCCCAGCACATCCCGCACTGGGGGCTTCGCCATGCCCGATGAAACCCCGGTCAAGCCGCCCGGCGACGCCCGAGCGGCGAACACACCGGACAGGGCCTCAGGAAACCAGGACCCACCATCCGCAAACCCATAGCCGTCCTCGGGTGATAGTTGGCGTGCATCACATCCGGATCACCGCACTCACCACACCACGGCCGGACCTTCACCTCCCGAGGCACCCTGATCTTGCCCAGATGCTTCCCCAGATCCGTCCAGCCGTTCTCGCCCATCTCCACCACAGCTTCCGCCAGGAAATCCCTGTACGGCTCCCAGGGCGCCTGAGACAGCTCCCCGGCCACCTGACGCCGCACCTTCTCCACAGAGGCCGCAGAGAGCCGCCTGGACGCCCTCCTGGCCGCCTCCGTGTACGCCTGCACCACCGGCTCCGGCGACGGGATGGAGGAACCGTTCACAGGAGGAGCAGCCACACCGGCTCGTTCATCCGGAACGGTCTCCCCTACGCCCCCGGCCCGAGGCGACCCACCGGCCTCGGCCCCGGCAGGGTTGTCTGGCGTAGCCGAATCTCTCTCCTCGCGGCCCCCGGCCGCCGCCTCAGGCGAGGTCTTGCCGGTGGTCGGCTCCCCACCTGAGCCCTCGCGCGCACGCGCGTTCTTGAGAGAGAGATTCTTTTGGAGATTCTTCTTCTTAAAGCTGTTCTTAGAGACCGGCCGCCCCAGGTCAGACCCCACGGGCGGCGCAGATTCCTGGCACCCCCCTCCAGATTCCTGGCACCCGGGTGCCAGATTTTCAGCACCCCCCTCCAGATTCCTGGCACCCTCCGGAGTATGGGTGCCAGGAATCTGGCACCCCCTCTCGCAGCCGGTCCGGCCCAGGCGATGACGGTTTTTGTCGTAACCCGACAGCCAGCCTTCATAGCCCTTCGGCGGCTCGTTACTGAACCGGTACCGAGGGGTGGCATGGGTCTGCTCGGGGTTCGTGCGGGTGAGGGCACCGTGCACCTGAAGAGCCGTCATCGCCTCACGGACAGTAGAGGCCCCGATCAGCTTCTTCTTTCCCTTCACGGTCCGACGCGGCATCTGCTCGCACATCTCGGCGACCGTCATGGCCGAGGTGCGGGCTTCGGCCGACCTCTCGTTGACGACTGAACGGAGCACGAGGTACAGCTCCTTGGCCGTCCATGGAAGCTCCTCGTGGTAGAGGACCCAGTCCGGCAGCTTTGTGAAGGGGAGTTCGTTGATCTCGAACTCGGCGCCATCGGGTGGTCGCCACGTCGCATCGGATCGTGGATTCGACTTGTTTTTGGTACCGGAAACGCTAGAGTTGGTCACGATGAGTCCTTGCCTTAGGTAGGGAGAACGAGGCCCCGGTGTCGTGACCGGGGCCTCGTCGCGTTTAGAGGGTGCTGGTGGTCTGATCCGTGGAGGGTCGTCGTTGATGCAGGGCGCTGCTCAGCTCGGGATGTGAGTACAGCAGCCGCCGCACGGTCGAGTTGAGCGTCACACCCTCCTTGCCTGCGATGCCCTTGAGGGCACCCAGGAGGTCATCGGGAAATCGGAACTCCTGTCGACTTCCGATGCGTGGGCGGCCAATCTTCTTGGTCATTTCTTCCCCTTTCCACCGGTTGAAACTATCACCCTCTGTACACTGGTGCTACCGAATCCGTGAGCGACGTACATCTCACCTCGTAGGCTCGCCCCCATGACCATTGCGCCGATCGCAGCCGTCACCGCCGTGCCGAACTCCCTCCTCGCCACCCTCGGCAGCCCGCCCGGCCTCCTCGCTGACATCGGCGGCGCCCTCACCCCCATCGCGGACAATCTGCAACGGCAGGGCTGGATCGTGCATATGACATCCATGGACCACGAAGCGATCCGTTCCGCCGCCCGCGCCGGGGTGCGCACCGCCCTGCGGGCCCATCCGCAGCAGACTCTCCTGACCAGCCGTCACTACGACGGAGTGGTGCTCTCCATCCCGGACTTCGTCGAAGCCGGACCGGCTGTCGCCGAGGCGGCGCGGATCGCCCGGCCCGGCGCCACAGTGCTGGTGTCGGTGATGTCCTGCGGGACGGCGGACAGGCTGACCGGGGTTCTCTCGGAGTGCGGCATGAGCCAGGTGGTACTGCACACCGCCGACGGGGCCTCGCTGGCACACACCGCACCCGCCGGTACACCCTTGGTAGCGGTCGCCAAATGCGGCTGAAGGTCCGCGATACCGAAGGAGAACGGATGGAATCCACTGACGCCCCGTACGCCATGGCAGTCCAGTCGGCACTGGAGGAGGCAGCCGGGCACACCGAGCGCACCTTGAGGGACGTTGTGCGTGAGCTGCTGAACAAGTCGGGTGTGGAGGAGATCACCGGTCAGGTGGACAAGGCCCTGGAGGGCCATGCCGCCGAGGAGAGGGCATTTCTGCGGTCGGTGGCAGAGAATCCGGGTGCCTGACTGTACGGAAACGTATCCGGAAACGTTTCCAAGAGCGTTTCCGGATACGTTTCCGTCTCACTCTGACCTGCGGAAACGCATTGAAATCGAAAGTCTGGCGGGCATGTGCGGCAGTGATGGGCCGGTCACCGTCCGGCATTGACGGGCGGGCTTGTCCGCTGTCATCGTGAACCCATACCAAAGGGGGGAATCGGTGCCCATCGACACCAAAGCCGCAAACGCTCAGGAATTCGGAGAACTGACCGAAGCAATGGCCTGGGCACTGGAATGCCCGCACGGGGAAGTCAGCATCATGGATCTGGCCGCCCGTTCCTACATGAGCCGCCGTAACTTCAACCGGCGCTTCCGTGAGCTGACCGGGACCGCGCCTCTGCAATGGCTGCTCGGCCAGCGGGTGGAGTGGGCCCGGAAGCTGCTGGAAACCACCGACTGCCCTGTGGCGGAGGTGGCGGAGCGCTGCGGGTTCCGTTCGCCGGTCATGCTGCGTCTGACCTTCCGGAAGCAGCTGGGGGTCACCCCGACGGAGTACCGGGCGTCACACCGGCCTCAGGGCTAACCGTTTGTCGAAGGCGAGGAATTGAAGGAGCTCGAAGAGCGTGGCCGCCTGGATCATCTGACCCTCGGAGAGATCCGGCAGGTGCTGGCCGAGCTGACAGCGCTCGCCTTTCCAGGAGAGCGCCCTGCGCCGGTTCCTGTCGAATCACCCGAGAGCACGTGCACCGCCCCTGCCACCATCGTCAATCTGACTCCGCATCCGGTGCGGATCTTCAACGGGGCGGGAGTTGTTGTGCGGGAAATCCTCGCGTCAGGGATGGTCGCGCGACTGAAGATGGACCGTGCGGACGCAGGCAGCCTGGACGGACTCCTTGCGTCCCGTGTCACCTATGGGGGCGTGGAGGGCCTGCCCGCACCGGAGGAGGGCACGTTCTTCCTGGTGTCTCTGCCGACGGCCCTCGCTCTCGTCGGTCAGCGTGACGACCTCCTTGTCATCGACCGGGAGGTCCGCGAGGACGGCACCATCGTGGGCTGTCGGGGTCTGGCTCGACCTTGCATCGGCCGGTAGGCCGTTTCCGTGCGTTTCCTTGGCCCTGACCTGCGGAAACGAGGAAACTTGCGGATTCAATGAAACGTCTTGGAAAGGGGAAGAAATGCCCGGTGCCCAGGTGCCACAGCTCTTCGCGGAGACTGACACGGGCGATGCCCGCGATACCCATGACTGCGACGGCTGCTGCCGGTCCAGGGGCATCCGCGAGGATCCGCCGTCCAGGGCGGATAAGGAATTTGTCGCACGGGAGTACGACAAATGCTTCGGTACCACCCCCCGCGCGGATGAAGCAGGCCGATAGGTACTGCTGACACTTCGTCGGGAATCTGCTGAACTGGGACTCCTAGGGAAGGAGTTCCAGGAGTGGAAACTCTCATTTGCGAGCGGAAGGCTTCCGCCCGCGACCTGCTGTTACCCGACCAGTTCGGGCGGGTCGCAGCACTCGTTCAGCGCGACAACGACGGCATCGACCAGGCGCTGGCGGAGTGCATCACGGACGAGGCACTGAAGTTCCTCGTCGCCGCCTCACAGAACACCAGCCGACTCCGGCTGCGGCCGTCGAAGGTCGTTGACCTGGGATGGCATGCGCTGATCCTGCACACCGAGATCTACGCGATGCTCGCCGGTCGGCTTGGCCGGTTCATCCATCACCGGCCCGAGGGCCCGGAGACGCTGACCCGGGTCGCCGCCACGGCCGCTGTGACGATGGACGCGATCCGGGACGCCGGGTACGAGCCGGACGTGTACCTGTGGGGGCCGGTCGCCGACATCGAGGTCAAGGCGGGCGACTGCATGCACAGCGAGTGCACCGAAGGCGGGTCCGGGTGTTCGGCTCCGGAGCCGAACCCACCGGACACGATGTGAGGGGGCAGGTGTGATCCAGTGGACTGACCCCCGGTACGAAACCGCGATCAAAGCCGTGGAGGCACTGCGGGCCTCGGCCCCCTCTCGCCCCCAGAGGCGGAAGCCGTGCGGAAACTGCAAAGGGGTGTCCGGTCTTGTCTTTCAGAGCGCGGAGCGAGTGTGGGTAGGCCACTGCTTCGCCTGTGACGGCCAGGGATATCGCTGACTTTCCCGAAACGGCGGCGTTTCCTGCAACGAGTGGGAAGCGCCGCCGTTTCCCGTTTCCATCCGGAAAACTTCGGCAGGCGGATCTGGCTGGGCAACCGTGGATCAGGCCGGGGATGATCCGGCGTTTCCGAAGCCCTTCAGCGTTTCTGGAAACGCCGGACTATCATTTCCATGCCTGCTGACCTGCGGAAACCCCTACTGCGGGGAACCTGTAGCCCCTGCGAGGAACCCCTTCACCGCCCGTTGCACGCGCGGCGTTTCCATCAGTGACATGGCGTGACCCGATCCGGAAACAGTCTCGACGGAAACGTTTCCTGTTTCCGTTCCGGTCTTCGTCAGATGCTCCATCAAATCTACCGAGTGCGCGGGCGGGATCAGATCGTCCTCGAAATGAGCCAGCCACAACGGTGGTTCTCCGCCCGTCGCATGCTGGTACACCGTCATGTCGACCCACACATCCCACTCGGGCGTGCCTTTGACGGGCTTGCTCCCGGCCATCTTCTCGGCCTCCCGCCGCAGACGCGCCCGGTGCTCCCTCCAGGTCCCGGTCGGCTTCTCGCCGTCCCTCCATGCCCGGTATGGCGACATCGGGGGAGACAGGGCCACCACGCCTTTCAGTCCGGCATGTGTGACGGCGAGCATTCCGGCCAGGTGGCCTCCGGCGGACGATCCGAAGGCGGCGATCCGTTCAGGGTCGAGAATCCATTGCGCGGCGCCACGCCGGGCGTAGTCCAGGGCGGCCCGGACGTCGTCCCGCTGTGCGGGCCAGGCGGCGTCGGAGTTGAGGCGGTACTGGGCTTCGATGACGACGTACCCGGCTTCCGCGAATTTCTTCGGCCAGTCCCCCATGCCGGACCGGGTGGCCCAGTAGCCGCCGTGGATCATAAGCAGTCCGGCGCGGGGCTGATGGTCGGGGTGGTCGGCCCGGCAATGAATGGTGAGCTGCTGGCGTTCATGGGACCCATAGGACCGACGGTCAGATGTGATTTTCACTTATGGAGGGTAAGCCGTCTCTCGATGGCAGACATTGACAGCCGATGACTGACGGCGTCAGACTGAAGTTCAACTCTTCGGCCCGTCCGGAAAATACGGAACCGGCAGCCCCTCGGAAAGGACGAATCTTGCAAGCCCTGAGGGGTGAACCAGTGTTCAAGAGGCCACCGGTCAACCGGACCATCGAAGCCGGTCACGACGCGACCGGGTATTTGCGCAAGGACCCCGGAAAGGTCTACGCGGTCGGTCCGGATACGGAAACGGTGACGCTGCGAGGGCCTTTCAATCCTTCTGCCTGCTTTCCGGCAGTGAAAGCGGCGGTGTTCATCGACTTCGAGAACATGGGTGGATGCTTCCGCCCCCATCGGGGAGTTCCGGCTCCCGCGCCTCTGCTGGAATGGCTTGACCCCCGAGCCGCGTACGCTCGCACCGCGCTCTGCCGGGTGTACGCACACCAGAAGTCGCACTCCTGTAACGCATACCGGAGTACAGGGGGAATCCTCGCGGGCGCCGAGGTCGTGAACGTGACACCCCCCGCCCCGGGGAAGAACAGCGTCGACCTGCGCATCGCGGTCGACGTGATGGAAGTGGCCTACACGCGACCCGACATCTCCCTGTTCGTGCTGGTGTCATCCGATGCCGACTTCATCCCGGTTGCCGACAAGCTCCGGTCCCTGGGGAAGGTGGTGGTCGGCGTGGGTGCGGAAACCGCGCAACCCGCCCTGAAGAAGGCGTTCTCACGCTGGAACGTACCGGAGGATCCCGCAACGTGGGCCGCACGCCGAAGGGACGCGGCCCAGCAGGATGGGGCGGACCGGGACCTTTTGGTCCGTGCGGTGCGGTCACTGGGTGAGGCTCCCGGGGTGAGTGAGGTACGCCTCCAGATGGCAGAGCTGGACCACACGTTCGGGAAGGACCGCTACCAGGCGAAGAGTTTCACCGGATTCCTCAAGCGTCATGCGGATCTGGTCCGGTTGGTGGGTGCGGGGAATGACGCCCAGGTGAAGCCGGTCGAGGGGGCCGGTCAGGTCGCCGCCTGACTGGCTGACTCTGGCAGACATTGACAGCCAATGGCGGACACGGCATGCTGGCGGTCAACTCCCCGGAGCTGAGTCGGAGTTGAGTGCCCCTATCTGCTCGGCGCCACTGGCCTCCGGGAAGGCCGAGAACCCCGGAAAGGACCGGAGCCAATGCAGATCGAAGCCCTCGCTCTCGGAGCAGAAACCCTTGGTCAGGCAGGACTCCGCGTCGTCCTCAACCGCGAACCCGCCCTGACGTACGGGATTGGCGCCGGTCTTGCCGGATTGACCTTTTTCGTCCTCCCGATCGACGTGAAGACCGGGATGCTGTCCCTGGTCACGAACATCGGAGCCTCCCGGGTCGTCGGCGAAGCCATCAAGGAGAAAGTTCTGTGACCGTCAAGACGTCAACCCGGAACTGACAGAAGAGAGATCGAGATGTTCGGCAAGTTCACCATCGACGACGGCCTCCATCTGCCTCAGATCGTCATCGACGAGGACGCCTCCACCATCGCCGGTACGGCCCAATACCGGGCAACCTGCTCCTGCGACCAGATGCCCCGGCATCCCGCAGGTACTCACGACCAGGCCCTCGCCGCTCACATCGCCCACATCAGCACCCGGCTCGGCCCGTCCAAGGGGCCGGAATGGCTCCCGGTCGGAGCACGTCTGGTCATCCTGATGGTGGCCATGTCGATCGTCTGGGGTGTCTTCTACATCACTGGCCAGGCCGTCATCCACCAGCACCATCTCGCCGGGGCCACGGCCAAGGCGCTCATCGCGGGCTTCCATCTGACCGGCCTCGCTTCGGCTTTCGGCCTCATGGTCGCCGCCCGCCGGTACATCGCACCCACCCGCGACTGAGACTTCCAGAGTTCCAGGAAGTACATCGCTGAACACCAATCCACGGAAAGGGAAGATCCGCATGCCCGCGAAGAACAAGCACTACACCAGCCCCAAGAACCCCGTCTACGTCACCGGGGCCGAGCGCTACCGGCTCCCGCTCGTCGGCTACCTCACGCCCAAGGAGCCGAAGTTCGACACGATGGTCAAGTGGCTCAACCTCGGCGACAAGAACTTACACACCCGTCCCGAGGGGTACGGGCTGATTTTCCTCGAATCCGAGGAGCACAGCGCCACATACTTCGGACCGATCGAGCAGGTCCAGCAGTACCAGCGCGAGAACACCAACGGCACCGCAACCTTCGACCAGTCCCAGGGTGTAACAGTCGCCCTGTGGCCGCACGGGGACGGCTGGGACGACCTCATTCCCGACACCACCTGGACCCCCGACGGCAAGGGCGTCGTCACCTCCTTCCCGCATCCCGTGGTCAAGGAGGCCGAGGTTATCGTCTACGAGTTCCACGGCTCCTGGCTCCCCGACGGCCCCACCGAGAAGCTCATCACCTACCACTGCACGGCCTGCCATCAGGACATGCGGCACAGCGGCGGCGACACGCACGAGAACAAGGGTCCGCACGACCGGCGCTGGGTCGCGCAGCTCGCCCGCAAGCATGTCCGGTCTGCCGAGCTGTACGGCATGAACCGTGACGGCAAGTCCGCCTGCTGCCCGCACGACCCGGACATGATCCGCGTTGTCACCGAGGTCGCGAACGAGAAGTTCGGCACCAACAATCCAGTACTGTCCGAGGATTCCTGGTGTGCCGTCAACGGCCAGTGCGCGATGATCCGTGAGGTCCGCGCCGCGCAGGCCGTGTCCCGGTAAGGAAGCGGACATCATGCGCCCTCTTTCTGCTGCAACGGCAGGGGGAGGGCGCGTATTCGTGACCCCCGGAGAGATTGACGGCATGGCGGAACCCTGTAGCAAGACCAGTGTCGGCGTGCTCATTCCACACCCCGAGCACCCCGACCAGTTTTTGATGTTCGACCGCAACACTCCGCCTGTCGGCACTGCACCGCCGTGTGGGCACGGCGACGGGGATGATCCCGTGTACGCGGCCTGCAAGGAATCCCGCGAAGAGACCGGACTGATCGTCACCGAGGTTACCGAGATCCTGTCTCTCTGGCTGCCGAACCGCTGCCGCAGGGAACCCGGATCACGTCCACACGGGCATCACTGGACCGTGGTCATGGCGAGCGGCTTCACTGGGGAGATCAAGCCCTCGGTGCGAGAGACCCGGAACATGCGCTGGATGGCCCTCGACGACATCCGCAAGGGTGTTGACCGAACCATCGACCGAGCCCAGGGCCGCATCACCGAAGCCGAGCTCTTCTATCTGCCCGGCATCGAGCCAGTGTGGTGCCACCTGCTTCATGAGGCCGGGATCATCCAGTCCGGCACATCCCGTCTGGACGCCTTCCGGTGGCTGTACACCCAGGACCCAAGGAGCTGACCATGGCCGATGTCCCTAACCTCGCCGACTCCCAAGTGGACGCCCTGCTGGCGCGAGCCCTCAAGGATCCGCGCGCAGAGGCGGACGGATTCCGCGCGCCGGGATCCGACGGCTTCTACTGGTTCACCAAGACCTCCGGCGATGGCCATCATTCAGCCGGTGATGGAGTATCCCGACGCGGATTCCGCCTTGCCGTGGAGAACATCATCACCAGTCGGGGGAACCTTGGCGACGAGGACCGGCGGTTCGCCGACGCCTACTGGGACATGATCCGCAACGCCCCCGAGGACTGGAGCAGCGCCACCGCTCTGTCCGTGGCGTACATCGCTCCCCCGCTGGAAGCGCTTGATGTCATGAAGGACTGGTGACAAAAGGGATGGAAAATGAAGAGTTCCGGCTATTGTTCTGCGGCAGTCGCCACTACCCCTGGCCTCGCGTGGTCCATCAAGCGCTCGATCGGTTCCACTACAGGTACGGGAACCGGCTCGTTGTCATCGAAGGGAAAGCCCGTGGTGCGGATATAGCCGCACACAACTGGTGCGAAAAGCACGGACTCCCGCTCGGCGAACGGCACTTGTGTTTCCCAGTGAACTGGGGCGAAGCCCGCAGGACGCGCCCCGACTGGAGGCGGGCGGGGAATGAGCGCAATACCGAGATGCTGAAGCGGAGCCCCCATCAAGTGGTCGGATTCCATAACGCTTTCGAGTACGAGCGGGGCGGTACCTCGGACATGATGCTGAAGTCGCTGCTTTGCGGCGTGCCGACCTGGCTGATCCCGGGGAACCAGCTCGCGGACAGGTACGCACCAGACTTGGCAAGGTATCCGGCGTGGCGTCTCCAGCAGGCTCGCGCTGAGCTTCAGAAAGCCGGTCTTGCTGTTGCCTGAATACCGCGATGGAGTGAAAGACTGTTCCGGCTGAACCGAATGTGGCCGGACCCGTATCCCTGGATGGGGTACGGGTCCGTCTTGCATGCCTTGGCTCGCGTCTGACCTTGCTATGACCGCCAGCCGGACAGTGTCGCGAGCACCCCGCTGCTGGTGGATACGGGTCGGCCAGACTCAAGTGTCCGGCGTGCCAGAAACTTCTGCACAGGTACCCGTGCAGAAGTTGCGCTCCGCTAAGAGAGGGCCGCGAGGGCCTGCTGCTTAGAGGAAAGCCAGCAGCGGCACGAGAAGCAGCGTCAGTGGCAGTACTGGCGCGAGCGCCAGTGCAACGCCTGGGAGAACCATGAGGGTGCTCTTTTCCTGTGGTGTGCGCCCCGGGGGGCCTTGCCGGTGAAACCCCCGTACGGGAGCTTCACCGGCATTGATCGTATCGGTGATGGTTACTCTCGGTGTCTGGAGATGACTCGCCGTTACCCTGATGTGGCCTGTCGCACTCTCCAGTCGAATGAAAGGACTGCATCACGATGCGGGCCAAGATCTGCACCCTGACCGCCCTCGCCGCAGCCGCAGCCATCCCTGTCCTTACCGGAATCGCCAGCGCCCAGGAAATGCCCACCGGCACCATCTCGCCAGCCGGTGCCAGCGCGGACATCAAGCCGCCCGCCGGGACCGGTGCCATGCTGGACCAGGCCCAGGAGGCGGCTAAGGGCCTCCTTGCCAATCCCGCACAGGCCGGATATGAGTCCGGCCTGACGAACTCCCCTATGGAGGTCGGCGGCAATCCCGACGCCGGACTGGGTGGACTTCCCCTCATCGGGAGGTTCGCCCAAGGTGGCGGCGACGGCGGGAGTGGTCTCCTCGGAGGTCTCAAGGGTTGATGGCGGATATCTGGGACTTCATCACCGCTCTCATCGAGTGGCTGACCTCACTGGAAGCGCAAGCCCTTCAAGTGATGACGGAAGTACTGGCCAGGCTGGAGGAGTGGGGCCTGTGAAGAGCTGGAAGGCAGTCGCAGTCGCCCTGGCGGGGCTGGCCGGTCTTGGTGTGAGCGCGATTCCCGCGCACGCCGACACCGTCCCTGGTTCGATACGGCTCAACGACGGCACTACGGCCTACCCGCACGACGACGGGTCTCTCCGCACGGCGGACGGTGACTTGATCGGACGATGGAACGGCCCCAATCTCGGGGAGAACCAAGAGCCCAGAGGGGGGCTTCCGGTGGATGACCTGCTGGGGGATCTTCCGGTTGGTCAGCTGTCCCAGCTGGGCTGAGAGGGCTTGATGCCGCCCTGGTACTGCGGATGCTTCACCTTCGACAGGAATCCCCTGTACCAGGCCCGGACCAGGGGGTTCGACCAGTCCATACGCACAGTGAATTCGACTGGCCGCCGCATGTCGTTGCTGTTCTCTTCTTGGCTCATGCAGCCATCAAACCAGCCGGTTTCTCGATAACGGGAAAAACCCTGCGGCGAACTCGTGTAAGCGGACGTGACCGGAGAGTAATCTGACTGAAGTCGCCGGGTGGAGCTGTGAGGAGATCGTGCGATGCGACACAGGGTCAGATTCACCAAGCTGGCCACGGACGGGATCAAGAAGATCAAGAAGAGCGGGAACCAAGGGAAGATCAGGCAGCTCGACAAGGCGCTGACCTTACTGAAATCCGATCCACGGCACACCTCTCTCCAGTCGCACCGAGCAAGGAAAGCCCCCCCGATTGTCGCCCGGTTCGGGAATCGCGATGACCTGTGGATCTCGTATGTACGCACCGGGTCCGGCGGGGAGCGGATCGTGTGGACGATCAGAGACGCAGCTGATGGAGGCCAGGTGCTCAACGTCGAGTATGTGGGGCCGCATATAGATTGACAGCCGACCCGGGCAGGCTGACGCAGCGCGCCGAACAGTGACCCCCGCCATGAGCTATGGCGGGGGTCACTGCCGTTGTGTCCAGCCCTGGACCCCCCTTGCGACCGGCCCCTGAAACCCTGGAAGCAACGGAAAGGAAGGGGAGATGATGGAAATCGACCTGCGCAGGGTCACGTTCCTCAACGAAGGAACGCCCCAGGAGTCTCTGGAGCGGCTGCACCGAGCCGCCTCGGCGAGCGGGGTGAGCGACGGAGCCATCAGGGCGCTGGTGCTCATCACCGCCGTCGCGCACCATGGCGGAAAGCTGCCGGACATCCATCACGGCCACCTGTCGGAACTCCAGAAACTGGGGCTGGTGCACCTGCCAGCCCCGGGCACCGAGATCCGGCTGGCCTGACATCCGGCTGCACAGCACGCAATGGCCCGCCTTGCCAAGAGGCGGGCCATTGCGTTTCCGGTCATTCCGCTGACGGCGCAACTCATGTCGGGGATGCGGTGGTTCGGCACCTGGGGATTCACGTTAGGCTTCGGCAGACAAAGTCGGCGCCCCGTCCCGCATGACGGAGCGCCGCAGGGCCGTCAAGGAATACGAGAGACCATGGTGACGACCAAAGAGAAGATTATCGCAGCCCTCAAGAACAGAGAGCCGAGTGATCAACCTGAATCGCTTGCCGACGCATCCGAGAAGGGTGGGGTCGGGAAAACCTCAGTAACCTCCGGACTCATCGCGGTAGCAGCCGAGATGGGGCTCGAAGTCGTAGGGGGTGACCTGGATCCGCGAGCAACACTGACGAAGGAACTGGGCGTCACGGACCCGGAGTTCAGCATCAACGACGTCATGTACGTCGACCCGGAAGAACCCCCCACCGACCCGGCAGAGCTGGTGCACGACGCTCTCGTTCCCGCCGGTCCCGGCTGGCCTTCGAATGTGCGTGTTCTGGCCAGTGAGAGGGCCCTCGGCCGTCGCGAACTGGATCCCACGCCGGGAATGGAACTCCGTCTGCGCAGGGCCTTGCAGGGACTCAAAGGCGACGTTGACCTGGTCATCCTTGACGCTCCTCCCCGGCCGGGCGGAAAGCTGATGGGCGCCATACTCATTGCCGCGAACAGAGTCCTCATCCCCGCAACACTGACCGAAGACGGCTACGACGGGGCCGTTGAGCTGATGCGCAGCATCTCGCACATCGCGGCACCCGGCGGACTGAATCCCAACCTGGTTGTAGCCGGAGTGGTCTTCTCGATCGTCCCCAAGAGGGGCGAGATGCGAGACGTGCACTTCCATCACGAGAAGGCGATCAGGGAAGAGTTCGGCGACTTGGTCATGGGAGATCCCGAGGACGTCTACTGGAGTGGAGAGGGCGGCGTTCTCCGCCCGGACGGCCCCGTGATCCGGAACTACGCAATCCGCGAGGAGTGCAGGACCGCCTGCATCCCGATCACTGCCGCACCGGGCCGCGAAGCCAAGCGGCTCGTGTCGTCCTACGAGCAGGTACTGCTTCGCTCGCTCGCGGCGAAGGGAGGAGTCGCCTGATGGCATCGAGGGTGCTGCGACAGGCCGAACAGCGAAAAAAGCTCAGGAAGGCGGCGGATGCCAACCGTGATCCGGCCGAGCTGGATGTCGACAACCCTCCGGCCTGGGGGGGTGGCAAACCCAATGAGCCCGGCCCGCAGCCGCAGGACTCCGAGCCGGGTGGCGACCAGAAGGCCCCCGATCCGGCGGATGCAGAAGCAAGTGCCGATCAGGAAGACGCCTCGCAGGATGACAAGCCCAAGCAGCCCGCAGTAAGGACAAAGAAGCAGGTCGCACCGGTACCGCCGGAGGTGCCCGCCCTCCCTTCCGAAGATGCTCCCCCTGCCGAGATCATCACCATCGCCTCCAGGGTGATCTACAAGGCGATCGTCCGGTACGAGGAAGGTCAGCGGAGGCTGACGGATCAGCTCTTCCAGGAAGCGGGGCCTGCCGTGCGCCTCGTTCATGCGACGAAGGCGTTCAGGGAGATCCAGGACCCGGCGACCAACAGGACGTACCGGTCGTTCCGCAAGTGGGCGGCGGACAACGGGATCTCGAAAACGCATGCCTACCGCATGATCAACGAGGTCCCTGTCGTTGCCGCACTGAAGCCCTTCGGCGTCAAGTCCCTCCCGTCCGGTCATGTCGACGTCCTCGCTCCGGTGCTTCGGCAGCACGGGGAAGAGGTGCTGCAAAGGATGTGGGAGGTGGCGAAGCTGGTTGCGGAGGCCAACAGGGAGGACGGCCGCCCCACGGTGGAAGACCTGAAGCGCGCCCGCCTGGAACTCGGCCTCAGCGTCAACCCTGAAGATGACGAGCCCCCCGCCCCTCTTGATCCGGCGAAAACCTTCAAGGCGGTACAGAGGGCGCTGAACCTGCTCGCCAACACCGACGCCTTGCGCCTGGCCATGCAGCATGACCCGCACGCCGTGAGGGAGCTTGTCCGGCAGGTCTTTTCCACCACGGACGGCCTCAACTCGAACGTGCCCGCCCAGCCGGAGGGCAGGTCTCAGCCCCTCCCGGAACCGTCCCAAGTTGGGACAGTTCCGGGAGGGGCCCCGGGTGAGCAAAAGGAAGAGGGGGCGGATGGCGCCTCGTAGCTGGCCCGTCGGATCATTCCGGCACCCGGACGGCGTGACGCAGGTCCGGGACCGGCACGGGCAGTTATGGCGTCGAGGGGTCACCCGGTGGAGCATGGATGAGCGGCGCTGGATCCGTTGGTACCAGCTGTCGAGCGAGTACGGCCCCTTGACGGAAGTTGCGGCTGGTCAGGAATGACCGGCCAGGGAAGTGTCCCAAGTTGGGACACTTCCTGAACGCCGAAGGCCCGCACCCGGAGAAGGGTGCGGGCCTTCGGCGATTGCGTGGATCGTCAACCGGTCAGCGGCTCTGGTGACTTCGCGTCCTGTGCAAGCAGGCACTGGTCGGCGACCCACGATTTGGACCACCCAGTGATGCGCGCGATGGTCCGCTGCGGGATGCCTTCGACCCGGCAGCGCGCCACGACGTCTTTGGCGGTCTCCGCGTTCATGCGGCCATCGCCGTACTCGCCGATGCCGATGCGGCGCGCCAGGCGGTCCTCTGCGGCCTTTCCGGCATCCAGGGTCCACTGGGCCAGGGCCTTGGCCTCCTCGTACTCCTGTGGGCGTGCGGTGCCGGTCTCCAGGCGCGCCAGCACATGGCCGAGGCAGGCGAGTCCCTGCTGGAGGTCATGCAGCTCGGCGGAGGAGGCCGACGGCAGGAACGCGGTGATACTGGGCGGGTTACTCGATGGGGCGCGCGGCAGTGCGCGCTTGGCGAGGCCCAGTTTGATGGCGAGCCACGCGCCCAGAGCGACGGCGCCCAGGAGGGCGATGCTCTGCACGGCGACCAGGATGACGGCTGCCACGATTGGCCTCCTCTCGGTCGATCGTTCTGTTTGAGCTTTGCCTCATGATCGCCGACAGTGCTGCCTGGAGTGGAATCGAGAAGTCGGCGCACGGGCAGTCGGTGCATATTCGGTACAGACGTCTGGCCAGACGGGCTTTCAGCCTTTCCGAGCGTTTCCATGTGGTGCGTATCACGGTCGAGAAATCTCCTTACGCGCAGTTGTCATTTCCGGACCGGTTTCAGGATCCCCTCGCGGGTGCTTCCGTGGCTGGCCTGGGCGTTTCGGGGCCTCCGTTTCCTTAGTCGTTCTAACGTTTCCCGGCGGTTTCCGTGACGGTGAGTCAGTCGGAAACGGTGAAAGAGGTCTGGATCGCCGATGGAAACGTGTCTGCCGTTGACAGACGTTCGCTGACAGAGCAAGATGATCGACACCAACCCGAACGGGAAGGCACGGAAACGGAGAAGGAGAAGAACGATCATGATGGCCGCCGGAAAGAACAAGGGCTGGAAGGACCGGCTCACGCCTTACACCCCGTTCGCGCTGATGTTCACCCTCATCTCTCTCGGCGTCACTGCCTGGTCCATCACCGGATTCGTCCCCGATCTCAAGGGCGCCATCGCCATAGCTGTCCTCGCTGAGGGCGCCTGGATCGTCTTCCAGGTCGCCGAGTACCGAGGCGACGAATGGGGCACGGGCCGGGTGAGGCTCGTCCACATGAGTTTCGTGATGCTGATCCTCGCCTCCGGCACCAACATCTGGCACGGAGTCAGTACCCAGGAGCCGATGCTGGCGGCCCTGGGGGGCGCGGCGCCGATCGTCGCGAAGATCTCCTGGGAGCTGGACCGTCGCACGCGGATCGACCCGACCCAGCCCACGGCAGCCGACATGGCCAAGCACTACGAGATGATCCGCAAGGCCAAGCTGAAGAACCTGGAGAACAAGACTCAGCGCGAGATCAACCGAATCGTGCAGGATGACAAGCTCCAGGCCGTCGATGACGCGTCCGACCTGGAACTGCATGTGCTGGAGCGGGGTGCGGAGATCGCCGAGAAGAAGGAGGCCATCGCCGATCAGGTCCGCCTCCGCGCGCTGGCCCGTGGGGACTTCTCCAGCCTGGAGAAGGTCACTCTGGAGCGTGTCGAGGAGACGCCGGTCGAGGTGCCCGAGAACCCCAAGCCGGACCTGAAGGCCGTCCCGGCGAAGGAGGCCCCGGGGCGCACCGTGGTCACCATGCCGGTCGGCGCCGGGCTGACGGAGTCGCAGAAGAAGCGCAAGCGGATCGCGGCCATGCTGTACCTGGAGGAGGACCGGGCCGTGGCCGAGGGGCGCCAGCCGATGACCCAGG
Source organism: Streptomyces sp. 5-10 (assembly GCF_014712245.1). Taxonomy (NCBI): domain Bacteria; kingdom Bacillati; phylum Actinomycetota; class Actinomycetes; order Kitasatosporales; family Streptomycetaceae; genus Streptomyces; species Streptomyces sp. 5-10. The sequence continues at coordinate 207,292 of NZ_JACVYG010000007.1, forward strand.
CCGAGCTCGGTCGCCGCATGGATCCCCCGGTGAACCCCGTGCAGGTCTCGCGCTCGAAGAGCGAATGGTCGCGTGACGACATGACCGCAGAGGACTACCAGGAGGCCGCCGCCTACATGGACGCCCGTGCGGCTTCCTGAAGATCACAAAAGCGCCTCGCATCTATCCGGATGCGGGGCGCTTTTGTATGCCGTTACACGCCTTGTACAGTGCAGAGCGTGTCCGATTTTGAGAAAAATCTGCTCGAATCAGCAAGGATCCCGGATGATCCCATCGGAAACGCAGACAAACTTCGCGAAGATCTGATTGATCAGATCCTGGAACTCCAGTCCCGTTACCGCTTCAGCGGCGCCAGGCGCAGTCGCGCCTGGCTGGACACCAAGACCACGTCATGGCTGGAGCGGATGAACAACTTTCAGATCATGGCCGTCGCCACATCCATGGTTCCCGATCGGCGTCTTAACGACCGAAGGCAAACCCATCGGGTGAAGAATCCGTAATGCTTCCGTGCCTCTCCTTCGGGTGGCGTCACCCTGATCCCACCGACAGGGGAAGGCGGACAGGTGGCAGAGAAGTGCCCCAGGGGAGGGGATCACAGGCGGGGCGGCACCGGGCTATGGGCGGTCCGGTGCATCCGGTGCGGCCAGAGGCTGATTCGCCTCGTGTAGCAGTTCCCTGCACTCTTCGGTTGCACAGGGTCGACACCTCGTCATCCTGAGTGACCCAGGACACATCTTGGCATGAACACCGCAGGTCATGGCCGTGCACCCCCCAGCGCCCCCACTGTGCGCCCTTTTTCTTTCCGCCATGGTCATGCACGCTGCTCACTTAGTTGTACATCGCAGGATTCTTGCGACGGGGGACGAGATCCATGCATTTCCCAGGCAGACGTACGCGTGTTCGGACAATCCGGCCTGACGCGATCCTCTCCGGACACGGTTACGCGCATAGATGCTGTGGCTGATTCTCGCCCACGCGAGAAGGCCCCCGGCCTATGGCGAATCGGGAAACCCGACAACCCTCAACCGAAGAATGGACCACCTCATGCCGCGTGCGGCTGTCGTGGACGGCCTCGGATCCTGCCTGCCCGACCGTCCGGTCACGAATGCAGATCTGGAGTCCTTCCTCCCCACCAGTGATCAATGGATCCGCCAGCGGACAGGAATCGCCAGCCGTTACTGGGTGGCGCCAGGAACGGGTACCGGAGACCTGGCGGTGGCCGCCGGGCGGGCCGCTCTGGAATCGTCGGGACAGCTCGGCGCAGACCTGGTAATCCTGGCAACGACCACCCCCGACCATCCATGTCCGGCGACATCCCCGGACGTCGCCTCCAGGCTCGGTCTCGGCAACATTCCGGCGTTCGACCTGTCTGCCGTCTGCTCGGGATTCGTGTACGGGCTCTCCATGGCTCGGGCCGCCATACGGTCAGGCCAGCACAGTCGCGTCCTGCTGATCGCCGCCGACACCTACTCGACCATCATCAACAAAGGAGACCGCGCCACTGCCGTGATCTTCGGCGACGGAGCTGGCGCAGTGACAGTGCGCTCCGGTGACCCCGGTGAGCCTGGAGAGCTGCTGGATGCACATCTCGGCAGTGAAGGAGAGCATGCCGGTCTCATCGGCATCACAGCCGGTGGCTCCCGGATGCCGGACCCCGTGAACGCAGTCGATCCCGGTGACCGCTATTTCCGGATGCAGGGAAGCCAGGTGTACCGGCATGCAGTTCAGAGGATGACCGAGTCCTCCCGTACCGTCATGCGGCGCATGCGCTGGAGCCCTGGCGACATACGGGCCTTCATCGCCCATCAGGCCAACCAGCGCATCCTGGACGCCGTCGGGGACCGCCTGGGGATTCCACCCGGAAGGCGACTGGGGAACATCCACAAAGTCGGCAACACGGCAGCGGCTTCGATTCCGCTGGCATTTGCTGCCGCCGCCTCCGAAAACATCGTCCCAGCCGGTTCCATGACCCTCTTCACGGCATTCGGCGGGGGACTCACATGGGGAACCGTCGCCCTGACGTGGCCCCAGATCGCACAGGCGAAAACCCTGCACCTTGCAGAAACGGGGGCACTCCCGGCCCCGACCGCGAAGTGAGAGACGCGCATCGCTCGTCACCGGAAGGCATCAGGCATGAACCACCGGCACGTCGTCCATGTTTTCCCCGGGCAGGGGGACTTCGCAACAGGACCACTCCTGCGCGCCCTGCACGAACTGCCCGCCATCAAGAAGGCCGTCACCGAGGTCTTCGCCAGCATCGACCCGGTAGGGGCCGAATACGGCATCCCGTCGCTGGGGTCAGCGCTGCTGGCGCCAGACCCCCCCGATGAAACCGTTCTCGCCGACCTTGCCCCTGGGGCCCAGCAACTCGCCCTGTTCGGCTCCCAGATCGCCATCCATCAAGCCCTGAAAAGCATTGGCCTCCCGCCCGACCGGATCCTGGGGGTCTCGTTCGGGGAGATCAGCGCCCTGGCCGCCTCCGGCGTGTGTTCCATCGAAGACGGGGCACGAAGCGCCATACGTGCCGCTCGGTCCATGCTCCACTATCCCGGCGGCATGACCCTGGTGTTCGCCTCACCGGAACAGACCGAAAGGCTCATCGACCAGGCAGGGGAAGGCGGGGCGGCAATCGCCTGTGTCAATCACGGCAATGAAGTCATCATCACCTCGCCGGACTCCCGGGAACTGGACTGCCTGGAGCAGTGCGCGGCAGACAGCGGCATCCGGTCGATCCGTCTCCCGCTGCCATTCCGGTGCCACCACCCGAGTCTGGAGACCGAGGCGGAAGACCTGTGCCGGGCCATGCGGCATATCCGCATCAACTCCACCGGCATTCCTTTCTACTCGGCCGTGCATGCCCGCGCCTACACCGCAGGCGATGACCTGCTGCGACGGGTCGCCGACTCGCTGGTCAAACCCTTCGATCTCCGCTCCGCGCTCGCAGCGGCCGACCCCGGGGAACCGGCCCTGTGGCTGGAAGTGAACTCCGGTAAGGCTCTCACCCGCTCCGCCCGCCGCACACTCCGTCCGCCGCACACCCTGTATGCGCCACTCACAGACCCCGCGTTCACCTGGGAAATGCCGACCCTGGCAGGAGCAAACCCTTGACGACGGAACTCGCCCGCCTCCTCCACGGCGAATGCCCCCCATCCGCGCAGCATGCGATCAACTCGGCGCTCGTCACCGCCCGGCCCCACCGCGATGCAGGTCGCCACGGATCCATCGCCCAGATCGGCCGCCTGGCTGCCTCGCTCCCCGGAATCCGTGAACAGCACTCCGATATCGACACACTGGCCTGCCTGCTCAGTCAGACCGCCGTGGCCGACCCATCCCTGTTCATGTCCGCCCTGCTGCACTACACACTCTGCGGCGGAAGCATCGCCAACCTGGGCACAACTCAGGAAGCTCAGGTGCACCTGGATGCCCTGGACTCAGGAGCCGCCAAAGGTGTCTATCTCATCACCGAGATAGGTACCTCCGGAAGTCTCACAGGGGCCAGCACCCGTGCCGTGTACGAGCCGCGCACCCGCGAATTCGTCCTGACCACCCCCGACCCGCAGGGCCTGAAATTCTCCTCCGTCGCCCCGGACGGCGGTCCCGTCATCGCCGTGCTGTTCGCCCGGCTCATCCACGAAGGCCGCGACGAGGGGGTCTACCCGTTCATCGTGCCCCTCACCGGCACCAGCCGCCCCCTGCCCGGCGTAGAGATATCCCAGCCGTTCACCGTCAGCGCACTCCCGCTGCGATACGGGGTGATGCGCCTCCAGCGCGTGCGCATCCCTTACGGCAACTGGCTCTCCGGCGGCGGATCCATCAGCGACAGCGGGGTATTTCACGACCCGACCCCCGGCGGCGTCCGCCTCACCCGCTCACTGGCAGCCGGAGGGGCCAGCATGTACGCGACCCTTCCCTCCTCCATGGCCGCCATCGCACGAGTCGGTGCAGCACGCGCCATCCGGTATGCCGAGAACCGCTCCACTCAAGACCGGCTGACTTCCGGCGCCCGGCTCCTGTCTTACCGGACGCAGCAGGTATCGCTGTTCGGGGCTCTCGCTGACGCCATCGCCCTGACTGCTGTCGCCCGTCAGGCACGCGCGACCCTGGAACGGGAATGCGTCACCGACAGGGCTGTCCACCTCGGTCCGTGGACATCAGTTCATCCCGACGCCCCGGTGTACAAGGCGATTTCCACCGAAGGCGCAGTCCGGGTGATCCGTGAATGCCGGGAGCGGTGCGGCCTCCACGGAATGCTCGACGCAAACGAACTGTCTCCCTATCAGGGTTTGGCTGAAGCCTTCGTCACTGCTGGCGGCGACAACAGGCTCATCTTGATCGACTCGGGCATCGCCCTGGCCGAATCGCCCGACCCTCCACCGGAGGCGCCGCCACCAGGCGATGACGTTACTGCCCCCGACTGGTGGCCCTCGGTGTGCCTCGCGCACCGCACATCTCTCGCCGCCGGAACAAGGAAAGAACTGAGCCGTGCGAAAGGCCAGTGGCCGCACCTGCTGCACGAAGCGCACGCCCTGGGGCAGGCCCACGCCCATCATCTGGCCACCGAAGCGCTGAACAAGACCCTCGCATCCATCGCCGACCCCGACTTGAAGGCGGCCCTGGAGAAGCTGTCTGCCCTGTACGGCGTGATGCAGGCATGCAGGCTGGCCGGTCCGCTCGTTGCGTCCGGGGCGTTGCGGACTACCGCCGTGCGCTCCCTGATGCCAGCCGCCGTCGACCTGTGCGACCAGATCTCACCGCACCTTCCCCTCCTGTACGAAATCGGCGAGCTGTCCCACCAGCCACATGTCCCGCTGGACTCGGTCAGCTACGCCACCGCCCTTACCTCGATCATTCCCCTGTGGCACAAGGGAGGACCAGCATGACTGCCCACGATGTCGGAGATCCTTTCCGGCTTGACGGTGCCCGCGCTCTGGTGACCGGCGCCTCTCGAGGTATCGGCGCGGCGATCGCCCGCGCCCTGGCCGACGCGGGCGCCGACCTGGCGCTGGGGGCCCGCACCGAACAGGCACTGGAAGCCACTGCCCGGCACGTGTTGAGCACCGGGCACCAAGCGCACGCCGTTCCCGCCGATTTCATCGACGCGAGTGCCGCAGGGGACAGTGTGAACCGTGCGGCAGATGCCCTCGGCGGGCTCGACATTGTCGTGCATGCCGCAGGGATCCTGCCGACCTATGCCGACGGAACCCCGAAGATCGCGCCGCTCGATCAACTGAGCCTGGGCGAGTGCAACCAGGTCATGACAGTCAACACCAACGCCACGATGGCGGTGTGCCAGCAAGCCCGACCCCACCTGGCATCCGGACGGCATCCTTCGCTCACTCTTGTGTCGTCGGTTGCCGGAATCATCGGCGTGCCCGGCATGGACTCCTGCGGTGTGACCAAGGCCGCTCAGCTCTCCCTTGTGCGGACTCTCGCTGTCGGCTGGGCCCGGCAGGGTATCCGCGTCAACGCACTCACACCCGGCTGGGTCAAGACCGACATGACCGCGTTCGCGGTGAACGCGACCTCGCTGTCCGATTGGCTGATGGCGCATGTCCCGCAAGGGTGTTGGCTGGAGCCGGAGGACGTCGCACACAGCGCCGTGTTCCTCGCCTCCCGGGCAGCGGCCTGTATCACCGGTCACTCGCTCGTCATCGACGGTGCCCTGTCCATCGCCGACGGAGGGCTCGCGGGAATCCCCAAACCGGACTCCCCCTTCATCCAGGCGGGGGCACGATGAACATCGGCGTCATCGGCATGGGGACCTGCATCCCCGAACAGGAGATCTCCAACGCCGAGGTGGCTCGGTCGGCGGGCGTCACTGAGGAATGGATCGTCCGCGTCACGGGGATCAGCTCCCGCTACCGGTGCGGCCCTGATGAGGCCGCGTCCGACCTCGGGGTGAAGGCCCTCAGTGGCTGCCTGGGGGCTTCGGGTATCAGTCCCGGGCTGCTGGATCTGATCGTTGTCGCGACGTCTACACCGGACGAGATCGGACCCGCCACGGCCTGCCGGATCCAGGAGCGCCTGGGGGCACACTCGGCTGTTGCCTTCGACATGAATGCTGCCTGCTCGGGGTGGCTGTTCGGCGCCAGCGCCGTTCAGGGGTGGTTCGCCACGCACCCTGATGCCCGGTATGCGGCTGTCGTGACGGTGGATGTATACACCAAGTTCCTGGACATGTCGGACCGGTCCACGGCCGTACTGTTCTCTGACGGCTGCGTGGCAACCCTCTTCAGCAGGGTCACGACCGGCGGCATCGAGGACATCCGCCTGCACAGCAACGGAAAGATCGCGGACAGCATCCTGATCCCCGCCGGGGGTAGCCGGACTCCGGTCACGCCAGGCAGCGACCACTGGCAGCGGATCCACATGGACGGCCGGGCCATCAGAGATTTCGCCTACGACGTCTTCCCCTCGACCATCCAGGAGATCCTGGAGGGGAATGGCCTGACCCTGGACGACATCGACCTGGTTGTGGCGCACCAGCCCAACCCCGTCCTCCTGCGCCAACTCGCCGAACGAGCCCTGATCCCACCCGCCAAACTGATCGTCGCGGGAGACTCCGTGGGCAACATCGGGTGCGCCTGCACCCCCTTCGCCCTTGCGGCGGCAGCCAGCCGGAAGGGGATCCAGGAGGGCTCCCTCTTGCTTCTTGTCGCTTTCGGGGCAGGCATGACCTGGGGAGGATCGCTGCTGCGATGGAGTGGCGCCCCCGTCGTGCATCACGGCGACCAGTCGGGGCGCCGATGGGACTCCTTGCCCACCGGGGTCTGTGGCGAGAGATAAAAGAAGCCGACCGGCGAGACTCCTTTTCGCCGGTCGGCCGTTCAGTGTGGCCTCATATCGACTGACGCCGAGACCCTGGCGTCCCTGTCATACCTTGAAGCTGGAGCGGAACCTCAGCGGATGATCCCCCGGGACGACCTTCTTCGCGACCTCAATGATTCTGCCGTCCTCCAGGGAGACGATCCGTAGATCCTCCATCACTACCGTGAAGGTGCCGGACAGCATCAGTGTGCTGCGCTCCGCGTCGGTGGCCAGCCGAGCCGTCACATCCTCCGTCCCTTCGTCCAGCGGGGACCCCATGCGCTCCGCCGCCAGCTCGCGGGAGCCTCCGGGGATGGATACCGGCTCCGCCAGTTCAGGGGTGACCCGCGCTGTCTCCTGTGTGTAGTAGCTGGTCGACATCGTGGCCGGGTGGCCGTTCCTGAAGTTGACCCGGGACCTCCTGAGCACCTGCTCGCCCGGCTCGACATTCAGGCATTCGGCGATATCCGGAGGGCAGGGGATCATCCCCAGGTCCAGGATCTTCGACGTTTCCCCGACCCCGAGGGCATTGCCCGTGGCCCGCTTGGAGGCGGCACGCTCATTCAGGGTGGTGCCGTACTTGGTCCGGTCCGCGACTACGGGAGGCTTGCGGGGCCTGCGAACGACGAGGTTCTGGGCGGCAAGCAGGTCGATGACCTTGTCGGCGGTCGCCCGACCCATGGACGTCCCGCCTTCGCCGTGGAGTTCCATCAGCTCAAGACGGCCGGGCAGCTCATCTCCGGGCTTGAGGACTCCGGCGAGGATGCGGTCCCGGTAGTAGGAGGCAACTCGCTGGCTGAGCGGGGTCTTGCTGTCGGGAGACCTTTCGTTTTCCGTCACTCCTGACTCCTTCTCGTTTCTTGACCTACTCCATCGTAACTGTTGCCTAGGCGAGGGGTCGACAAGCCTTGGGCCAAAGGTTGGCAGATCCCGGCCAAAGCCGGGGCACTTGCTTGCCTAGGCTAGGCGTGGCATCCTTTAACCAACGCACGAAACTGCGAAATCTCAGTTTCGAGGAAGGGAGTTGAGTATGCCCGAGAACCGGGGTGCGGCCACGCAATACGTCGCCCCCCAGTCCGCGTAACCAGAACGGAAGGGCAAAACGTTGACGGTCACCGCCGAAAACCCCGATGGCTGGGGACCCGGCGCCGACCCCGTGGCAGCGGCTGTCGCCGTAAGGCCACGGACCGGAACCGACGTGGACACTGGCGACACGGACGTCTCGGCAGTTCCAGCAGAAACACCGCGCGGCCTCAAGGGGAAGCTCGCCGGGCTCAAGCTCAAGCGGGACAAGGTCAAGACCAAAACTTCTGACGTGAGCACCAAGGTGAACGCGGCCTACACCAAGACCGCCCCCACCCGGAAGAAGATCAACCAGGTCAAGACCTTCATCGACCCCCGCAATGGTCAGAAGTGGTCCTTCAGCTGGGCCGTATTCGGCTCCTGGGTGATCGGCCCGCAGACGGTTATCGCCGCCTACGAACGAGCGACCGGTAATCCGAACCCCTCCGACTGGGGCGTCTGGTACGGACCCGGACGATGGATGCGCGACACGATCAAGTTCGCATGGGAGAACGGCCACATGACCGCCCTGTTTGCCGGGGCACTCCTTGGCCTGCTTCCCATGCTGGTCATGTCCGCACCCGAGAGGGCGCTCAGCACCAAGCAGATGGCCTGGCTCATCTGCGGGGGACTCGGCGTCTACTTCACCGGATCCGCCCAGGCGTACCACGTCTGGCCTGCGCTCCAGGTGTGGCAGCTGTACCTCGCCGCCCTGACCGCGCTCGCCTACTACTGCGGACTCATCGCCTACAAGCGGATGAAGAAGGCGGAAGCCGCGCTCAAGGAAGCCCGGGAAAACGGGGTCTCCGAGGAAGAGATCAGCCGTATGAGCAATGGCAGCGGCCCCGTGCAGATGCTGCTGCTGATGCCTGCCGCGTCGATCTTCTCCGTGGTGCTCTACTCGCCCGGCGCAGCCTTCTAGGCAAAACACACGCTGACGCCGCCTGGGAAACCAGGCGGCTTTGGCACGACCGAAAAGGAAACTGATTGTGACCGACCTGGTGACACTTGCTGCGCTTCCGGGGCAGATGCCTTCCATCACGGTGCCGGAGAACAGCCCTCTCGGTGCCGGAACCTCGGCCACCATTGGTGTGTCGCTTCTGATCGTGGCGTACTGGTCTGCCACGACGCAGGCAGAGTGGCGCACCGCCGCTGGTGCGCAGATCGACCGGTGGACGAAGGGAAAGTTCGACTGGAAGTCCCTCTTCTACTGGTTCCTGGGTGCACTCGGCCTCACGGCCATCCTCGGGACCTCCGGCAGCACCACTGCGGACGCTGTCATCTGGATCCAGGACAACCTGATCGGCCTGAGTGCGTTCGACAAGCTCAATGAGTTCGTCAAGCTGGCGCTTTGTGTCGTTCTGCTGCGTATGGCCATCAAGCCGAGGGGCGCCGACAAGGAGAGCAGCAAGGCGAACCTCATCTGGGGCTGGATCTGCGTGATCACCCTCCCCATCGTGAGTGACTTCGGTGCCGTTGGGTCCTGTGTCGTCATGCTCCTGATGGCCCTGAAGAACAAGAACGACAGCCTGAGCGATGTCTTCTGGGGCGTCGGCTGTGGCATCATGTGGCCGCTTGGCGGCGGCATGTTCACCGAGGCGTCGCTCCAGCTCGCCAAGATCATGTCCCAGGCCGCGAGCATGGGATGGGCGTGATGGATAACACTGCCTTCCGGGTCGCCGTTCCAGTCCTCTTGATGACGGGCCTGTCTCTCTGGCTCGGAGGCAAGAAGGCTGCCTCCCGGAAAATCGGGATCACTTTTCTGGCGTTGTTCCTGGCGGCTTTCCCTCTCGGGGGTGGCGCCTGGAGCCGGGTGGGGAATCACTTTCACCACCCCTTGGCGGAGGTGAAGTCGTGAATCACCGCCTCGCGGCGGGATTTCTGGCAGTGATGCTCGGCAGTGTCGGGGCTCTGGTGTACAAGAACCAGGGCCCCGACACTGCACCGGCATCGTCCTCTATCCCGGAAACCAACGCCGCCTCGTCAGGAAAGCACGTATGCCCGAAGGGTCCTGAGGCAGCGTCGGACGAGCAGATCAATTCCTGGATCCGGCAGACCCTGACAGTCATGAAGCAGAACGAGATCCCGGGCTCTTTCGACGGCATCAAGAGGAATCTGATCCGCGAGTCGGGCTGCAAGGTGCGTGCCATAAACCTCACTGACATCAATGCGAAGAACGGTGTTCCCTCTAAGGGGCTCCTCCAGGTGATTCCTCCAACATTTGAGGCGAATCATGTTCCCGGGACGTCCAAGGACATTTACGACCCGGTGGCAAACCTCGCTGCTGCCTGCAACTATGCGGCTCACAGGTATGGATCGATCGATAACGTAAACGGTGCCTACTAGCAGGTAGATCAGGTCTCTTCGTTTGAAAAGAGGGCGCGACATGTCCGCACGTGAACATGGTGAGCGACGTTGCTATCTCGCCGGATGTCGGCTGCCCGAATGCCTGGACGCTCATTACCGCTACATGAGCCGATACGATCTTGACCGACATCGAGGAAATGCCCGCCGCGTAGACTCGAAACCTGTCAGCGACCATCTCGAAAAAATGCACGCCGCAGGGTGGAACGACAAGCGGATCGCTAGAGAAACGGGCGTCTCAGAAGGGGCAATCTGGGATCACCGACATCGGATGCACCCGGTAATCAGTCGCAAACTTTCCGATCGAATCCTGGCCCTTGATGTCACTGCACCAAGCGGGCGAGGTGGTGTCCTCATTGACTCCACCGGGACCGTGCGACGACTCAGGGCGCTGGCAAGGATGGGATACACCGCAGCACACATCGCAGAGAAAGCGAAGCTTGCGACCGGCACCATCAGTGAACTCATGAGCGGATCCCGCTCGAAAGTGAACACATCCACCGCGCTGGCCATCGCCGACCTGTACGAATCCTGGTCCGCAGCGCTTGGGCCCAGTATCCGGACCCGGCGATACGCCGAACGGAAAGGATGGGGGTCGCCGCTTACCTGGAACAACATTGACGATCCGAGCGAGAAGCCGGATTTCGGCGAACAAGTGAGCAAGTCCACCGCTCTCGCCGAAGACGGACTTGAACTCGTGGAAAAGCAGGGATACACCCGGGCTCTTGCGGCAGAACGGCTTGGCGTGAAACGCGACACTCTTGATACCGCGATCTCCCGCTACCGAAGCCGAATGCAAGAAAAGAAAACTGCCGCATAAGAGATGAGGAAGTCATGAACACCAAGGCAGGCGCCACCTTCGCCATAGCGTTTCTCGCCCTCGGCGCCTTTCAGGCCGTGACAGGAATCTTCGACGAAGAGGGTGACACACCGGCAGCTCACGCCGCTTCAAATACTTCTCCGGTGAAACCCGAGGGACACCGGCCCACCGAAGGGAAGCTCGGAACCCCCTACAAGAAGCCCGGATCGGCCTGGATCAGCGGATACCACACCGGGATCGACTTCATCGTTCCCGCTGGTACACCCGTACGTGCGGCGGACAGGGGCTCCGTCGTTTCCGCAGGATGGGGAGGCCAGTACGGCAACCAGATTGTGATTCGACACGAAGATGGCACCTATACGCAGTACGCTCATCTCTCGCGTATAGACGTACGTGCTGGATCCACCGTCACGGGAGGCAAGCAGATCGGACTCAGCGGGGCCACCGGCAACGCCTTCGGCCCCCATCTGCACTTCGAGGCACGCACGGGGCCTGACTACGGATCCGACATCGATCCCGTCGCATGGCTGAGCGACCACGGCACAACAGTTTGAGAAACGGAACCTCATGAACACCCGCGTGAAGAAGACGGCAACTTTCGTGTCCGCCATGACCGCCACCTTTGCAACGCTCGCCAATCCGGCGAACGCGGAGCCCGAAGGACGTGTCATCCAGGACCATCCAGCCTTCGAGGGATTCTCCCCCGGGGACATCGCACGGGTCGCCGTCAGTGTCCAGGCGGAAAACATGCAGGAACAGATCCGTGTCAACGAGCTGCTTCGGTTGCGAGAGGCCGCAGAGAAGACAGCAGCCCGGAAGGCCAGGGAGAACCGGATCGAGGCGGAAGCCGCCGAGGCCGCGAAGAGGAACCCTCTACGAGTGGTCGAAGCTCGTGAAGGTCTCGCGCCGCGAAACGGAACGGCGTGGGCAACGGCCCTCAACTGGGCTCAGACCAAGCTCGGTCTCCCTTACGTCTGGGGAGGAGAATCGGATGCCGAAGGCGGGTATGACTGCTCCGGCTTGACGAAGGCCGCATACTCCCGGGCCGGGGTCGCACTTCCCCGGACTGCCCAGGATCAATACTTCGCCAGCGGCGTGCACCCCAGCCAGGATCAGCTCCGACCCGGAGACCTGGTGTTCTACGGCACGCCTGGAAACATTCATCACGTCGGGATGTATACAGGCGGAGGAATGATGCTCCATGCACCGAACTCCAGGAGCCTGATCCGGTTCGACCGTATCGACTACATGGGAGATTACTTCGGCGCCACTCGCGTCGCGTAAGAAGATCAGGAACAGAAAAGGAGAAGACATATGACACCGGAACTGCTGCAAGGGGCTCTTGCCGAGCAGCGCCATCAGATCTTCGATCTGGACATGGACTCTCAGTGCATCCTGCTTCCCGGCAGGCTGCCGGATCAGATGCTGCCGCCACCCCCCGCCCGGAAGGCGATCGACATACCCCCCATCCGCAAGGCCATCGCCCCTCCGGTCGACCGGGCCAAGGTCAGCGAGGTGCGGTGAGGGGCACCACGCATGCACTTATAGGGGCCGCAGTTCCACTCGGAGCTGCGGCCCATGACGTGGGGCCTGCGCAATGCGCCGCCATGGCCGTCATATCCGCCGGATTCGCGCTCGGGCCCGACATCGACCATCCGAGGTCGACCATCAGCCGGGCCCTCCCGCGCCAGGTACACAAGGGCGCCTTATGGCTGTCGGCCAGGGCCCGAACCATCGCAACGGGAAAGGACCGGCGGAGCTTCGCCGGGCGAGCGAGTATCGGGCATGCGGTGGACCATCGGGCCCTGACGCACACCGGAGTGTGCGCGATCGCGATAGGGGTGGCGGCTGGCATTTGGTCGCTCTTCCCGTTCGGGGCGGTGATCATCACGGTTCTTGCCGCACTCGTCAGCAAGGGGCTGATCCCGAGGAAGTTCAGGAGATGGGTCTACCCGGGAGTGGTGGCGGCCGGAGGTCTTGCCTGGCTGGCCGACCTCGATCCGTGGATGGCGGGTCTGGCTGCCGGTCTTGGCTGGCTGTCGCATGTGGTCGCCGATGGATGCACTACGTTCGGGGTGCCGCTGATGTGGCCGGTCATGGTGCACGGAAAGCGGTGGTGGAGGTTCCGCTTCATGGGTTCACGGCTGGAGTCTGGAGACCCGAAGGAGTGGTGGGTTGGCTCGGGGGTAGCGGTGATTTTCATCGGGGTTCCATGTATTTTTTGACGGAGGAGAAGCTGTGACCTCGAAGGACCGGTCGTCGGTACGTTCCCTGGTGGGCGGATCGGTGGTGCTGGCACTGGTGGTATCCCGTCCAGCGATCGCCGACCAGATGGCGTCCTTCCTTCCGGGGTGGGAGTGGTGGATCTTCTGTCAGACGCTCACCACATGCCTGATCATTTTCATCGGGGTCGAAGTCGTACCGGAGGTTCTTCGGGTGAAGCGGAGAAAGCTGGACGGGTCACACGAAGGGATCCCGAGTTGAGTCAGCACGAACACGAGAAGGTGCTCGCAGACCTGGGGGCGATCGACCTGAGTGAGGTCACATGGAGCACCCCGGGTGACGGCAATCAGGCTATCGAGGTGGGTCGGCACGCGTCAGGGGCCGTCTTTCTTCGCCGCCGCGATGATCCGGAGAGGGTCCACCGGTTCACCGCCGAGGAGTGGCGGGCATTCGTCCTCGGGGCCCGCGACGGCGAGTTCGACCTGTCCTGAACGCCGGACGACACGCAGATCCGGGAAGGAGGACAGTCATGGAAACCCATAAGGTGCACGTTTACCTTCGACAGGGAATGTTCCGACCGGTACATCACTTCACCGAAGAGATCCAGGCGGCCGACGAACTGTCTGCCGCAGAGATGGCCTTCGGGGCTCACAAGGCAGCACAGCCGAAGTCGAGTGTGTACGCAGAGGTCATCTCCACTGCTCACAACGGAGCCCCGATCTACCATCGCTGCGGTGACAGGAAACTGAAAGAGAAGTCAGTTTGCTGATCGGGCATGCACGATTTTCAGCCGAAAAGCCCCCGTCATATGGCGGGGGCTTTTCGGTTTTACAGTGTGTATAAAACTGATCTCTCATGGCACACTGTCAGTGAGCAGGGGAGGAATTTGGACTAGGCGTGGACGAGACTCGCGAGAAGCGTGAGGCCCTTCAGTCACGGGTGGACAGTCTGTACGCCCGGATCGAAGTGTTGGCTGCGCGGTACGGAACCCTCATCCCGGAGGCCATGCGGAAGGAAATCGATCAAGAGGTCACGAGGAACTACCGGGAGATCCACCGGCTCAACGAAGAGATCGAAGAGCTGAAGACAAAGGAGGAGCTGGCGGCCGGGCGGCGCGAATCGAGGATCCCCGTGTGGGCTGTGGGCGCTGCGGTGTCGACGGCTGTGCTCGTCATGTCCGTTGCCGCCGGATCGTGGCCGCTGGCGATACTGGGCGTCATCGCCGCCGGATGGACCCTGGTTGACTGGGGCCGGTCCAAGTCCGGGCCCGGCAAGGACATTGAGCTGTGGCGACCTTGACCAGGGTTGACTTTGTCCGTTAGTGTCAGACACACGCCGACAACGGCAGCGATGCGAGAGAGGAGGAAGTCGTGGCCAGAACAGAACGGCTCACCATCCGGCTGGAGCCGGAAGAAAAAGTGTGGGTCCAGAGGATGGCACAAAAGGCGCGACGCAAGGACTCCGACTGGGCTCGCATTGTTTTGCTCGCCGGATTCGAGGATGACGCCGATATCGAACCGCAGCAAGTGACCCGTGACAGCGATGAGATCACCGGGGGTCACCAGGGGCGGGGGGCAAGCCTCGACGACGTGACCGAAACCCTTGTGGAATCAATCCGGAATCAGGAACAGGGATTCCGGATTGGGCAGGAAGTCCCCTCCACCCGGGACCTTGCCAAGACACTCGGAGTGAGCCACCAGACCGTGGCCTCGGCCATGTCCAGCCTCTCCGACCTCGGACTGATCCGCCGCCCGAATCCCGGATCACGGGCCACTGTCATCGCGACGCCTGAGGGCCTGGATCAGGATCCTGACCTGCCGTGCGTCGTGTGCGATCACGCCGAAGGGGTGCACGACGGGCCAGAGGCAGATGGAGGCCCCCAGTGCCAGATCTGCCCGGAAGGCAACGACCGGTATCACGCTTACACCACTGTGGCCGATACCGAGGCGGAGGAATCCTCGGCCTCGCCCGGGTGACCCCCTTTCCGGACGGGCCACTCCGTCAGACCTGAGATCATCATTCTCACGAAGTGTATGCATCCTCGTGAGGAAGCTGATGACTCAAGAAGACGTTCCATCGAATGCAGCACCCCGCCTGTTCCACCTCGTGCGGATCGAGGACGAGACCGGCGTGAGCGGGACGGGGGTGGTAGCCCATGGCATCAAGTTCATTGATGGGTCTTGTGCCATGCGCTGGATCCCCGCACCCGCTCGGTCCACGGCCGTGTATGACTCAATCGAAGACCTTGAGGCCATCCACGGTCATGGAGGAAAGACGAAAATCGCCTTCGTGGACACCCCTGGGGGCCAGCCATGATCGCGGTCCTGATCGTTCTGATCTTCTGCGTCACCCACATCGCAACCGAATGGCTCTGGCGCAGTCAGCAGCATCGCGCCGAGACTGGCGGTGAGACACCCGCCCCCCGGCGCTCACGCTGGAAGCCGAGGCACCGTTGAACCGGAATTGCCCGGGATGCGGCTCTAGCCTCACGTACATCAAGGGCGAAAACCGTATCAACCGGGCTATCGCCGTGGAAGTTGTAGGAGTTCACGCCGGGACGCTGTTTTACAGATGTCCTGACTGCGGGCACGAGTGGCACGCATGGGCGGATCCGAATGTGCAGGCCAAGGCGTTGCCGTACATGAGGAAAACGGAGAAGAAGCCGCACGGGCGCCCGGATGTCTCGCCGTCCCAGCCGGTATGGCACATCTTCTGAACCAAAGTTCACATCGATCCGAAGGCAAGGCGGACACGGTTCTCGTGTCCGCCTGTGCGTTTCTCTGGAAGTCCTATGAGAGGATGACGCGGTGGACGTCGAGATGCCCGGACAGGCAGCGATGCATCAGAAATCCTTCAAGGTCGAAGACGGCACAAGTTCCCCCGAAGGGGATCTTCGAAGCCCTGGAAAGTCGCCCCTTTCTGGAGGTCAGCGGCGGGCCTGTCTCCCTGGATCCGGGCGCAGCATCCGACCGGCGGATCAAATGCACATACATGTAGTCACATTCAACGAGGAGGGGAAACGGTGAGGGGGATCGAAGACGTCCGGGCTGCGGCAATCCAGGCGGCAGCCACCTACCTCAACGGGGCTGGTGTGACCGTCGAGGAGGTCGTGCACACCGCCGACATCATCGCCGCTTACATCGAAGGGGGAGAGGAGGGCGCCCGGCGCATGGCCTGGGAGAAAGCCCCCCGTGAAGGGGGCGGCCTGAACGCCTACGAGCAGGAAGTGCTGAACGGTACCCCGAAGGGCATGAAGGACGCCCTCCAGGACGCGCGCCGGGGAGGAGTTGCGGAGGTGCTGCTGGGGCAGATCCAGCGAATGGACGCTCCGGCCGACACGCCGAAGACCCCAGCCCGGCCCGACGTTTCACCCGAACCGCCGCAGCCGAGCCGCGACCCCCGGGCTCAGCGCCTGCTGGACGCCGCGATCAAGTCGTGTCGGCGCAAGCAGATCGAGATGGCCCTGGCTGAGGCCAAGGACGGTGGGATTGTGCAGGCGAAGGTGCTGCACAACAACAAGGAGGTCCCGCTGCGCGACGCGCTGAAGGAGCTGTGGACGCGACTCCCCAAGACAGCCCCGCAAGCCGTCGGACCCGTGTCGCGATCTACTTCGGACCGGCTTGACCTGGGGTTCTAGGTCAATCGGAGAAAAATTGAGCCTACCTGCTAGATTTTCACAGGTACACACGTTAGACTTACGGCAAGATCCCAGCGCGTGGTATGTTCCGGGAAACCCTGTTATCCCCCCGGAGAGGTGCCCAATGACCAAGCGCGGGTCAGCCCAAGTCGTCACCGACTACCTAGCCATGATGGAGAAAGAGCCCGAGGACAGCAGGGAAGCGATCACTTTCTCCGCGCAGTACCTCATGGTCAGAGACGGTGTCTCCCTTGCGGAACTCGCCGACCACCTCAAGGTGAGCCGCGACTACATGCCCACCAAGATGCGGGACGGGCGCTGGAAGTTCGAAGAACTCGACGCGATGGCCGAACTGTTCGAAGTCCACGCGGGTGACCTTCTGCATGGTCCCCAATACATCAAGAACCTGGAAGAGTCGTAACACCACGACAAAAGGGATAACCCACGGAGGGGGAAGATGAGCAAGTTCAAGCCGACCGACGAGCAGTGCGCCATCATCGATGGATCAATCAAGGGCGAGGATCTGATCGTCCAGGCCGGGGCAGGCGCGGGTAAGTCGTCGACTGTGCGGGGCGCCTGCACCGCAATGGAGGGCAAGAAGATCCTCTACCTGGTCTTCAACAAGGCCGCGCAGCTGGAGGCGCAGAAGTCCTTCCCTGGCAACACCGACTGCCGGACGGTCCATTCACTTGCTCATCGCGCCGTAGGAAGGCACTACGGCAACCGGCCGTTCAAGAAGGTGCTGGTCAAGAAGGACGTGGAACTCCTCGGCCAGTCGGACACCAAGTTCCATATCGGGGACCCCGTCGTTCCTGACGGCAACAAATTCGTCGTCTCGGGATACACCCTCGTGTCCCTGGCCCGACGGACCCTCGACCGCTTCTGCGGGAGCGCCGACAACGAGATCCAGGCGCACCACGTCCCTCTGTACCGTGACTGGAACCGCTGGTTCATCCTGCGTGCCATCATGAGCGTCGGAGAAGACGCGTTCTTCACGATGACGCCCGAGGACAAGAAGAGGCTCAAGGACGGATACTGGAAGGAATTCTCCAGGCACCAGAAGGACGTGGCCACCAGTGTCCTGCCGATCGCAAAGCAGTTGTGGAAGCGCACTACGAACCATGACTCCGAGCACTACTTCACCCCCGACATGTACCTGAAGTTGTGGGCAATGAAGGAGCCGACCCTTCCTGTTGACGCTGTCTTCGTGGACGAGGCGCAGGATTCGACGCAGCTGGTGAGGTCTCTGGTGACGCGTCAGAGCACCCAGAAGGTGGCAGTCGGAGACTCCTTCCAGCAGATGTACAAGTGGCGCGGCGCGGAGGACATCCTCAAGGACTGGCCCGGACGTGAACTCCGACTCACCCAGTCCTTCCGGTTCGGCCAGGCCGTGGCCGACCAGGCGAACCGCTGGATCGAGCTCGCCGGTGGTGACCTCACGCTTCGGGGGAACCCGGCCATCAAGTCCCGTGCGGGCGTCGACATGGATGGTTCACCCACGGCGATCCTGTGCCGGTCCAACGCGATGTGCATCGCGCATGCGATGAAGGCTCTGGATGCAGGCCGGACCGTCGGTGTTGCCGGGGGTGTCAAGCAGCTGACGTCGCTGGTGTGGGGAGCGCTGAAGCTCGTGGACGGAAAGAAGAGTGACCACCCGGATCTGTCGGACTTCACATCCTGGGAAGAGCTGGTCTCGTACTCGAAGACCCCGGACGGCCAGGAATACAAGATCCTGGTGCGGCTGATCGATGAGTACGGTAACGGCCTGGTCGACATCCTGAAGAAGGTGAGCGACGAGAACCGCGCCGAGGTTGTGGTGTCCACCATGCACAAGGCCAAGGGTCTGGAGTGGAAGCACGTCCTGATCTCGGCGCCGTATGAGCTGGAGGATGGACAGGAGGTTCCGGCTCCGACCGAGAAGATCAGCACCGAGGAATGCATGATCAACTACGTGGCGGTGACCCGGGCGCAGGAGACGCTGGACTACTTCGGCGTCTCCTGGATCGACCGCCTCATGGGAGCCGCTTAAGACCCGGCCAAACCTTCATCGGCTCATAATCGAATACTGAGCGCGGCCTGGCGACGGCAGATTCCATAATCTGCCCCATCCGGGCCGTTTTCATATCACCACCTCAGCAAGCCAGGGCTGTTCGGAGAAGTTCGAACCGTCCTGGCTTGCTGCGTACTACCGGGAGGCAGCTCATGGGGATCCGGATCAACAAAGTTCTCGGATACGGACTCACCGACGTCCGGGTTGAAGGCCAATGGCGCATCGCCGATCCTCGCGTCAACTCCAACAGTCATCTCCTGACTCACGTCGAACCAGAGCAGAGTTACCTGTCATACCTGGCGGAACTGGCCGAAGGCGGTGACTTCGATGCCGAGCTGGAGGAAGGAATGCTGCGCATGGCAGGAGAGCGGGGTGCGGTCTCGTTCGATGTGTGCACCTGGGATGCCGAGTATGGCCTGCCCAATGTCCTGGTTGTGCGCCCTGCGGATTCCCCTCAATGGCATCGACGCGACGACCCGATCGACTATGAGGAAGAGTGCGCGAAGCCAGGCGGGACCGAACCTCGAATCACCCCCACGGTTGGCGGGATCTTCCCGTATTCGGGTCTGCACATGGACACCAGGACCGGCGAACGGATCCAAGACACTACGGTCAATACCTGGCGCCAGGTCATCAATGGCAAGGCTGGTAGCGATGAAGAGCGTTCCAAGATTTTGGACATGCTCGCCCAGGTTATGGGTTACGAGAATAACGCCGAGGCTGAGCAATTCATCGCCCCATGGGTGCCTGATGATGTCCGCCGCATCTGCACCTGGGGCGGCCTGTTCACCAGTCCTGAAGTCTGCTTCCAGCTCCGTCCGATGATCTACACCTACTGGTCCTGAAGGGAACCCGGGATGGCGGCGAAGAAGAAAAGCAAAAAAGAGCTCAGCGAAGAGGAAGAGGCTCGCGTCATCGAGAAGGTTCGAGCCGATCTTGCCGAATACCGGCCGGGGATCTGGGCGGAAAAAGTGAACTACGGTCCGGCATGCGTGTGCGGACTCAGAAGGGATGTCGTGTGTCATCGGCATCCAGTATCAGCTCAAAAGGGTAAGGGGAAGGATGTCCGGGGAGAACTACCAGAGTTCGATATCAATCGAGGAGCTGCGTGAGCGCAATGCGGCATCCCAGGCCGAAGCGATCACCCGCAGGGCAGCCGAGGAGCAGGACGACGACTGACCAACAGTTGCTGGATTTTCTGAAATGAATGACTGCGCAGATCCACGCCGTGGGATGCTTGCCCTCTACCTGGCAAGGCAGGTGACCTGCATCATCATAGCTGCCTGAATGATCTGCATGAAAATATGCCTGAACGAGAGGGAAAATGGTGCAGTACGCATCTCTGGATACAGAATTTCTTCCGAACAACCTCACCCCCAGCGGCCTGATTTCCATCGGCATCACGACCCGGCATGCCTCGTACTACGCCGTCAACGCTGACATGAACGCGTTTCAGGTCTGCCAGCGGGAATGGATGGTGGAGAACGTCTGGAAGCATCTCCCGAATCACGGCGTGGGGTACCTCGACTACGACCACGAGGACGTCAAGGACTACGGAACGATCCGCGAGGAAGTCGACGCGTTCTTCCGGGGAATGGCCATCGAGCCGGACAGGGACATCACGGACTACACCACGATGCTCGTCAACCACGGGGCGCAGGACGTGGTCCGGCTGCACACCCTGTGGGACAACGACTGGAAGGTGATGCCCGCTCACATTCCCACGTACGCCGACGATGTGGCTCGCATCAAGAGGGACCTGCGACGCTCGGAGGGCGGATGCGAGCTGGCGATGTCCCTCCCTGTGCAGGATCCGGAGACACTGCACCACGCGCTGTACGACGCCGAGCATGAGCTGGCCGTGTGCGAATACATCCGCAAGCATTGGGTCACGCCATGACGCGGTCCATGCGCAAGCGGCCCGGCACTTCAAAATGGCAGGCATGCGAACGGAAAACCGGACGCTGGAACACCGAAGAGGAAGCCTGGCAGGCGGCGCGGCGCCATGCCCAGTCCAAGCCCTGGGACCTGCCGAAGGTTGCATATTTCTGCCGGTACTGCCACAAGTTCCACATTGGATCTGAGACTGGCCGCCGACAGCGCAGAAAATGACAGCACGACAGCACAGAGGCCGGGCGATACACACTCCACCCCTGTGTACCGGAAAGAGAGAGGCCACATGATCCGCGAAGACCGATTCCTTGTCTCCCGCAAGCCATTCGCCGTCGACCTCGGGAGTCTCCGTGACAGCAAGCAGACCGTCCGGGACGGAGGCACCGAACACGAGCGATACCTGTACAGCGGACAAATTGATGCAGTCTGGTACCGCCGGAAGCAGGGCGGCGTGACCTACGCCTGCCTGGGCTCGCTGGGGCTGTGGAGCCAGAACCTGCGGCGCCGCATCGAGGACATCGAAGACCCGATGCAGGTTCTGACGGCCGACCTGGACAGCCGTTACGGCGGTGACTGCTACGGCAGGTGGGACGGTGAACGGTACTGGGGCTCCCAAAAGCCGACGGAGCAGGCGCTCCACCTGGCGCTACTGGAGCCGATGCTCGCCAATTACCCGGACATCCCTGGCGGGTACTCAGGGTGGTGGACATTTTTCACCAAGAAGAAGCGCTGACCCCCCTTCAAAGCGTCCCGGGAGGGATCTCATGACCACAACAGCAACTCTCGACCAGATTCGAAGTCTGGCGAAGGAAGCTCACGCCGGACAGACCGACAAAATCGGCAGCCCTTATTTCTGGCACGTCGAGGCGGTGGCGAACGGGCTCGCCCCCTTCGGCGTGCACATGCAGATGGCCGGGCTGCTGCACGATGTCATAGAGGACACCAAGTGGACGGCGCAAGAGCTGCTTCACGCTGGCGTTCCCGGCGATGTGCTGCTGACAGTGCTGGCCGTCACGAACGTCCCCTGTTCCTACGAGGAGAAGATCCGATTCATCACCAGGAGCAGGGAAGCGACCCTGGTGAAAATCGCGGACAATGCCCACAATTCCAGAGAAGACCGAGCGAAGCATCTCCCAGAAGACAAGCGCAAGCGTCTCGCCAGGAAGTACAGTGCGGCCCGCAAAGACCTCTGGGCCGCCGTGAGCGAAGAAGAGGTACGGACGGTAGTCTCCATCGTGAACCCGTCCCTCCTGAAAGAGATCCCGGAGCACCGCACAGCGTGATCAATTCGACGGCGCATCAAGTCCCCGAGGGAATACCTTCGTACGTGGAGTTCTCCGTCCAGGCGGAACATGACATCGCCCCGGCTGCCGCATACCTCTCACAGGAGCCGTACCGGCTAAAAAGCATGATCCACCAGACGCTCATCCGGAACGAGGCGGACCCCGAAGCCACTCACGAAATCTACAACCGGTGGGTGGTCCACATCTTCGGACTGAACGTCCACTACGACACAATCCGCCACGGGGGCTTGATGGTTGTCCAGGTCGAGATCCCGCTCTTCCGGCGGCAGGCCCTCAAGCTCGCAGGGCTTGCCGCATAGCCTGCCGCCGGTCAGCTCCTGAGCCCGAGGAGCATCGAGCGTGCATATTGTCGATGGCCCGCATCGTTGGGGTGGAACACTCCACTGAAGTCATCGGACAGCTTCTCCATTCCCCACATCCAGGGATCCCGGGTGCACAGCTCATGTCCGGTGAAGTCCGGGTTCACATAGCCCCACCGGTCTCCCATTTCCCCCACCTCACGCCGGATGACCTGGTCGATCCCGTCGGCCAGGTCGTTGAGGCGATCTTTGTTTTCTTCAGGGACGGGCCACGGGCAGGCCGTTCCGTCTCCATATCCGTGCGGGTAGCCGCCCACCAGGACCCTCGTGTTCGGTCCCGTCTTTCCGTCGACAGCGCGGTATGCCTTATTGAGCCTCCCCGCAAGCTCACCTTCGACGAAGGCCGACGCCACCTTGTAGGTCTTCTCGCACAACGCCTTGACCGGGTTCACACCGCATGCGGCGACCGCCCCCAGGAACACTCCGCGATCGTTCCCCCCGATGGTCAGAGTGACCACGTCGGTGCCGGGGCCAACGGGGTCCAGTTGAGTGTTGATCAGATCATCAGTGCTGGCGTTTCCGCAGGCTGTATTTTGGAAATCCTGCGGATCTCTGATGTCGTATCCGAGGCTGCTGGCCATCAGGGATCCGTAGGAGCGATCAGATCTCCTGCATTCATCTCTCTTGGCTCCGGTGGTGCCGTTCCCTGCCGAGTAGGAGTCCCCGAGGGTGACGAACCTCGTCCCGCCGGGCTGGCCCGCCCCGGCAGGGGCGACCGAGAAGACGAGGACACCAGCTGTCGCGATGGTCACCCCGAGGGCAGCGAGAGTGGATGCAACGGGGCCCTGGAGGGCCTTTCTGATCTGACTCCGGCCAATCATCATTCACACAGGGTGACCGATACTCGACTCATGGTCATATGACCACTGACACATCGATCCCGAAATTTTTCACAGGTATCTGATATCTAGTCTATGATGTACCATAGATATTCACAGGAAGGGGCGCCCATGGAACCCGAGTACGAACCGGACTTCTCCCAGATGAAGACCGCAGACCTCGCCACTTACGCACACCAGATGAAGATCCAGGCCGAGGTTGCCGAAAAGAGGGCCGAGCGAGCCATAGAGGAACTGAAGGAACGGATCCAGGAGGAAGGGACGGCTCTCTACGGTGACACCGCCGTGGTCGCTTTCCCCACTCGCCGGTTCAGCGCCAAGAACGCTAAGGCGACCCTGACTCCAGCCCAGTACACGGCGATTTGCAAGTACAAGCCGGACTCCAAGCTCGCGAAGAAGATCCTCGGAGAGAAGAGCAAGGAGTACCAGAACTCCTGCGAGACGTACGGCTGGACACTCCGGATCCGTGATGCAACCGACGAAGACCACGAAGTTGCGCTCGGGAAGTCCGTGTTGAGCGAAACATGCGGCGTGGAAGATTCCGTACAGGATGACGAGCCTCCGTTCTAGAGTGATTCCCGTCAACCCGGAGGAAGGGGGAGCGTGAACTACACAGAGCTCAAAGAAATCCTCAACACTCGCACCGTCAGGGCATCCGCCCAGGTCGACGCCCAGACTCTCGGCGGATCTGACCGCAGTCTGCTGTTGGGCTGCACCTGTAGTCGGAATGTCTGGCATGTGTACCTGAAGGACGGCCGGATCCACCGCTTCGTGTACCGCGAAGACAAGGATGTCCGGCATGAGGCGCGGACGTCCTGGCCGATGGAGGAGCTGGTGCCGGACAAGCGGGTTTATCCGGAGTACTCGGACGCCGCCTTCTCCCGTGTGCTGGAGGGCAATGGCATCGAGGTCCCGTTCGCCAGGTTCGATGACATCAGGTACAGCCTGGCCAGGGCCCGGGAGGCGGAAGGGGTCTTCCGGGCCCCCATCAAGGCAGGCTGAAAGCATGGTCTGCGAAAAGTGCTCCTCCGTCATGTACGACCTGGGAACTCGGTACTGGTGCCGATCCTGCGGTCACAACACGAACAGGATCGCGTACGACCCGGACGAGATTCCTGAGGATGCGGGTACGAACTTCCGATCGTCACCACCCCGTATGCCGTCGCAGTCGCGGGGTGATTCACGCGAGTGGGGTTCCAAGGGGAGAGTCGCCTGACGCGCGCACAGCTACGGACCATCAACAACGAGTGATGATCCGTAGCTGTGCGTAGTCAAACATATGCGATGATCAGTGGGGGTGCAGGGCGAGCCCATCCTGGTTCACCGCTGGAGAAGACCGTCCTGACGCGCATCCCGGTAGAGGCGAACATGACGGACAGGGCGGCGCGTTGAACGACCACATCTACGTATCGATTCCGGCCGGACCCGGGTCGGGAAAAACAATCCGCCGCGCAGTCGACGCCGTACTCGCCCAGACTCACCGGAACCTCACCCTGGTCGTCGTCAACGACGGTGACCCCCGGGCATCCGAAACCCTGTGGCCCAAGCTGGCCGACATCCGCGACACCCGGCTGGTCCGTTACAACCTGCCCGACAATCGCGGCCGGTACCACGCGGATGCCGTCGTCCTCTCCGCTGTCCACGCCATCGCGCCCGACAGCTTCTTTGCGATGCACGACGCCGACGACAGGGCCCGGCCCACCTGGCTCGCCACCCAACTTGCCACCCTCAAGCGGCACAAGTCCGAAGCTGTGTTCTGCACCCATGCCGTGCACGGTTTGCACACCCGCCTTGCCCGCATGGAGCGCCCCAAGGAGTACACCGGACGGTTCACGTTCTACGCCCACATGGCAGGACTGTGGCGCACCCGGTTCATTCACGCCCTTGGCGGCCCCCGCCCGGACTTCCGTGTCGGATACGACACCATGCTCACCGGATCCGCCATGGCCACCGGGAAAGTCCGCCTCTACCGGGGTGTGCTGTATGACCGTCACCTCCAGGTCACCTCCCTGACCAAATCCCACAGCACCCGCATCGGCTCCCCGATGCGCAAGCAGGCCAAGGACTGGATGGAGAGCCGCTGGCCGAGTGTCACCCGGGCCGCCCGCACCTCACCCGAAGCCGTCGGAAAGATCCTGACGAAAGGGATTCCCGACTACGTCGCAACCGAGGTGAGCGCGCAGTCGGAAGCGCTGCGACGCCTCCTCACCGACCCCAGCCCGAACAAGACCAGGACATTCACCGTGCCGAGCCCTCGAACCCCGGTCCCCGACTGGGCCGCCGTCCTCAAGGAGACGAGCCTGTGGGGGGCCTGGGCGCTGAACCTGGAAACCGGGAAGGCGATCGTCCGGGAACTCGAAGCCCGCAGGCCACGGCGCATTCTCGAAGCCGGGTCGGGAACCTCGACCGTCCTGTTCTCCCAGTACGCCGACCGGTATGGCGCCGAAGTGATCTCCCTGGAGTCCTCCCAGGAATTCCGTGGCCGCACCCGCAAGCTCCTCGATGAACGGGGTACCGGAAGTCGCGTCGATATCCGGTACGCACCTCTCCGCCGGTCCGCCGACGGACCCTGGTACGACACCGACATCCCCGAGGGTGTCGACCTGGCCATTGTGGACGGTCCACGCGCCAAGGACGGTGGACGGCTTGCCGCCCTGTACTACCTCATGCCGAAGCTGAACCCGGGCGCCATCATCATCCTCGACGACACTGACCGAAAAAAAGAGCAGGCTGACCTGCGCGAATGGAATCGCCGGTACGGATTGGACTTCGACTTCATCCCCGGCAGCAACAGCACCGCCTCCTACGCCGTCACCCCCGATGTGGATGCGCGCAACACAGGCGGGGCCAAGGTCGTCATCACCCTGCTCACCGGACGCCGCCCGGGGCACCTCGACCACACACTGAACCGACTCCAGGCATGTGCCCCCGGCCTGCTGTCCCGGGCCCATGTCATCGCCCTGCACAACGGAGGGGACGCCGAAACCGCCCGCGTCCTCGACAAGTACAACAAGGTTATCGACGCATCCTGGACCTCGTCCGTCCTGTACGGGATCGGCGAAGCCACCTCCATGCTCGCCCAGCAGGCCGCCGCGTCCGGACGCAAATACTGGTTGCACCTGGAAGACGACTGGGCCCTGATCCCCACTACATCCGACTGGCTCGCCCAGGCCCAGCAGATTTTGCATACCCGGCCGGATGTGCACCAGGTCCGTCTGCGGCATACCTGCGAGAAAACCTTGAGCAAACACATGGTTACCGGGCGAGCCCTGAACTGGTATGACTACAGCACCTTCCACCTGTGCCGGGACACTCACTACACCCTCAATCCATCTCTGGTCCGCGTGAAGGACATCGGGAAGATCTGGCCAGCCGACGGAGAGAAAGCAGCGCAGCGACGAGCACACGTGAACCGTCTTCGCGGAGCCGCCCGGCTCACCCCCGGGGTGTTCGTTCACACCGGGGAGGACGATTCTCTGCGCGCGGAAACCCGCTGCAAGGTGTGAGGAGAAAATGTGTCCGTAGCAGTTCTCATCCCCTGGGCAGGCGACTGCCCTCACCGCAAGGTCGCCCTCGGGTACGTGCGCGAGTGGTACGAGAACAACCATCCCGGCTGGGAGATCCACGAGGGGTATGCGCAGGACGGACTCAGATGGTGTAAGGCCGAGGCCGTCGCCGACGCCCTGCGCCGGACTCGCGCGGACATTCTCGTCATCGCCGACGCCGACTCCATCGCACCGAATGTGAAAGACGCTGTCAGAGCCGTTCAGCGGGGTCATGCATGGGCCATGGCGCACCACACGGTGCACCGGCTTTCGTGGAACGCGACGATGAAAGTCCTCAATTCCACCACATGGCCACAGATCATCCCGCGAGATAAGAAACATTACGATTCCTGGCCATACATAGCGATGGCCGGAGGCGGCATCACCGTGATCCGGCGCGACGTCTACCTGGAGGCGCCCATGGATCACCGCTTCCTGGGGTGGGGGCAGGAGGACGGCGCCTGGGGGACGGCACTGAGCCGTCTGTACGGACCTCCCTGGCGGGCCGCGTACGCGCGTCTGTGGCACCTATGGCATCCGCCACAGCGCAAAGTCGCCCGGGTGCACGGCCCCCTTGGGGTGAGGGATCTTCAGCTCCAGTACCGGGGTGCCCAGTCCAATGCGTCCATGCGTGCCGTCCTGGATGAACCCCGCCGGTACGTACGGCAGGTGCTCGCGGGGAATTCACAGGCTACTTCCCCCGGAGGGGTTCGAAAGGGAGAACGGTGATGCTGTCCGCAGCCGTCCTGGTGCCCTGGGCCGGGAAGTGTCCGCACCGCCGGGCCGCTTGGGATTATGTGCGGGACTGGTACCGGATTCATCATCCGGATTGGCAGATCGTT
Source organism: Streptomyces sp. 5-10 (assembly GCF_014712245.1). Taxonomy (NCBI): domain Bacteria; kingdom Bacillati; phylum Actinomycetota; class Actinomycetes; order Kitasatosporales; family Streptomycetaceae; genus Streptomyces; species Streptomyces sp. 5-10. The sequence continues at coordinate 235,037 of NZ_JACVYG010000007.1, forward strand.
GTGGGGGAGTCGAGAGTCGGAAGGCAGTGGTGCAAGGCGGAGGCGGTGGCGGATGCGTTGAGCAAGACCCGGGCGGAGATCCTGGTCGTTGCTGACGCCGACTGCTTGGTTCCGGGTGTGGGTGAGGCAGTCCAGGAAATCAGGGAGGGCTGCCCATGGGCGGTTCCGCATTACCGGGTGCACCGCCTGAATGAGGAGGCGACTGGCCGGGTTCTGTCCGGGGAGGCTCCGGAGGACGTGGCTGCCGGACGCAGGGTTTACACACAGTCACCGTATGTAGGGTATGCGGGTGGTGGCGTAGTCGTTGTGAGGCGGGATGTGTACTGCTCTGCACCGCTGGATCCGAGGTATCTGGGATGGGGACAGGAGGACGAGTCGTGGGCGGAAGCGCTGACGCTTCTGCATGGCGAACCGTGGCGTTCAGGTCTCCCTTTGTGGCATTTGTGGCATCCGCCGCAGCAGCGAATGACGCGGATTACAGGGTCTCACGCCTCTCGTGAACTGCGTAAACAGTATCGACGCGCGATAACAGTGAGAGGTATGGAGCGCCTGCTGGAACCTGCTGTCCGATTGGCTAAGGCAAGCCTCACCGAACAACACTCCCTGTGATTGTCTGATTCTGCTAGCGTAGTCAAGGAAAAACCCCGGGCTACGTGTGAGGACACTGCCCGGGGTTCCCTATACGAATGTGGCTCCACCTGGAAGGCGACAACCAACTACCAGTGGCACTACTGTATCTCAGGAATCCCTACTCTGCATCCTGGATCGCAGTGCGCCACAGAGAGGAAAATCTCGTGAGCGCCAGCATCAAGCGCGGACTAATGGGCGCAGATGTCTTCGGGAAGCAGTACACCCGTGTCGCAAATGAGGCAGCCCGAGATCGTCGTCTTTCCTACCGCGCATCCGGAATTCTGCTGGAACTTGCCAGTCATGCGGAAGGTTTCACGACTTCTGTGGCAGCTCTCGCCTCACGCGCCCAAGAAGGCCGCAAGGCGATCGATGTCGCCCTCAAGGAACTGGAGCAGCACGGCTACCTGACGCGCAAGCAAGTTCAGGACCCGGTGACGAAGCGCTTCGGGGGGACTGTCTACACAGTCACCGACATGCCTCAGGGTTCTCGCCTGTGGGAGGCGTACCGGACCCTGATGGGCGACACGGAAAACCCCAGGTCAGAGCCGTTGACCCCTGAGGGGGATACGGGTGAAACCGCAGGTGGGAGCCGTTATACCCTTTTCCGCGACGCGGCTCAGCGTGACGCGGTAGAGCGTGACGCGGAAAAGGCGACACATAAGAAGACCACCTCAGGAGAAGACGAAGGGCTTGTAGAAGAACAACCCATCTCTCTCTCCTCACCTCTCCCTCTTCCCGGCGCGGGTCCCGCTGGCGCGGGAGAGAGAGATGCGGCTTCGCCTCACAGCCAGCCCGTGACTGAGGCCGGTGGGCAAGGTGCGGGCATGGCGGCCTCAGGTGTCGAGGGGAACCCGATGGTGCCGCCCGAGGGGCCGCTGTGGTCCGGGGAGGAGGGGGCCTTTGCCGGGTCCTCGGTTCCGGCGGGCGGGGGATGCTCACCGTCGCTGCCGGATTCCCCGTCATCGGGTAGCCGGAAGAACCGTTCCGGCAAGCGGCACAAGCCTGCCGACTTGCTGCCCCCTGGTGCCCCCCAGGGGGCCTCCCGTGGGCCGGGGCGGGCAAAGGGGCGCCGGGAGCCGTCACGGGCCGCTGTCCGGGCGCTGAGGGCTCTGGACAAGCGCATCGAGGAGCCGCTGGCGGTGCAGCTGGCCGGGTGCGTGGATCCGCGATGGTCGGAGCAAGATCTGCTGAAGCATCTTCGGGCCTGCTACAGCCCGAAGGAGGTCAGGTCACCGAAAGCTCTCCTGGAGAAGATCCTCAGGGGGCTGCCGGACCCGGTGATGTCGGACCCGGTGGAGCCGAAGGGGCGGGTGCGTCTCGGCCGGGGTGACAGTCGGCACAAATACTGTCCGGTGTGCCAGGGGACGCAGTACGAGGAGGATCCGAACGGCAAGCTCACAGGCTTTTGGTGCGAAAACCTGGGGCACTATGGCGAGAAGTGGTTGGATCCGATGCGGTACTGGAACGATTTTCGTCCCACTCTCGGTCAGGATCGCCTGGTCCGGCGGTAACATTAACTACGGAACGTACGTACCCCACTTGGCGTGCCTGTGCGTCGTTCTGCTGACGCGGCCCCGACGTCCGACTCCTTGGCGCCGGGGCCGCGTCGCATCCGGATCCGTTGTCGGTGGCTGCTTGTAGGGTCCACCGCATGACCGGTGTAGACCTTGAAGAGAAGGCACGGATACGCGAGTTCGTGCGCGGAACAGCCCTGAAGGCGATCACTGGGTCATCGGGGAATCCTGCGCCGGACAGTGGCTTCAGCCTGATGACGTGGCTTGCCTCGGCGGTCTACGAGAAATTGGACCGCGACTTCGCCGAGGCTGCCCCAGTCGACGCCGCCGGGCCCGGCTCGCTGGCCGGTGACGTACTGTCCGGATTCAAAGGCGGCTTCGTCCGGTACTTCCCCGACAGTTCCCTGCTGCTCATCGTCCGGGTCGTCCCGGTCTCCTATATCCGTTCCGTGCGGACAGGTTTGATCTCTTCCCCTGATCTGGAGCGCTCCCGGGAGCTGGCGCATGCGATCCAGGGAGCGGGGGTTGCGTGCGAGCGGACGGCGGTGGCCTACATCCCGTTCGACTCGAACAAGGTGTCCGACATCAAGCTGGCCCCGGGGTCGGACCCCGTCGCGAAGGATCTGGTGCACGCGGTAGTGACGCGGCCCTCGGAGCGGGGCCTACAGAGGATGCCCGGTCCGAGTGACCTGGCGGACCCGTGCGATGTCTGCCTGGCCCGGAAGATTGCCCACTTCCTGGGCATCGATCCGGACCCCGAGGATGAGAACTTCTCCCTGAAGGCGTGGGTTGGAACCTCGGTACACGAAAAGCTGGAGCGGGATCTGCCGAAGGTGTACGACGGGGCGCAGCTGGAGATCACCGTCAGCATCGCGGACATCCCGGGATTGGGCCTGGTCAGCGGGCACGTGGACAGCTACTTCCCTGAGCGGCTTGCCCTCAATGACTGGAAGACCGGAGATCTGAGCGGCACGTTCGGCGTCAAGAGGATGCGAACGGATGGGGTGAAAACGGCCTATCTGCGACAGACGATGCTGTACTGCTACGGGATGCGACAGTCAGGGCTGCCGGTGGAGTGGGCGAATCTGACGTTCATACCCCGGGATTCCAACAGAGCGTCGGATATTTGGACAGCGACGTGCTCCTACCGAGAAGACGTCGCAGTTTTCGCACTGAACCGTGCAGAATCTCTAGTAGACGTGGTAAAGTCTGGGGACAGGCACACACTGGAGCCCGATCTGGAGGCTCCCTGCTTCAAGTGCGTGGTACTGCCGCGCCTCCTCGGATAGCAACGTAGAGCCGACTCGCATACACGCAGATACCCACGGACAAACTGAAAAGGAGGTGAGCTTGTGACTGCACTCGCGACGGTTGCCTCCCAGCAGCGCGGCAACCTGAACCTGATGCAGCAGGCACAGCAGAGCGGACTCGACGGCATGCTGGCACTCGCCGGAGCACTGGCCGACAACGACGTTCTCCCCGAGCAGTTCCGCAAGAACAAGGCGAACATCCTGGTCGTCATGCTGGCTGCCCAGGAACTCGGCATCGGATTCACCGCAGCCATCCAGAATTTCTACATCGTCAACGGCAGGCTCTCGATGAGCGCCGACATGATGATCTCCCTTGCCCAGAATGCCGGACACCTCATCCGGCACGAGTTCGAAGGCGAAGGGAACGACATCAAGGCCACCTGCATCCTCGTCCGGTCCGAGGACAGGAATCGGCACGCCGCCCTGGAGGACCAGCTCACCAGCGAGTCCGACAAGGACAGGATCGCCGTGCTGGAAAAAGCCATCGCCAGGCTGGAGCATCGCGTCACCTGGGGCTTCGGCGAGGTGAAGGCTGCCCGGCTGACCAGTGCCGACGCAGATGCCAATCACAACAAGTACCGCCGGGCGATGCGGCGTCACCGCGCGGATGCCGAGTGCATCCGTATGGCCTGCCCGGAGGTTCTGGGTGCCTACCGGTATACGCCGGAGGAGCTGGGCGCCAAGGTCAGCGAAGACGGAGCCCCCGTTGACTCCGTGACAGTGGAACGGGCCGACCGCCCGCAGAAGAGTTCCCAGAAGGCCGCCCACAGGGAGCCCGCCCAGGCCGCCCCGGCTTCCGCCCAGCGGGATTCCGGGACCGGAGCCGGGTTGCAGGGGTTGGATGCGCAGGGCCTGTACGACAAGGCATCCACGGCGCCGACCAGTAAGCAGCTCTTGGAGATCGCGAAGTACGCGGAGAAGGCGGGCCTCAAGGGCAAAGTCGTGAACACCGGTAACGGAAAGCGGTCGCTGAAGGCCGGACTGAACGCTCTGTACGACAGTCTCGGCTGACCAGACCTCGATCACTGACAATCAAGAAGATACCCACACAGAGAAAAGGACATACGGGAATGAGCGACGAGAAGGACATCTTCGAGGATCTGGCCGCCGAGAACTCGGACACCCCGGCCGATGGCGTCATCGACGGCGAGGTGGTTGAGGATTCCGGTGACTTCGAGTTCGAGGAGATCACCGTCACCGCCACGGCGGAGGACTTCGAGGCGGCGAAGGTCTTCAGTGGCCGGTTCGTCGAACTGGAGGACAACCAGTGGGTTCCGCTGACGATCCTCCAGGCTCGCCTGGTCAAGGGGGAGCAGGAGTGGAACAAGGGTGTTCCGCAGATCCTGATCTTCGCCGAGCACCTGGCGGACACCTACCTGAACGGGCGCAAGTACCCCTACCGGGCCTGGTGCTCCTTGGTGGAAATCAAGGCACAGAACAGCGACAACAAGCGCCGTCCAGGCGCGAAGCTGCTCGCGGCGACCGGCCTCATGCCGCCACTGGAGGAAGGTGCCGAAGCCACCAGTGTCAAGATCACCAAGGACATGGTGGCCAAGGACGTGGACGAAGAGGGCGAGGAGATCATTGTCCTCCCCGGCCTGGAGGGCAAGGAGATCATGGGGCAGATCTCCGTCAAGCCCGGGAAGATGAAGCCCGTTCTCGACGAGGACGGCAACGAGACCGGTGAAGAGCGTCCCGGCTTCCCCAAGGAGAGGCTGCGCGACATGGTTTCGGCGCTGCCGGACGACGTCATCGACGTCACCGGGAAGACCGGAGTCCGCAAGATGCGGGTCACCTACGAGACGATCGCCAACCTGATGGCCCCGATCAAGGCGGGCACCTTCGTGGAGGCGAAGCTGATCGAGGACAGCGGCGAGTTGAGCGAGGTGGCGTACCGGGCGGTGCGCACCACCCAGGGGACATGGAAGCTCGTGCATCCGAAGATGAACGAGCACCCGGGCGGCATTGAGGAGTTCGCGGACACCTTCAACTAGTCACCCGTTCAGCTCATCGGATCAGATCCCTTTAAGATCAAGGCGACCTTGCGTTCGGTGACTGTCCAAGCACGTTCGGTAAGGGCGGAGGCGATTGATGCCTCCGCCCTTACGTGTCGGCGAGTCACCCGACTGCACATCCACGCCGAAGGGGAACTCGCGCTTGAGCTTCGAATTCTTCGACCCCTCGTTCTTCGACACCCTCTTTCCGGGGGAAGCTAGCGATGGACGCGACCTCGGCTACGCGGTGCTCGCCCTCTATCCCGGCGGGAGATTCGACCCGGACCCGAAGAAGGGGCCGACCCAGCTCAGGTTCTTCTCATGGCCTTCCCAGCGGGAAGACCTCATTGCTTTTTGTCTGCACAACACGGACTTGGACATCTACACGACGCCCGCCCTGTTCAAGAAGCGCGGCAGTCGTGAGGCGAGCAACATCTCCCATCAGTGGGCCGCCTATGCCGACGCTGACAGCCTCGACCTGCGCAAGGTGAGAGCCGAGCCCACCATGATCGTGGAGACCTCGCCGGGCAGGCATCACCTGTACTGGGTGACCACCGTCAACAACACCAAGCAGCTCACCGAGATCTCCCGCGCTATCGCCTACGCACACGCTGCCGACGGGTGCGACAAGAGCGGATGGGATGCGGGTCAGCTTCTGCGCGTGCCCGGCACCGCGAACAACAAGCCGGATGTGATCGCTCGGCACGGCGACCCTTTCGAAGTGCGGCTCAAGCGCGAGCCTGGCCAGCCGTTCTCGGGTCTGTCCCGCCTCAAGGAGCTGTACCCGGCGTACGTCGCCCCGACTCCGTCACCGGCAAGCGCAGGCACGGGTACGGGTATGCCGGACCCGGGGGAGTGGCGGCGCGATCCGAAGGTCCTGGAGGAGGTCTCCCGGATCTTCCATTACGCCCCCGACATCCACAGCATGTACGTCAATCCGGTCCCCCACGGGAAACGTTCGGACACCCTGTGGAGGCTACTGTCCACCCTGTCCCGGCATGGAGCCTCCCGGCTTGCCGCGATGCATATCGCCTGGGGTGCACGATGCAACAAGTTCGCCGAGGATGGGCGCCTTCCGGACGAGCTGTGGCGGACGCTGTGCAAGGCATTCGACGATCCGTCGAACCAGCCGGTCACCACGTCCGTGGAGGTGGCCGAGCGCACCCGGCTGGACGCTTCGGAGGAGAACCCGGAGAACCGGTTCCGGAACTTTGTCTCTTCCATCTCCATCCTCCGGGACGATGAGCGGCCTGAGGTCCCTTCGGATACATTCGTTGACCACTACACGGCCTGGGCATCCACCCGGACCGACGCCCCTGCGGTGTACCACCGGGCCGGTGCCGTGACCCTGCTGACCTCGGTTTTCGGTGAATTCGGTAGCTGTCCGACCAAGTTCGATTCCAATTTGACCTTGTGGTTTCTTCTGCTCGGCCCCACGACCCGGGCCCGCAAGACCACCGCGATGATGCTGTGGGTCGACCTTCTCGCCGATCTTCAGAATGAACGGTTCACTTACCGCCCCATGTCGGACGTGACCTCCGAGGGTCTGTCGGAGATTCTGCCCAAACGCGACGGCAAGACAACCGTGTTCTATCGCGACGAAGCTCACGGATTGCTGTACGAGCTGGACGCCAAGCGGTACCTGAAGGGCTTGCAGGAACACATGACGGAGCTGTACGGCGGCCGGGTCCGCATGCGGGTGCGGGCCACCACGGGTGCTGCGGATGAGGATGACGCACCGGTAGGGAACGTCCGCACCAACTTCGTGATGTTCTTGTGCGGCACGCTCGATCAGGTTACCGACGCGCTGACCATCGACGACTACCAGTCCGGTCATCTGACCCGTTTCCTGACGGCAGAAGCCAACCCTCCGGAGCAGACTGAAGAGGAGATGTACTTCGAGCAGTTCGACGGAGCCGAGGAAGCGGAGGATGCCCACCGGCTGGCCTTGATGAGCGAACTGTCGCAGGCGCGGGAATTCTGGATGAGGAACACCAGACCAGGAAAGACCCGGAGGGTTCCCTTCACGGACGATGCCTGGCGCAGGCTCCACAAGGCAATGTTCCAGATCAAGCAGATATCCAGGGAGGGCAGTGTGGCCGAGGCCCTGAAGCCGACTGCGCACCGCATGGGTATCTCGGTTATGAAGTGCGCGGTCCTGCTGGCCATGTCGGAGCACAAGCTGAGGGTGGAGATGCGGCACATCCTCAAAGCGATCTCCCTTGCTGAGGAGTGGCTGGCCTCCACTGCCACAATCGCCGGACGCATCATGCATTCATCCCAGTCGGCTCGGCAGGAGGAAATTCTGACGATGATCCGGTCCCGGATGGATGGCGTCACGCAGCAGGAGATTTACAGCCGGTTCCGCATGAAGATGCATGAAAAGGAGATCGAGTCAGCTCTGAGCGTTCTCCTCAAGGCTGATCTGATCCGGAAGACGAACGACCTGAAGAGGGTCCGCTACGTCCGGACGCCGCGAACCTGACGGAACAGCGGAGAGGTGGGCGTGCCGTACAAGCCGACCGGCCGGGCACCTGGGAGACCACGAGGTCCGGTCACTCCTGACGGGAAACTGGCCCAGGCCCGTAAGGCCCTGCCGCACGCGAGAGCGTTCCCCGAGATGCGGCGGGCGGTGGACCGGGTGATGGCGGCTCCGGATGATGTCGTGGTCCGCAAAGACACGGCGGATATCCGAGACGTGATCGCCGAGCATCGGTACACCCCCGCCGAGCGTGGTCAGGCGCTGGCGTTCTCGTGGTGGGTGTATGTCAACCGGTTGTCCTGGCCGCGCGCGAAGCTCCGTGCGGCCATTCAGTCGATTTCCCCGATGATGTTGTTCTCGTCGTCGTTTCTCGCAGAGATGACGGGATTGCCCCGGTCGACGGTGACGAAGAACATGCTGAAACCTCCCGGGGTGTCACTGGCCCGGGTGACGGGTTCCTGTGATCCGTGGGTGATTCAGCGCCTCCTGGAGGCGACTGCGCACGGGGTCGAGGAGTACCGGCAAGTGGTTCGTGAGATCACTCTGCTGGAGTGTGTACCTAAGGCATTGATGTCCCGGATCTCAGGAGTTCCGGTCCGCGCCCTTCTCAGGCCCGACAAAGGAATGCAGTTTTTCCCGGAAGCCGCCGACTACTCTCTTGGTCATGTGTGCGGGCGGCAGGTGTATGAGCGCAGTGTTTCGCGGGAGCCCCGATGGGCCCCCAGGCCGGGAGATCAGTCCGATTCGCGTGAGGCTTTCGCGGGGTTCCGGATGACAGATCTTGTGGCTACTTCGATCCCCGTCCCGGACGATGGCGTCAGTCCGTTCTTCACCAGCATTCCCGGGCTTCCTTCAGTCCGTGGTTCCAGGGATGTCGGTCCGGCGTTCTACGAAAAGATCCGGAAATGGGAATTCACTTACCATCTTCCTGCAAAGATCTTCGGTCCCCCGGAGGGCGATTTGGCGTAAATGCCGCCGCATTTACCGGCACGCCCACCCGGGTTCACCACAGACCATAGACCCGGTCGGGGCCCCGACCGGGTCTATGGGGTTCAGCTCACGTTCAGCCGACGAAGATGTTGCCGACGTGAACGAAGACATTGACGAGCACGTTGAGGCCGTCGAACCACATAGTGCGCTCCTTGTGTGGGAAGCGGATGGAGCCGGGATCGGCGCCGACGTGAACCTAACATCATCTGACTTGCGATCAAAACTGAGGATTATCCTGCGAACAGTGCACGTAGCATGACAAGCTATGCGCCATGTCTGACTTCAAGCGTCCCTACGGGGACCTGATCGCAGTACAGAAGACTCTTCGCGGCATAGCTCACACCTCGAAACTGGATGTCGAGCTGGAATCGGATCCGGAGGAGCCGGACGACCTTGACGATCTGGCCCTCGTTCTGGCGGCCGTACGCACCAATCTCCTTCTCGTGGAAGTGGCTCTCAACGAGAAGGACCAGAACCTGAATGGTCCCGAGCTTCGCACCAGAGGCATGATCAAACAGGACATTCTGGCTGATCAGCGGATTCTGGAGCGACCCATGCCAAACGACCCGCCACGGTCCCGCGAAGAGATCGAAGCCAATCTCCGTTACGACGAATTTCAGCTCGCGCGCTCCCACTTCCCCGGCTGTGACTGAGCGGGCTTCTTTGTATCCCTCTTGTATGGGATCACCATAGAGAAACGTTCCAGCTTCTTCAGGCGCTCCTTGGCATCTTCGATGCCCGTCAGAATGGCTTCCTCAAGTTCGCCAGAAGGTGTAGGAATTCGCATAGGAACCTCGATAGAATCGGGACCATGTTTTCGGAGCCCTTCTATCTTACGTCAATGGACCCCGGCGGGATCACTGGACTGGTCACGCTGCGAATCGACAAGAAAGACTTCACTGTCGAACGTCAGCTCGGTGATCCCTACGACCCTCTGCATGGAAAAACTCCTGCCCGCACCCTCAAGTCATGGGCCGAGAACTTCCGTGACCTCCCCCAGGCCCTCCTGTATGAAGACTTCCGCCTGCATTCTCAAGGCTTCGTACCTGACCCCACCGCCCTGAATGTCATCGGCGGGGTCGAAACCTGGCTCGCGGGGACCGTGGATGTCTCCTCCCTCGCCCCACGCAAGGCTGTCCGGGCCAAGTCATCTCATAGCAGGCTTGCCGACCTCGGCGGGGCTCCCGGCTGCCCCTACGAGAAGGTCATCTCCAGGGAGCCGGTGCAGCGGTCGCGGAAGTACATGGTGACCAATGCCATCTTGGAACGTCTCGGGCTACTCGCGTACGGGCCCATGACGACGGACATCAATGACGCCTTCCGGCACGCGGTTGCCTGGCTGACCGAGCAGGGATACCGCCCTGTATGCGAACAAGCCTGGCCCCGGCAGCGGCTAGCCTCGCCCGCATGACACATTCGCCAACTGGCCTGAAGCCGCCCTGTGGAGTGGTCGCATATCCGGCACCCGAGGGCGGCTGGCGCACGGTTGTCCAGTGGGACTACGACTTCCGGTACGAGGAGATCCGCCACTTCGTCGTCAGCCGCAAACGCTGCGGCCAAGATGAGTGGGAACTGGTGGCCGAAAACGTCGACAACGATGAGCGAATGTACGTCGACACCCTTCCCGACGAAGGGGAGTACGCCTACTGTGTAGCAGCCGTTCCACGCGACGGCGGTGACCCGCTGAAAGCCTTCTCAGAGGTCATTCAAGAAGGCTTCAACGGGGACGCGCCGGTCTTCGCCTACACCTCGGCAAGCCCGGATACCGTCAAGCCCTCCGGGATCCACAAGCCCATTCGGTCCCTGGCCGAGGCGGTGTACGTCGCCTGGGACATTCAGCCCCAGGCGTCGGCCTACCTCCTGGAAGCGGTGGACGAAACCGGGGACGCCTACATGGAAGTGACCGTCACCAACCCGGACACCCCCGTGGGCCTCCTTGTCGGCTCGCACCCGAGCAGGTTCTTCACTGCACGGGTCAGCGTCCTGCGATCGCGTCCCGACGGAACGCTGTATCCGGCGGCCAGCGCCGAGCAACGCATCGAACTCGATGATGCACCCCGACCCCATCTCGGTGTCGTCGAGTTCCGGTACGACCCCGATGCCGGACTCTCCTACGGGGCAGTGCTGGCACTGACCGGCCTGGAAGGGGGGCTGCCTTTCTTGTGCGTAAACGGAGCTGAACAGGTCAGCGCCTGGACGCTGCTGGGCCACATTGGCAGTGCTGCGATGGTCGACTACGTAACCCAGGGCCGCTCCGGGGTGTCGGCGGCCCTGGCCACGCCACCGGCCTCGAACATCAGGTCTGGCCGGTAACCCGGGCCAGCCAGCGCTCCTTCTTCAGTTCGCGGTCGGCGAAGCGGTCGTTCAGCACCAGGTTCCCGGAGATGCCGTACGGCTCCTCGTAGTTGAGCGTGATCTGCTGGACCCGCAGTTTCGACAGGCTCGCCGTCCAGGGATCGTCTTCACCCAGCTGGAGCGGCTTGTACCCCGGGGCCTTGATGTAGTCGCCGGGCCTGAACTGGATGACCGGAAGCTTGGATCCTTCCCGGATATGTACCTCTTTGGTCAGCTGCGCCCGCTGGCCCTGAGGCTTGCCGTTGCCCCGCCGGGCCAGCAGGGAGGCGTTGCCGATCGAGTCGAGGGCCCGGGTGCTGGACCATCCGCCAGCGGTGACGTACTCCTCCCATGCCCCCCATGGGCCGGGGTTGTCGCCGCTGCCGACATTGCGGTACTTGGGGCCGTCGCCCTGTACGAGGATCCTGCGGGCGAGGTCTTCCCGGGTGATTTCGGCAGGTTCTTTGACGATGTCGAAGTAGGGGCGCAGGACGACAGCCTTGCCGGGGTCGCCGTCGCCGTTGGTCATGTCGCGGGCGAGGAATGTGTTCGGTTTGTAGACGTACAGGGTTCTGTTGTGCATCCGCCAGTCGCACATGCCTTTGCTGGTGAAGTCCTCCAGGATGGAGTACACGTCCTGACCGGCATCAAAGCTCAGGGTGTAGGTGTCACCCCACGCTTTTCCGGCAGAATCCTGCTTGTAGTTGAAGCTGCGGTGGATGTACCGAAGGTTGTCGCGCTTCTTCGCCTCGTCAATGAAGGCCGCCAGGATGCCGCCGACGGTGGACTTGGTGAACTTCCTGCTCCGCTTGTCCTTGGTGAACTTGTCGGTGCGGACGTTTCGGGACTTCTTCAGCATCCAGGCATAGCCCGGCATGGTGTAGGACCACTCGTCTTCGTGGTTCTCCGTGCCTGTCATCAGGGTTCCCGACTGACGCAGGTTCAAGAACCGGCAGCCAGGAAACTCTTCGTACGCCCCGTACGGATAGATGGTTCCATCCGGCTTCCTCGCCTGGGGATTGAATAGTTCCAGGGAGATCTCAACCGGGTAATTGAGAAGTTTGGCAAGCTTCGCGTTGTCGTGGTATGAGATTTCGAGTGACGGAAGGTCATTGAAGGGGATGGCGACCTGCCAGGTACTCGGCTGAAGAATGAAACCTCTCAGACTTCCGCCGGGCATGCGGACACGGAAACGCCCCTTGAGATAGTCGCCCGCCACTCAGAACCTCGCAGCCCTTGTCATGATGGCCATCTCCCTATCCACTGGTTTCCCCTTGCTGTCCGTCATCGACACGAATACCCCCGAGGTGTGGTGAATGCCAGCCTTCACGTCCTTGTCGGGGTCCGCGTCCTTCCATTCCACCTTGCAGGTCAGATTCAGTGGTCCGTTGCGGATGTACCGGTAGTCCTGCCAGGCAGCTTCGCCCTTGATGCGCTTGATGAACGAGTCGAAAGACTCATTCGGGCCCGGCCAGTCGCGCTTCTTTGAAATGTATGCGCGCATCGTGTTGGTGTCCGCATACACCCATTCGCCGTCATTGAGGTTGATGCCTGGCGGGTCCGACCAGGCGACACCTGTGTTGGACTGCTCGTCCACCAGGGACCAGGCCACCAAACCCTTGCCTCCCTGAACCCGGATGATGATGTTGACCACCGGGGCCGTGGACACCTTCGCCACCACGCACTTCTGATGGCCGCCATGCTTGGCGTAGTACTGGTAGTAGACCTTGTGTGAGCGCCACATACCGGCAGGGACATCAAAGACCACCGTTGTGGTGAGGCTCTTGTTTCCGTTCTCGAATTCCGGCGCCGACATCGACTCCAGCCGGGCATGCGCGTACTCACCCATGCTTTTGTTCCGGTCATGCGGGTCGTACTCCGGATCTTCGCTCAGATAGATACCCCGGTACCGCTCCAGCCGGACCGGCACGAACTTTCCCACACCGCACAGTCCGACGAAGTCATCCCAGCGCCTCCGCAGCATGCTGGCGGTGGATGCACGGATCTGCACCTGAAAGGTGACCTTCATCGTGTCGACCGGGTCGTGCCATACCGGCATCTGTCCATGCCAGCTGGGAATCTGCAAGTTGAACAGCCGAGGCGACACGGCGGGCGCGTACTCGGTGTCTGTCAGGAGCTTGAATCCGAGCTTCGGCTGATCGAGATTGAAGTCATTGATGAAATACCGGATACAGCCCTGCTCGCCAGTTTCCTGCTCCGGCGCATCCGGTTTCTGTGACACCGAGCGGACCGCACTCAGGAAGTCACGGAAGACCTGGGTTTTGGCGGCGTTCTCATCGCAGGCGTTGCCGGTGGACGACATCCGGTCCCGCAGGGAGCGTGTCAGCTCCAGCTGGATACCACCGGGCTGCTGATTTTTGTTGGCGATGTTCTTCGGGGACTGGTTGTCTTCTTTCTCGGCACCTTTGGGGGTGGTACTTCCCCACTCGATACCGCCGGTAGTGACATTGAACCCCTTTTTCTTCAGGGCCTCCGCCACCTCGTCCCGGTACTGGATATCCATGCCGCCGACGAAGACCTGGCCGCCCTCGGGTTCCTTGTCCCGGTCGGAGATGCCGTGATAGCTGAAAGTGAAGTACACCGCCTTCTGCATCTCTACCGCATCCGGATGCGCGAAGATGGTCGAGGGAATCCGCAGCCGCTCGTTGAACTTGTCGTGGGTTGCCACCAGGGCGAAGAAGTTCTGATTCTTCGGCGCGGCTGCCTCTTCAGCCAGATCCGACGTCATGCACTCCGCGCCACCGCCATGGATTGCGATGTGCGCGACATTGGAATCCGGATTGAGAGTCTTGTCGATCCGGTAGTCCCGTCCTTCTTTTTCGTTTGCCTCGAAGGAGGCCCAGGACTGGTGCCGGTCGGTGGCGATGGCCATGCCGCTGACCGCATCCACGAACTTGTCGAAAACGTCGGTCGTTCCCTGAGACAAGTCGCTGGCGCTGCCGGACTTCGCCATGCTGTCGCGCATGGTGCGGTTCAGCTCAATCTGCACACCGGCTTTCTGCCGGTTTTTGTTGACGATGTTGTCCTTGGATGCGTGGTCGTCCGGGCTTCCCTCGGTTCCGCCGGACTCGGCGTTGATCCTGCGGGGCTGGCGCATCACCTCAGCGCGCAGGCCCCGTTCCTTCAGCGCCTTGATGACCCAGTCACGATGCTTGGTCTGAAGCCCGCCGACCCGGATGACACCCCCCTTGGGGTCATCCTTCTGATCTCCGACGCCGTGGTAGCTGATCGAAAAGTCCACCTCGGACTGAATTTTCAGGCACTTCGGTTCATCGAACTTGGTGGACGGGATTCGCATCCGATCGTTGTGTTTTTTCTTGATCCCCGTCAGCGAGTAGATACTTTGCTCTCCGGCTTTGGCTACTGCCTGTGCCAGCTCGGTGGTGACCAGCTCCATTCCGCCGCCATGGATGGCGAGGTGCGAGTATGCGGATCCGCGCCGGGCAATCTCGATCTCGTAGTCCTCCCCCTCCTTTTCGACCCGCGTCAGTGACTTCCAGGAGCTGTAGACGTCCAGCGTGCCGGTCACCTCGGCGACAGCTTTCACGAACTTCGTGAACAGCTCCGTGGTGCCCTGCGACAAGTCCGACGCCTTCCCGGACTTGGACATCTTGTCCCGCAAGACCCGGGTCAGTTCGACATGGATGCCTTTCTTCTGCTTCGTCTTGTTGCAGATGTTCTTCGGGTTGCGGGCATCCTTGGTTCCGTTACCTCCCTCCGTGGTCTTGTCCGTGACCTTGAAGCCTGCCTTTTTCAGGGCATCGGACAGCCTCTTGACGTAGGTGTCATTGAGGCCGTTGATCCGCACCTCTTCCGTGTCGCCGGATACTCCGTGATAGCTGATCGATGTCAGCACGGAAGACTGGAGCTTCACGCATTGGGGTTCATCAAACTTAATAGCTGGGATGCGAAGCCGGTCGTTGTAGTCACTCTTCGCGGCAACGAAGGCGTAGTACTTCTGCTCGCGCTCATCAGCGCACGCCTTCGCGAGTTCTGCGGTCAGCAGCTCGGCCTTCCCGCCATGAATCGCGATGTGAGACCAGTTGGAAGGCCGGTCTTTGGCCTCGATCCGGTAGTCCGTGCCTTCTTTCTCGTTTGCCGCCAGGGACTTCCAGGACTGGTAGACATCAGCCGGGCCGGTCACCCCCATCAGCATGGAGATGATGTCGGTCCACAACTTCGTGTAGCCCTGGGAGGTGTCGTTCGCATTGCCGGACTTCACAAGCTTGTTGCGCAGCGCCCGGGACAGCTCGATGCGGACGCCCTTTTTCTCGGACGTCTTGTTGGTCAGCGCCTTGTCGCTACCCGAGCCGCCTTCCTTCGAGGCGACCTTGGCGAAGATGTCGAGCTTCTTGAATCCGTCAATGATTTTGTCGCGATGACCCTCCGACAACCCGGAAACATAGGCGAACTCGTCTGGATCATCACCTACGGGATCGCCGACCGCATGGTAGGTGATGCCCCACATGGTCTTGGTGACGATGTCCAATGCCCAGGGGGCGTCGTAGTTCGTCTCGTTGATCCGCAGCCGTTCCGAGTCCCGCTTGTCCAGGACGTTCAGGGCGGCGAAGCTCTGGCCACGCTCGGCGGATGCAGCCTTGGCCATCTCCAGCGTCAGCAGTTCGAGGCGCCCGCCATGTGGGGCGATGTGCACCCAATTGGATCGCTCCTTCTTGGCCTCGACCTCGTAGGTTTCGCCTTCGGTCTCGTTCTTTTCGAGATCCGCCCAGGACTTGTACGCCACAAATCCTCCAGATGAGTCGGACAATCAGCCTAACCTTGCCTCGGGCTAACGGTGTTCACGGAATCGGTGCGGCCTTACCTCGTAGCACTGGAGAGTGGTACGGTGGCGCATGCCTAGGCAAGAGCGAGAGAAGGAGACTCGATGAGTGAGATCGCAAATCGCGAAACGGCGTCTGGTCAGCAGGACCTGGCTCAACTGGCAGAAGCCTGGCCAGACGGGCAGGCAATGTCACCCATGGTGATTTTCGACCCGCATCGCATCAACTACTGCGCCGAATTTCGTGTAGCGCTGCTCGACCATACAGCGGATCCTCTTTCTGCCCACCTGGCCGCCGCGAAGCGTCACCTGGTCGAAGCAGCCAAGGAGGGCGCCAGGAAGAAGGCCAGGGGAGACAGCATCGAGCATGCCATCAGGAACGTGGACGAGCTGCTTGAGGCTGCACGACGCAACATAATGTGGAAGATCTGAACGAGGCGAAGCCGAGGCTGTGCGCTCACTGGACTCTTCCGGTGAGCGCATCCCGGTCCGTCACTTACTGCGCCCTGCTACGAACGCCCGTGCGCTGGCCAGCACCTTGCCCGCTTCATCGTCAGGCGCTCCCGTACCGTCGCGGCGCTTTCCTGCGATCTCCACGGCCCTGAGCAATGACTGCACATCATGCGCGATGGCTCGCGCGGGGGACTCCTCGCCCAGGTCATACTCCATCTGCTCCAGCCAGAAGGCGACAATCCCCGCCTCGTCCCGGGGAAGGGACTCACCGACCTGAAGCAGCGCCTGGGCCTGAGCGGTCCACTCCTCCCCCTCTTCCTCCACGACGAATCCGCTGCGCCTGCGTTTGCGTTCGCTCTCCGCCAGCTCCTTCTCAACCCGGGCGACCGCCTCGGGGGTCCGGCGCACCGGACCCACTTCGGGGAGTGCAGACAGCTCCGCAGCCCGAAGGCGGCGTATTTTCTGGTAGGCGCCACTCGGGCCGCTGACGCGAAGCGGGCCCGCCAGCTCGATCCAGGTCGCACCGGCATCCAGAGCCCGGTGCGCGGCGCGGATTTTGTGGAGATCCTGCTGTTGAGTGACGTACTCCCAGAGATGCACGCACAGCAGGGCTGCCTCACGGGCGAGCCGGGGGTCGCGCAGAGCTGAAGCCCGGCGCTCGCAGTACAGCAGGACTCCCCACAGTTCGTTATCGGGGGGCATGCGCTCCACGTCAGGGTCTTCGGCCTGTTCGTGGAGTATCCGGAGACGGCTTGTCAGGGATTGCGGATCCAGCGCAAGGGGCGGAGCGGGGGGCCTGCGAAGTGGCGCTTCGGCCTTCCGTTCCTTGGGGCGGCGCTGGCGGCGGGAGGGCATGCGCGCCATTGTGCCCGAATCTCAGGGGCCGTCCACCAGATCAAAAATAGTGTGTCAAGCCCCTGTCCTGGGCGTCAGGAGGAGCGGAAGCTGGCCAGGCGGAAAATCAACAACAAAGCCGCTATCGGCTGACCAGCCTCGATTCTAGCCTAGGCAAGTAAGCCTGACACCTACGGTCCGGTCACACTCCGAGGACCCCGGCTGTCCGGTGCGAGAAGCTGACGGCCGGGGTCACTACGGAGGTGCCGTCCGCCCGGCCACGGGGGGAGGCGCAGGCGGACGGCCGTTTCAGTGCCGTAAGTGGCGGCTGGGGGCATCTTGTCCACGATGGCGAGGGCACTGACATGGCGGCCATGCCTGCCCCAGCCCGCAAGCATTGACATCCTCTCCGACGAGAACGTCAACTGTCGCGCTCTGCGCGGTCACCGCTCCGTCAGAAGCCACCGTGTAGACACGCATCGTCATCCGGGGCTCTTCGTTCCGGCCCCGGGTGAGGCGGGTAAGGTCACGCATGTCGTCAACCTCCACATCGTTGATGGCCAGTACCCCCGGGCCGTTCGGAGCGGCTGCGGGGGTACCTCATGTGCGGCACGGGTTCTTCGGCGCCAACGGCCCGTACCAGGCCGGTTTTTCGTCTAGGCAACTGCGCTACAGCCCGGAGCGGTACCGTTACGGGAGCGGCGGTTTTCAAAAGCTTCAAAAGCTTTGGACGAGGGGGCGCGGCGACATGGGGCAGGAGCTCAACCTGAACCTGAGGCAACTGTTCGAGCAGACAGGATGGACCCTCGGGCACTTCGCCCGGGAGGTCAACCGGGTTGGCACCGAAGGGGGGAGACCCCGGGCGTACAGTGCGCAGACGGTTCACCAGTGGCTCAGGGGCCACTTCCCGAAGACTGAGGCCCGCCCGTTGATCCTGGAAGCTCTCTCCCGGAAGCTGGGCCGCTCAGTCACTCATGCCGAGGCGGGGTTCCCGGCACCGGAATCCACTTCGGCGAAGCCGAATACCGTTGAAGGATTGATCGATCTGGGTATGCAGGATATGGATCCCTCGCGTCGCAGCGTAATAAGCGCCAGCCTCTTTTCCGTCGCGCTCACGGTGCCCGGATGGCCGGACGTGGTCGGCAGAATGGAATCCGTTCAAGCCGGTGAAACTCGACGCGTCGGAACGCCCGAGGTGGAAATGGTCACAGCCATGACAGAGAGGCTGTCCGCACTGGATGACGAATTCGGCGGTCGGCATGCCAGGCCGATGGCTGCCGCCTTTCTGGTGAATGCCGTTGCGCCGTATTTACGGGCTCCGGCATCAGATGCTGTGCGCAGGAAAATGATGGGTGCTGCTTCTTTTCTCTGCTATTTAACAGGATGGATGGCAGTAGACGAAGGGCTTCACGGGTTGGCTCAGCGTTATTACGTGAAGGGCCTGGAGCTAGCCGGAGCAAGCGACAACCATTCCACCTATTGCCACATCCTGCGTGGCATGTCAGTGCAAGCCACAGACCTGGGCAACGGGTCCCCCGCAGTGCGTCTGGCAGATGCCGCCGCTGCCGCAGCACCGAACGCCACACCCCGCATGCGCGCCTTTCTGGCGGGACAGCAGGCGCATGCCCATGCGGTACGAGGAGATAAGAGGGCGGCTTATCACTTTCTCCGGGAGACCGACTCTGCGATAGAGAAGGCGGAAAGTACGGCGCGTACTTTCGGTGGATACTCACCAGCCACTTTGGCTTACCATGAAGCCCAGGTTAGAAATGCCCTTGGCGACACAAAAGGGAGCATAGATTCCCTTCGACACCATTTCCGTCTTCGTGTCAGCGGCAATGAAAGCAGGCGGAGTGGAATGCGGTTCACTTCCATGCTGGCCGAAAGGCAATTGAAAGCTGGTCACCTGGAGGCGGCGTGCGCCAACTGGAGCAAGGTTCTTGATGAATACCCCACGATAAAATCAGGCCAGGTGGATCAGCACATGGTGACCATGCTCCACTCCCTGCATCCCCACCTCAAGAACCGAACGGCGCGAGAGCTGCACGAACGTGCGCGGTTCGTAATTCCCAATTCACTGGCCATCTGACCGCTTTCGACGGCAGAGCAGAAGTCGGCTGAGGCCGGACCGGCGTCAGCTCCGGGCGGGTCTGCGTCACGTCACCTTTTGTCCTCGGTAACCAGTAGTCGCTGGACAATATCGACGACTCTCTGCACTTGGAACCCCGTAGCCATCAAGACCTGCTCCGCTGCCGCCAAGGCGTTGACGTCGGGCGCACCGTTGAGGGTTCGGCAGGTGACGAAGACAGAAGAATCCGGGTCTTCACTGTCGACAGTGAAGGTGCCCCTCAGCCCCCCGCGCCCGGGAAGTTCTTTCCAGACGAGGCCCGCGTCGATCAAGGTTTGCACGACCCGGGAGCCCAGAGTGCCGGGTCGGACAGCAAGGGCTCCGCGTACCTTCCAGCCCAGCGGGGTGAGTCGGCGGTCGTCAGCGCTGATCAAGCCGTGGCGGTGCAAGAGAACGGCCGTTCGGGCGGCGCAGGTAACGTAGCCGCCAATGGCGTCACGCAAAGCATTTTGGGTGGGGGGCTGGCTTACCTTCCTCTCGATCTGCTCATACTCGCCGACAGTGAGCTGGGTCTGACGCGGTACAACCACAGAGTCCTCTTGCTGTCGAGGCAGATGGTCAGCGGATGATCGTTTCGAGCGGAACGGACCATCCCCGGTGGCCGCCACGTGGGCCGGTGACCTCACCCACGTGCACCAACTCGATCCTGGCGACCGGTGCCTCCTCGGTCTCGCCGCCCTCCCACACCGAACGAGCCATATGCGGCACAGTGGTGAGGAGCCGGACCGCATCGAAGATGTTGTCGGCGGTGAGATAGTCGGGCCCATCGGTGCCGGGCGTGAGGCGTAGCGCCGCGCCGCCAGCACTGTAGGCGTGCACTTCGTAGTGGCGGCTCTCGCTGGAGGGCACGGCTCTCCTTCGGTGAATCGTTCCCGGTCGCGATCATCGAGACCATCGCGCACCAGGCTCAAACGATATGGATGGGCTTCAGGTG
This sequence comes from Streptomyces sp. 5-10, assembly GCF_014712245.1. Lineage (NCBI taxonomy): Bacteria > Bacillati > Actinomycetota > Actinomycetes > Kitasatosporales > Streptomycetaceae > Streptomyces > Streptomyces sp. 5-10. The sequence goes on from NZ_JACVYG010000007.1 coordinate 255,441, forward strand.
GCCATGTTTATCCCGGGCCATCAGCACCTTGCTCTTGGTCTCGTCTCCGTGTCGCCGGACAGGTTGGTCACCGTCGCACCTCGCTCTCGCCGTCGAGCGGTTCCAGAAGATCGAACGCCTCGTCCATCCGGCCATCGAGCCAGGCCAGGGCGTAGTCACCAAGCTTGTCCCTGTTGAGCCAACCGCGCTGCTCGGCGATGAAACCGGGGTAGTCCCAGGCGCCTTCGCCGTGCATCGCCGAGGTGCCGTTTTTGTCGACCCGATCAAGACGCGAGGGTGGAAAACCGTACTCGATGGCCTCACTGCGGGCCCACGCCCCGGCAGGCTTCTCGCAGACCCGGGACCAGCCGATGTAGAGGTCCCGGTCAGGTGCGGCTTTGAGGAGGAGGCAGCGCAGGCGAGGGTCCTGCATGGCCTTCTGCTCGGCAAGTTCATCGGCGCTCTGTCCAGTGATGTCGCTCACGACTCTCCTGTGTGTGGTGTCGACGGCCATAGTCATGGCGTCAGTCACGAACGTGCTCGGATTGCTTCGGCTGCGCCGTCGGTTCCGTCCTCATAGAACCGATTGAAGAGGCCACCTGTCAGTCCCCTGTAGACCGCACTGCCCTGGCTGGAGCCGCCTGGCATGACCTGGTTCATCTCGTTGGGCGCCTGCCTTCCGAGGAGCAGCGCCAGATACGCGGCCTCATCGTGAGAGAGGTCGACGAGGACACGCTCCGGCATCTCCTCGTCGTCGAGGTCAATTCGTCTTACCTTCATGCCTCATCCCTTCGACGGCCAGGTTCAGTCCAGTGCGTGGCTTGATCGGCGCGGCGACAGGCTATCGGGGCACTTCGAAATTCGTCCGCACGACGGGGAGGCTGCCTTCTGCTGCCGCCTTGACCCCTACGAGGAGCCTGCGGGGATTGAACGTCGAAGGTGCCCAGACGCGGAAGCCGTCTGTTCCTCGACTGATCCGCACCTCCACCGTGCCGGACTTCGACTCACTGATGCTCTTCTCTGGGTTGAGCCAGACACGCCCTTCCGGGTCGAGGAACATCGCCCACGGGACGGTGTACGCGGTCCTCCCGACGGGGAGATCCGCAATCCGCTGGTTGTTCCCCTCCTGTTCCATCTCCTTCAGGTAGGCGGTCTTCTCCCATAGATCCAACCCGGCCTCGATGAGCAGGCGCAGCGCCTCGGCTTCCGGCATGGTCTTGTTGCCTTTGGGGTTCCGCTCACGGTAGGCCGCCACGCGGGCCAGGGTCTGCTCGCTGAGGTTGACCTTGCGCTTCGGGCCGATTGCCGGGCGACCGCCGACAGCGGGCCTCGCCTCCCCGGGCTTGCCGAAGTACTTCTCAACGGCATCGTGGTGCCCCTCCGTCAGGAGCCACTGCCTGGCCTCTTCGCCGGAGATGTACCAGCACTTGGTCGGGCGGTTCGGCCCGTCCTTGCTGTGCTGCACCCCGACCCACTCGTGCCGCACCCACTGACCGTCCTCGGTGCGGTGCAGCTCCTTGACTTCCCGCGTCTCTGCCGTGCTGGGCCTCGTTGCTGAGCGTGTGTCCCAGCACGGTGTCTGCGGGCTGGCCGCGCTCACAAACGTCTCGGCGGAGGCGTTGTCGAAGCGCCCGACCCACTGAGCGCCACAGATCTCGTCGTACTCGTAGACGTCGATGCGCCCCACAGTGGAGCCCTCCCATCGGTTTAAGGTACCTAAAACTTTGCCCGAAGTTTTGGGGCCCGTCAACCTCTGCCTCCGGCTTCTTTCACACTCTGTGAAAGATTGACATGTTCATGTGTGAGGGAATCGAACAAGCATGTTACTTTCCCTAACTGTCCTTAGGGAAAGCTATACTGAGGGCCTGTCGGCAAGGAGAAGGAGAGCGTCGTGGACGCAGAGCAGTGGAACGCCAACCACCCGGTCGGCACCCCGGTGATGGCCTACCCCGGCGCCCGTCCGGAGGGGCACCCCAGCGAAAGGCGGCTCCAGACCTGCACCCGCTCCAGGGCGTGGACGCTCGGCCACGGTGAGCCCATCGTGAAGGTCGACGGTCACGCGGGTGGCATCGCCCTCACCCATGTCGACGTGATCTCCGCGATGAACGACGACGTGTACGAGACGCGCCTACTGACCAAGGAGACCCTGCCTGCGCTCGACGACTGGCTCGACAGGGCCGGGGTGTTCGCCAAGCCATGCATGCGGTATCTGGGCGGTGACCTCATCACGGTCGGGCTGCGCTTCAACGAGGGGGCAGGCCGCATCATCGCTTACTTTGGCGACACCATCGTCCGCCACACCGATGGAACCCACACCGTCCGCCGGGTGGTCGAGCCGAGCGAGGCGCCATGACCACTCCCGACGCGGACGGCTGGCACTATGGCCCGGACGGGGAGTCCCTGCCTGGCTTCATCGAAGGAACCGCCTTCCAGCCCCCGGAGGTGCTTGACCACCTCGACGCATGGGGCACCCCTCACCCCGGCGACCTGCGGGACTGCCAGGAATGCCGGGTCGCGTCAAGTCTCACCAGTTCCGGCGGGGGTGCCGCATGACCGCCGTATCGAGTGCTATGCGGCGCGCTCAGAACGAAGCACGTGACACGGCCCCTCCGGGACATCCTCGCGGCGCTGGTAGTGCGAGTGCCTGGGGACACAGAAACCACAGACCGGGATCTCGTCACATACTTCCGCTCCGTCTTCCAGCCATCCGACTTCGCGGTACACGATGCTGTGCAGCGCAATCCGCTCGCCTTCGTTGTTCCGTGTCATCGTCGCCACCACCTGAACGAGGAGTTCTCTTGAGCATCCCGGATTACGTCGTTGTACGCCCGGCGTCCGACCTACCGCCAGGATTCCTGCCACCGGACCTTGACGGCGTGTGGCTCGACCGGCAGGAGTTCGATGGGTGCGACCTGGCGTTCGGTCATGGAGGTGCCATCGCCGTTGCTACGGGCCGCTTCGAGGTCCGCGAGTCCGATGGCGCCGTCGCCGAGGTCTTCGAGGTGCGCCCGTGAGCGAGCCGCTTGAACCAGAGCGTAATCCCGACCTGAAGTCCATCGCCGAGAACATGCGCAAGGTCGGCCAAGCCTTTGAGCGCGTTGGCGAATCGGCGAAAGCTGCGGTAAGTGCACAGAACGGGCTTGTCATCGCTGGTCATCCAGATTTGAATGCGTTGAATCTGGAACTGAACAACCTCTACGGCAACAGCTTTGAATAGGGCGCCCCTGCGTGTGGGTTCATATGGGCGAAAAATGCGACAGTTCCCGCGCCGAGACCAAGGTGCACTCCTGACAGATCCGGCCGATAAGCCCGAGCACCCCGTGCTCTACCTGACAAAGACATGGCTTTTCACATGGGAACAGCACCGGCCCGGCGGATGCCGTTGCATCTGCCGTCTCTACCACGACGGCCAAGGGGCGTGTACGACAGCCGCCGAGCCGGGTCATCTGCTCCGTGTGGTCACACCCGGAGCTTCGGGGCAAGGTTACGAGGCCGACATCACTGACGCTCTTCCGGTATGCACCCACTGTTATGCCGCCCTTGCTCCGCTCAGTGAACCGCCGACCGGCCCCACCCCGGGTGGCGCCGGATGAGCGAGCTGCCTGCCATCCCGATTGGTGACGATGTCGTCGATGTCGAGCTGCTTGACGACGATGAATCGAATCTCCCTGCCACACCCTTCGACATCAACCGGCAGCTCACACCCGAAGCCGCCGAGTCCATGGCCAACTCGGGCCGGGTCAACACTCGGCGGACTTACACCGAGCGGTGGACGGCGTTCGCCAACTGGTGCCTGAAGAACGATGGCCGGACCCCGGGGCCGCCCACCACCGAGGAGAATCTGATCTCTTATGTGGATTATCTCTGCCGGAAGTGGGTTGATCCCGGCACGGTCCGCCTGACCGTGGCCGCCATCCGGTGGATGAATGCCCGCGCCGGTCACAAGGACACCCCCAGCCAGGAGGCGGCCCTCCAGCGGTACGCGGATCACCGGCATCAGTGGAACGAGGCTGGGTACGAGCAAAAATCTTCGCCCCCACTGGCCCTCGTCCGGCTGCGCGCGATGGTGGCCTGTTGCCCGGAGGACACCCTCGCCGGTCTGCGCAACACTGTCCTGCTCATGCTCGGCTACTACATGCGGGCCCGCCGGTCCGAGCTGGCCAAGCTGCGGATCAATGACATCAAATTCGTTACACCAAAGCTTATCGTCGCCCGGAAGCGGGTGAGCAAGAACGATAAAGAGGGCGGTAAAGAATACGAAATTGATGACCCACGGTGTGTACGGGCTGTCCGAAAGTGGATTGACGCTCTCGTGGAACTTGGCGAAGGCGGATGGAATATGCCGCTTCTGCGTAACGTGAACAAGTGGGATCAGGTCAGGCCGATCGGAAAGAAAGGAGGCTATGGCCTTACCCCTGTCGCCATCAACTTGATCGTCAAGCGCCTCGCCCGCCAGGCCAAACTTGATGTAGCTGATGATGTGACAGCTCACGGGCTCCGGGCCGGTGTGCCAACTGACCTGGGGGCTAAGGGATATTCGGCAGCGGACATCAAGGCAATCACTGGTGACTGGAAGAGCACAGAACAGGTGGATAAGTACCGGAAGATCGGCCGCAGGATGGCGGGAGTACGATCCGATGAAGGACGCCACTCTGAAGCATTGAGCATGCTCAGGTTCGATAACGACGAACCGGGCGAAGAAAGGGAATAGAGCCGTGGGGAAGAAAGCCGCTTCAGCGTCCCGCCACTCACGTGGACTGAAGGCGAATGAAGTCACTGAGATTTTCGCCGAAGCGCTCCAGGGGCGGGAAGATGCGATCCGGAGCAGGCATCAATGGCTTGTTCCCATGCTGGATCAGATGTCTTCAGGGAAAAAGATCACTCCTGTTTCGAAGCCGGGAATCAGCGACGCTGATTACGCACACTACGTGGACATGTCTGCACAGGTAGGCGTGTACCGGATGTGGGCGAAGAACGGGCGTGTGACCTATGACCTCAACGATTATCTGGCACAGGAACTCTATCGATCAACCTACGACAAGCTGCCCGGTAACATTTTCGCTCACCTTTCTCACATCAACCCCCTGGTCGTCCTGCCGGAACCCTGGCCGATCACCCTGAATTCCAACGAGGGGCTGGTCCGTGGATTCTTCGTCTACGGATTCAACAGCAACCCTGACCAGCAGACGTTTACCAATGAAGACATTGAAGGTCTGGGTCTGCTGATGGTTATCGACCTCCTCGACCTGGATACCGGGGAAGTCCGGGGCCAGGCATATATGCGGCTTTATATTCCAACAAGCCTTAAAGAGTTCACCTTCGAAGACGCGGTTCAATTCGCAGGCGAACGAGTCGAAGCTATGTATATCCCGGATGACCCGAAGCAAAGAAGCCGTGTATGGAATCTCATCGAAGAAATCCTCAGGCCCGCCCTCGGGATTCTCATTTACCTGTGCTGCGATAACCGGGATGCCGTGGAACCTCAGGCCGTTAAACCCTCAACCGTCAAACGCGGCAAGAAGGCGCCCAGTGACCGGAACCCCTTCTGGGTGGAAATCGGCTGGAGGATCGGCCCACGGCTGCACGCGGCTCGCAGGGCAGCCGGGCGGACCGCGCCTGGACCTGGGACCCCCTCCGGAGTACAGCGGGCCGCACATCAGCGCGCAGGGCACTTCCACAAGTTCCGCGTGGGACCCGGACGCCCCAACCAGCGCACCCAGTTCATCACCAGGTGGCTCATGCCCCACTGGGTCGGCCTCGGAGAGCTGCCCGAGGACATGGACCCCATCACCACCGTGGTCGCCGTCGACCCGCAGCGACATGACCCGCTCCGCCGCCGGGGACTCAAGGCCCGGCGACCTCTCCATCCGAAGAAGTGATGCTGACTTTGATCCGGCTCCGCAGATCGGCCACCTCGGCTACCTGGGAATATTGAGCAGCTTCGTCATGGAGTTCAATGAGGCGATCCGCCACACGTTTGGAATTGATCATTCCGAACAGGGTCAACGCCAAGCCGGTCTCCTGGTGTGCGCCGCCGACCTCACTGGCGACCAAGTGTGTTCGGGCGAGGGCGAGATGGTCGAATGCTTTTGACCGCGTGCGATGTTCAGGGCGCAGATTAAGGGCTCGACCCAGGAGGTCGAGAGATTTATCGGCTCGCCGAGTGCGGTGAGAACCCTCGCTTTTCCTCGCGGCGATCTGATGGGCGACCCCCAGAGTGGCGGAGAGCTCAGCGGCATCGAAGAAAGCCATGTGGGGTGGCTCCTCGGCCGGGTCGATCAGGGTGAAAAGTTCTTCAGCCCGACCAGCCGCCCGCTCGCTTTCGTCCAGGTGTCCCAGGATGGCATTGAGGCGGGATTCAAGGGCGGCGAGCATGGACTTGGTCGCTGGAGAGATTTGCCTGCGTCCTCCGTATTGAGCGAGAGCAACGAGGTCCAGGGCGTCGCTGTAGTGCGCAAGATGGGACATCTGGCGAGCCATGCACTGAAGAATGTGAGCCCCAACTGCCTTGTCTGCACCCTCGGATGCTGCGTGGAGGGCAGTGATGAACAGCTTTTGCGCACTCTGGTGCATACCGGCGTCAAAACTCATCCACCCAGCCACACTGCCAAGATCGGCGACGGCGGAGAACAGTTCACGGCCGGTGGCTTCGGTGTAAGAGCAGGAATCGAGTATGGCGGTTGCATCGACCAACTGAGCAATAACGGCCCGGCGGGAGAGTGCGCCACCATGGCGGTTGTCGACGTCACGGAATATCTCGGTGACAGCCTTGATGCCAGCGACTTCCCTCCTCCCGACACGTCCGGCTGGCGCATCTCCGGCAGGACGCTCGATCAGTTCAGAAGGGGTTGCTGTGGCCCACTGGTGCAGGGGATCAAGGAGGTTCTTCCCACGAACGGATCGCCCTGGAGCGAATGGGGGAAGAGCATGCTACCTACAACCAGATTTCGCAGCAGATGTGGGGTCTGCCCATCCATGCCCCCTACCTCGACACCCCAGTTGTAGACGCCTGCCTGGCTGTTCCTGGCTGGGATCGCAAGCCCTTGGGTGACTTCAAGCCCCTCGCTCGCGCCGCACTCACCCCTATGGTGCCCAGGTTTCTTCTCGACCGGCGCACCAAAACCCCCATGGATGCCAGTTTCCACCTGGGCCTCCGTGCCAATATCCCCACCCTGCGCATCATCCTGGGTGATTCCCGGCTGGCCGCCTCCGGGCTCATTCATCCCACCGCCATACGGGCCGCACTGGAAAGCGCCGCGCGTGGCGAACACGCTCCTGTCAGCGCCTTGCATTACCTCATTGCCGCTGAGCTGTGGCTCGCCACCCTGGATACCCGCCGCGAACGCTGGTGGGAAACTACGCCATCCTCAGCGCGACTCCGGAGTCCGGGACTTACAGAACAGACCCCAGAGGGCAGGTTGGCATGAGCGGTGTCCACTTCACCGAAACGGTCCACGGTACCGCCATCCTGGACACTCGGACCGGTTCAGGTCGATGGCGCACTCTTGACCCGGTCGGTACCCAACTGTGGAATCTGATCACCGACGGCACTCCTGCGCACGTCGCTATCGACATCGTGACTTCCTACTGGGCAGCCCGTGGCAACAACGCAGTCGAAGTGCGCGCGGACCTCGGTCGTGTTGTTGCCGAACTCTCCCGGGCCCAGCTCCTGGGGCCTGCCGTGCGCACCCTGCCCCCCAGCGGCAAACGCATCGTGCGTACCGCCACCACAGACGCCGACCGCACTCGGGGTCGCATTGCCGTTTACGCGGGCCTCGCGCTCGCCCTCGTCCTGTTACGGTGCGCGCCCATACGATGGACCATCGCCGTTGCGCGGGCTGCTGTCCGCCTGCCTGGACGCCCCGCCACCATCGCGCAGGCTCAGACCGCACACGCGGCCGTACGCCACGCCGCCCGGCTCTGGCCGGGACGGGTCGCCTGCCTCGAAGAGTCCCTTGGGGTCCACTTCGCATCGGCGTTCACTGGACGTCGTACCCGATGGGTTCTGGGTGTATCGCTCCTTCCCCCCAGCCCGCACGCCTGGATCGAAACCGACGACGCCACCGTGATCGGACAGGCTGACGAGGACCGGGTGTGGCCTTATGTGCCGGTCCTCTGGGTGGACACCTCGAACTGAAATTCGCCACCCACCGCCACCCCTGGCCCCCGCAACCACCCGTATGGGTGCACGCGTTGAATTGTGCGTGACAGACATCCTGCGCAGGAAAAAAACGTCATCGCCTCCGAGTGCTCCCGCTGTCCGGTTACGCACCCGCCTCCTTGCCCGGATCACCCGACGTCCGGAAAGGACCGCCGCAGCTCTCTTTCCGCAATATACGGTGAGCGAGGAGCGGCATGATGATGCTCTCGCCCACTCAGCGTCTACGATGGTCAGGCGCATACCGGAACTCGCCGCCGACGCTCTGCGCCTGGCGTGGGCGGCTGACCGGGCCGCCGTTCTCTGGCTGACCGCTCTCCAGTTGATCTGGGGCGGCCTCACCGCTGTCGGCCTTTACGCCACTCGCGGTGCCTTCGCCCAGCTCTTCGCCACTGGCCCCCTCGCCGACCGGCTCCACGATGCGCTGCCCTCGCTGACCCTGGTTGCCTCCGTAGCCATAGCCCGCTCCCTGGCCACCGCCAAGACCCTGTCCGTCACCTCTTCCCTCGGGCCGAAGGTCGACGGACGAGCCGAAATCCAGTACCTGGAGGCCGCCACCCGCGTCCCGCTCGCCGCGTATGACGATCCGGCCTGGTGCGATCACAGCGAAGCGGCCAACCGTGCCTCCAAGGACGCCCATCTCATGATCGACGCCCTTGCGGCACTTGTCGCCGCCATGGTCGGCATCATCGCCGCCACAGGTGCTCTCGCCGCACTCCACTGGATCCTGGCACCACTGCTGATCCTCGCCGTCGTTCCTCGCGGCGCGGCGGCCATCTACGCGGCACGGGCCGCACACCGTGCCGAACGGCATGTCCTCGCCGACCGTCGCCTACGCCACACCCTGATGTATTACGCCTCCGGCAGGCAGACCGCCCTGGACGTCCGGGCTACCACCATGCGCCCCTGGCTCCTCGGTCAGTTCACCGACGTCGTCAAACGCCTGGAGGTCCATGCCGCTGACATCGGTCGCAGCACCGCTCGGTGTCAGCTCCTTGGCGACGCTCTCGCTGGCACCGCCATGCTCCTGGTCTACGCCGCCCTGCTCGCCCTTGTCACAACCGACAACGTACCCCTCGCCTCTGCCGGAACCGCCCTGGTGGCCATCACTACCAGCCGCGCCTTGCTGACCGGGCTCATCACCGGTATACACACCACCTATAAGGTCGGCCTCTATCTCGGTGACTGGTCCACTTTCCTCACCGACTGCCAGGATCGAACCCATCAGGGCAAAACGCCTGTCCCCCGGCATCCGGAAGTAATCCGCGCGAACAACGTCACCTTCGCGTACTCCGGGAGCAGTAAACCTGCACTTAAGGACATCTCCGTCACCGTACGCCGTGGTGAAGTCCTGGCCATTGTCGGTGCCAACGGAGCAGGCAAATCAACCCTGGCCAAACTCCTGGCCGGTCTCTATGTGCCCACCAGCGGCTCGGTCACCTGGGATGACGTCGACCTTGCCACTGCTGATCCCGATCAGATCTGGTCCCACCTGGCGATGCTTCCCCAGGACATCGCCCGCTGGCAGACCTCTGTCCGCGAGAACATCACCCTTGGGCAAGGCCCCGGTGACGACGCATCAGTGCGAGTAGCAGCCGCCGCAGCTGGAGTAGATACCCTCATCGACCAGCTCCCTGACGGGCTCAACACCTACCTTTCCCCTTCTCAGTGGGGTGGTCGCGATCTGTCTCCCGGACAATGGCAGCGGCTCGCCGCCGCGAGGGCTTTCTACCGAAAAGACGCCCCCCTGCTCATCTGTGACGAACCGACCTCCGCCCTGGATCCCCGTGCGGAGGAAGCGATGTATAACCGCATCCGGGAGCTGAGCGACGGCCGCACTGTCATCCTGATCACTCACCGGCTCGGCTCCACCCGGAGCGCTGACCACATCATTGTTCTCGACGGCGGTTGCATCGCCGAAGAAGGCACCCACCACTCCCTGCTGGCCACACCTGGATCCGAATACGCAGCTATGTGGACAAAACAGGCGGCCAATTACAGCACTACAGAGACGATCTGACCAGGGGAGGCGTTCAGACGGAAACACCGGCTGCTCTGAATACCGGGGGCGCCCCCGTGATCAAGTCGATCAGGGTGACGCGACGCAGTCGTGTCACATGGTGCCGTTCAGGGCAGCCGCGTACGCCAGCGAACGGTTGATCGTGGTGGACGTCGGCTCCGAGCGCGGATACGTGTTGTTCACATTGATAATCGGGCCGGATCGCACATCAGCCCGGCCCTCCACTCGCTTCAGGGTGTCCCGGCCCATCGCCCCGACGAGCTTGCGCGGAGACCGGCCCGCCTGCCCGCCTGCACGGGATCCGTGCTCGGCGCGGGCGTACGACAAACCCGGGTGCGGCGCGGCTACTGGCTTCGGCAACGGGCGCCCACGGTTGATCGCCTCCAGCAGGGAAGCGTGGCGCTTTGCCTGCCGGGAACGGACCACGAACTCGCCGTTCGACAGGCGGGCCGGGATCGAGTCCGACGTTCCCGTGCCGGGCCCCCGGATCCATCCACCGGTCGCCGCCTGTGCTGTCCGGGGAGGGGGCCTGTTGGCGTTGCGGTACACCACATTGACTGTCGCGGTGCGGGACAGGGCCGCCTGGATGCTGGAGCCTGTCCGGCTGGCCGCCTGCACCAGACCGCCGAGCTGCTGCTGGAAGGTACCTGTGGCAACCGAGGGCTGAATGTTCTTCAGCTGATCCTCGATGCCTTTGCGGGTGTCCTGGCTCAGCCCCCTGAGGCCCCAGAGGTCGTTTTTGAACTGCTTGCTGTCGAGCTGGGCCTTTCCTTTGGGGTTCAGGGCACCGGAGGAGTTCGTCCCGGTCACGGTCGCTTTGAGCAGGTTCAGCAGCCGTTTGAACTCCGCGTCGTCCATCCGGGCGATACCCTTCAGGTCGAACTGCTTCTGCTGTTCCTTGGTAAGGACGAGCGCGGCCAGCTGGCCGATCTTTGTCCGGAACGTCTCGTCATCCAGCTGAGCCTTACCCTTGGCGTCCAGGTACCCCTGAAGAACCTTCGCCGCAGTGCTGGACCGCAGCTTGTTCATCTCCTCCTGGTAGCCCTTAGGGTCCAGCTGGGCCTTACCTTTGGCGTCGACCTCGTGCCGTTCCTCGATCCCCTTGACCTGCGACTTCAGCTGAGCCAGGGCCGTGTCGAACAGCAGCGTGTTCAAAGTGGCCTTGCCCTCGGCGTCCAGGGTCCCGCTCTTGGAGGCGGCATCGATCGCGGCCTTGAGCTTTTCCAGGTCACCCAGGGCGCCGACCACGTCAATGCCGATCTTCGGGGTAATCGTCTTCTTGTTGATCAGGTCGACGATCTGGACGATCTGTCCCGATGCGGCCGAGAAGTCGCCGCCCGTTGAGGCGATCGACTGAAGCGACGTACTGATCGCCTTGCTGAGGGACGCCGCCGTCTTCTTCCCCACGTCCAGTGTCTCCACCGAGGACAAGGCGGTGGCCAGTGCCTTCTGGAACCCCGCACCCGCCTGGACCGCGATCCCCTCAAGTTTGTCCAGCTCCTTCTTTGACCCGTTCACCAGCTCCTTGGCGGCCTGCGCACCCTGCGGCCCCATCTCCTTCAGCTGATCCACCAGCGAGCCATAGCCCTGGGACGACAGGATCGCCAGATTCTTGGCGTACTCGGCCTGCGCGTTCGCCTGCTTCTGGAGTTCCGCCGTGAACGACTGAATAGACGCCTTGCCCTTTTCGTTCACCTTCTGCCACGCGTCGGCCGGATTGATCAAACCCTTGTACGCCTCGGCCAGACTGTCGATCGCCTTGACAGCGGCGTCCGCACCCTCCTCCGTGGTCTGCAACCCGTCCGCCGCGTTCTTCGCGGAATCCCCCAGCGGGTCCAGGCCGAGGGCGGTCAGGATGTCGGTTGAGCGCTTCGCCTTGTCGAACGCCGACGACGTCTTGCCCACGAACGTTTCGAGAGTCCGGTACGCGTCCATGTTGGCGGCGACAGCATCGCGTTCCTTCCTCAGGCGTTTCGCGGTACCCGGGTCGCCGTCCTTGCCGCGCGACGACAGGTACTGCCGGTCCAGCCGGTCGTACTCCTTCTGGAGGCTCTTCAGCTCGGTACGGATCTTCCCCAGGGACTTCCCCGCGTCCTGACCGGCGATGTCCTCGGCCTTGAACCCGGACTTCTTGATCGCCTTCGACAGGCGCTCGTAATCCTTCCGGGTATCCAGCATCCCCGACTTCAGGATCGTCTGCTGGAACTGGTTCTGGATCAGCTGCTTGGTTTCGTCGCCGATTGCCAGCGTCGTTCCACCCAGCGCGGCCTGGAGTTTCTTCTCCTCCTGGGTCAGAGCGCCGAGGTCATCCAGGTGCTGACGAGCCGCCTTCGCTGCGGCGCCCTGACCCTGAGCCTGCGACCGGAGAGAAGCCTCCGTGCCCTGAGCCAGAAGGATCGACTGCTTCTGCTGCTGCACCAGACGCAGCCGCTGCCGCGCCTCTTCACCAGCAGCCCCCGCCAGGTCCCGCGTATGCGACGTCAGCGTGGAATAGAACGTCCCGGTCTCCGTCGCGACCCGGCCCGACTCCTTCAGGCCCTGCTGGATCCCGGCCAGGCCACCCCTGGCCTGCTCCGCAGCGGCCGTATCCGCAGCCAGCGCCTTGTTGTAGGCATCCATGCCGCCGACCGCACTGAATGCCTCGTCGGCCGTCTTGGAGATCTGATCCTGTGTCCCCTGGAAGGCGCTGACCACGCCCGACAGCGCCACACCCACCAGGCCGATGATGCCCAGTGCGGCCACCCAGTGCGTCCTCAGAAGAAGAAGCGCACGGCCCGTGAACGTTGCCGCCGTCCCCACGGCCGTCGTAGAGGCTGCGGCTGCCGTGTTCGCGGCGGTGGCAGCCGTGGCCGATGCCGTGGTCTGCCGGTAGACCTGCTCCATCTTGGCCTGAGATCCGGCCGTCACCGCAACGGCCGCCCCGTATGTGCGCTGCACATTCGCCAGGCCCGTCATCGAGACACCCGCGTTACGGACCGCCGTGGCGGTGTTCGCGGCGGCCAGACTGGATGCGGAGAGTGCCGAGTTGACCCGGGCTGCCGTGGCCGCCACCTCTGCCTGCCGGGCAGCCAGCGCCTGATAGGCGGTCGCGGCAGCCGCCGGAGACAGCGCGGCAGCCGTGCTGGTCCCGGCCGATGCGGTGTTGGCGGTACGGGCGGCGGCCGTGGCCCGTGCCATCTGCTGTGCTGCTGCGGTCTGCGCTGCCGCTGCGGCGGCGGTGGCCCTGGCTTGAGCGGTTGTAGTGGCAACGCTTCCCGCCTGCGCCTGGTTCAGCGCCGAGAATGCGGTGCGCAGGGTGAAAGTCGACTGCCCGAGGATCCGCTGCGCCTGCGTCAAGGCGACCGTGGCGCGCAACATTTTCGCGATCAGAATCTGGCGGGCGGTGAGCGCTACACCGAATGCGGCGGCGGCGATGGTCAGGCCGCCGAAGACCTGGATGCCGAGGGGGACCCGGTTCAGGATCTCGACGATCTTTGTGAGGGCGGTAGCGGCAAGGCCGAGCGCCGCCGCCAGTGGCTTGCCCGCGTTGGCGAGGAGGGTATTGAAGGCGTCCTTGAGGTTGTCGATCCTCACGCGGGTCGTATCGAAGATCGTCTGGGACTGCTTCTGGAGCTTGTTCCCTAGAAGGAACTCCACCCGGGCCCGGCCGACATGCTCGGCCAGCGTGTCGTAGTTGTTCGCCAGACGGGAGATCACATCCACGTCGCGGACGGCGTCAACGCCCAGCGATGCCAGCGTCCTGCGCAGCTCGCCCGCCCGGGTTGTCGTGCCGCCCATGCCCTTGATGAACTTCAGGAAGAACTCATCAGGGTTCGTCTGGACAAGGTTCCGCGTCGCATCCTCGGTCTCACCCAGGATGTTCGCCAGCAACGTCAGCTTCGAGCCGCCCTCGGCCGCAACGTTCGACAGCTCACCCAGCACACGAGTGAGCGCACCGCGCGCCAGCTCCGGTCGCACACGCAGTGTCGCCAGCGCCGATGACAGGCCGAGCGTCGCCTGCGTCGACAGGCCGAAAAGGTCCGTGACCGTGGCGATCGATTCGGTGACCTTAAGGATCTCGTCCTCGGTTGACGCCGACGCCACGCCGAGCGCCAGGACCGTCGAGGCGAAATTCTCCATTTGCGACAGAGGGATGTCCCGCATCGTCCGGATGCGGCCGAACAGCAGTGTCACCTGCTCGGATGCGATCCCTGTCGTCACCGAGAACCGGACCACCGTGTCGGTGAACGTCACCAGCTGTTCGTTCGCGACACCCGTCTGCGAGGCCAGCTGACCGATGCGGGTGACCTCCTCGAAGCTGACCGGCAGCACGTTGGCCAGCTTCTCGAACTCGGCCCGCATCTGGGCCAGAGGTTCGCCCGTCAGCTCTGTGACGCGAGCAATCTGAGCAAACGCCGCCTCATGTGAAATCGCAGCAGCCGTAGCCGCCGTGGCGACCTGACCCAGTCCGCGCGCAACATTCGAGTACAAGCCCTCCAGATCCTGAAGCGCAGATCGGACGCCTGACGCCGACGTGGCGAACGCGGTCATACCCAGCGACGCGGCGTGCTGAGCCTGTGCGTCCCGCTGGGCGGAGGCAGCGGATCTGGCCCGCGCCTGCTCGATATCCCGCTGGATGCGAAGCTGATCATTCGCTGCCCGCTGCTGCGCGGCCGTCGCTGCCTTCGAAGCCGTCTGCGCTCGCTGCTGCGCGGTCGCCGCACCTTGCGTCGCGGCCATCATCCGCTGCTGGGCGGTCGCGAGCGTGTTCAGCACGCTCGCCATCTGCTGATACAAGGACAAGGTCCGCTGAATACGCGAAGCCTCGCGTTCGGACATTCCCTGTACAGCGGCAAGGGAGGAGCGCAGCTTCTCAAAAGCTGTCGCCATCACCTTCGCGCCGTTGGCCGCGCCTGCCGAATTCTGGCTCAGCGACTGGACGGCTGAAGCGTATGCGCGGGCTGCCGATGAGATCTGCTGGTACACCCGCATGGTTCGGCTCAGTTCGTTTGCCAGTGACTTCTCAACTGGCTCGATTTTGCTGAGCACACCGTGCAGGTTGCGGAAGACCCGCTCCATTTCTCCGCCGGACTTCGTCACCTGCTGCGAAGCCTCGCGGAACCCTCTCAGGTCGACGCTGATCCGCGCCACCGCATCGAACTGAGAGGGCATTACCGGTCCTTCTCCATCTCCGCCAGATAGGAGTCATGCCTGGACGGAAGCGGCTCGTTCTCCCAGACGTTGTACGGGCTTACGTACCGCACCTCGCCCCGAGAGCCCTTGCGTTGGCGTTTTTCGCGGTCTTCCCGGTCCTTTTCCAGCTCCGCACATCCGTAACAGACTGACGATTCGACCTTGAAGGCGATGGCGTTATCTGTCGAATGGCCGATCCATGCGGGAGTTCCGCAGTTTTTGCACGTCTCCGACTCCAGGACTGTCAGCGCAACCGCCAGCAGCCGGTTGCGCTCATCCGTCCAGTCAGATTCCTCCCCGGTCAGCAGGGTCAGCGGGGGGAGACTCCACGACCTTGCCGTCCGGATCGCCGGAAGCGCCCACTGGTTGTCCGTCCACGTCAGAACCTCCGCCAGGAAATCCGGCATCAAGGCGGTCCGCCCATGTCGCCGACGAATCCAGGTTTTCGTTCAGCGCGGACATCAGGCGCGCCGACTCCGAGGTGATCAATGAATCCAGGAGGCGACTGAACCCGGCCCGGCCAGGTGGGTCCATCCTCTTTCCGTCGGCCAGCGTGATTCCGGTGCAGTACGCCTCCAGCTGAGCCTCCAGCTGGTACCGGAACTTGCCCGCCATGTACTCCAGGTCATCGTCACTGCCCCGGCCATGCTTCTTGTGGTACTCCTTTTCCGCCTGGCGCACCACACTCCCGAGCTTCTGTGCCGTACCCACCTGGAAGTGGAACGTCAGAGCCGAAAGTTTGACCCGCTCTTCCAGGGCGAGCTTTCGGGACTCCAGTTCTTCAGCCCGTTCCCGAAGGGTCTCCAGCTCTTCGTTCAGCTCCTCGATTTCATCGTCGACCAGCGATCGTGCCGACTTTTCCGACCGGGTATCCAGCTCGGCTTCGATTTCCTTGCCGCGCTCTGCGATTTTCTCGCATTCGTCGTACACCTTCAGCAGTGCAACACCGTTTTCCTGATCGAGGTAAACGGTGTGCTTGAACTTCGGAAACGACGAGACACCCGAGATGTAGCTCTCGAAGTCGAACGTGTCCGGACCAGGGACCGCCGCGCCCGGTCCGGACTGTTCCTTGCCCACCATCTTCAAATCCCTTGTGTGGCTGCGGAGCCGACCCGCATGTGAACTGAGGGGTGGAGAGGATCAGGCGTCGACGCCGGGCTCGGCGAGCTTGTCCTCGGGCTTGTCCTCGGGCTTGTCCTCGGGCTTGTCCTCGGGCTTGTCCTCGGGCTTGTCCTCGGGCTTGTCCTCGGGCTTGTCCTCGGGCTTGTCACCGCCGTCAGGGGCTGGGGTCGGGGTGTCCTCGGGCTTGTCACCGCCGTCAGGGGCTGGGGT